>NZ_CAJYIU010000001.1 GCF_913775355.1 uncultured Aureimonas sp.
GCGGGAGGGACAGCGATACGAGCTTCTGGCCACGCACGGCACGCCCGAGCGCCCGCAGTTCGTCTTCCGCGACGCGACGGCGAGGACCGGCGAGACCTATCCCGCCGCGCGCTTCCTGTTCGGCGAGGACGTGACGGACGACACCATCGTCCTCGACTTCAACCACGCCGTCAGCCCGCCCTGCGCCTTCACCGATTTTGCGGTCTGCCCCCTGCCCCCGCCCGGCAACGTCCTGCCGATCCGCATCGAAGCCGGCGAGCACGCGCCGCCGGCCCACTGAACGCATCGGTTCGGTTCGAGCGGTCCGCAGCGATGGGACGTCGGTTCCGTCCTGCGGTCTTGCTCTCTACCCGTCGGCACCTACCCTTGCGTCAGGCCCGCAGTCCTGGAAGCCGGAGGAGACTTTCGACCATGAGCACACTGACCGTCGTCGCCCGCTTGAAGGCGAAATCCGGCAGCGAAGCCGGTCTCGAGCGCGAGTTGCGTGCGCTCGTCGCGCCGACGCGTGCGGAAAAGGGCTGCCTCAACTACGACCTCCACCGCTCGGCCCAGGATCCCGGCCTCTTCGTCTTTCACGAAAACTGGGAGAGCCGGGCGCTCTGGGACGCGCACATGAACTCCGCGCACATACAGGCCTTCTCGCAGAAGCAGGGCGAACTGACCGAGAGCTGGGAGCTTTTCGACGGCGAGAAGATCGCCTGACGTCCGTCCTCGAGCCCGGGAGGAGCCCGATGAAGATCACCTTCTACGCCCATGCGAGCTTCCGGCTGGAAGCGGACGGCCTTGCGGTCGTCACCGATCCCTACACGCCGGCGCCCGGCAACAGCGGCTTCGACCGGATCGACGAGCCGGCCGACATCGTCCTGATGAGCTCGGCGACCGACCGGTTCCATTCCGATCCGAGCCACGTCCTCGGGAACCCGGCGGTGGTCAACACGCTGGAACTGCCGCCGGAAGGGACGGTGGTGAAGGGCCTCGCGGTGCGCTCGTTCCCGGCCTACGAGAGCCTGACCTTCGACTTCCGGAAGGAGTTCAATCGCGATCCCGACGCGAACGCGCTCTACCTGTTCGAACTCGGCGGCATCCGCGTCCTCCACATGGGCGACATCGGAAATCCCGTGGCGGACGAGCATCTCGATGCGCTCGCCGGCAAGGTCGATCTCCTCCTCGCGCTGACGGGCGAGCACGCGACGATCGCGCTCGACGATCTCGACCGCGCGATCGAGCGCATCCGCCCCGGCGCGATCATCCCGATGCACTATTACAGCGCCAAGGGCGTGCTTTCGATCGAGCCGGTAGAGCGTTTCCTCGACCGCTTCCCCGGCGATCGCGTGCACCGCGTGGGAACGACGAGCATGGACCTCACCCGCGACATGCTGCGCCCGGACGCGCCGCCGATCTACGTTCTCGAGCAGTCCCGCTGACGAAAGCGGCCCGCCGCTCCGGCGGCGGGACCGAGCGCGTCAGGCGGCCGCGTCCGCCGGCGGCATTCGGGATCGGGCGAGAGACAGGACGGCGGCGCCGGCGATCCCCGAGGCGACGGACCCCAGAAGCACGCCGAGCTTCACCTCGTCCTGCAGCAGCGGGTCGGTCGGAAAGGCGAGCAGGCCGATAAAGAGGCTCATCGTGAAGCCGATGCCGCACAGGAGCGAGACGCCGTAGACCTGAACCCAGGTCGCCCGCTCCGGCAGGCTCGCCCCGCGCGCCTTCACCGCGAGGGCGACGAGCCCGAAGACGCCGATCTGCTTGCCGAGGAAGAGGCCGGCCGCGACGCCGAGCGGCACCGGATCGAGAAGCGCCGAGGGGCTGAAGCCCGCGAACGAGACGCCCGCATTGGCGAAGCCGAAGATCGGGACGATCGCGAAGGCGACCCATGGCTGGATGGCGTGCTCCAGCTTGAGAAGCGGCGGCTCCTCTTCCTGCAGCCCCGGCGTCTCGACGACGAGCGGGATGGTCAGCGCCAGGATGACGCCGGCGAGCGTCGCGTGGATGCCCGACAGGAAGACGAGCCCCCAGAGCACGGCGCCGAGTGCGAGATACGGCAGAAGACGCGTCACCCCGGCGCGGTTCAGGCCGACGAGAACGCCGACGACGACCGCCGCGCCGCCGAGCGCCGCGACATTCAGATCGGCCGTATAGAAGAAGGCGATGATGAGCACGGCGCCGAGATCGTCGATGATGGCGAGGGCCGTCAGGAACACCTTAAGCGAAAGCGGCACGCGCTTGCCCAGGAGCGACAGAACGCCGAGCGCGAAGGCGATGTCGGTCGCGGCCGGGATCGCCCACCCGCCGATGCTCTGCGGGGACGCGGCGTTGAAGGCGACATAGATGAGGGCGGGCGCGGCCATGCCGCCGAGCGCGGCAAGACCCGGCAGCGCGCGCGCCTGCCACGTCGACAACTGGCCGCCGACGACCTCGCGCTTGATCTCCAGGCCTACGAGCAGGAAGAACACGGCCATCAGCGCGTCGTTGATCCAGTGAAGGACCGAGAGCCCTCCGACATAGACGTGCAGCGCCTCGAAATAGGCGGGAGCGGCGGGCGAGTTCGCGACGATCAGCGCCAGCGCCGCGGCGGCCATCAGGACGAGGCCGCCGGAGGCCTCGCTGCCCATGAAGCGGCGCAGGAGACCGGACGGGCGAGGGCTGCGGCTGTCGGCGACGGGCGGAGAGGACATGGCTCTGCGATCCTTCTTGCGAAAGGTTGATCCAGTTCTCCGTCGGTTTTGGGAAGCCCAGGGCGCACGCAGCACACGCCTCTGAACGACAAGATAGGTCGGTTTGCCGGCCGTAGCCAGCAAAACCGGTGGTTATCGGCCGGAAATCGTCCTCGACACCGTGCTACCAGCCCATCGTGCCCGGACCGCCCTTGAACGGACCAGCGACCTTCGAGGTGATCCAGCCGCCGTAGAAGGGGCCGGGTTGCGGCGTCACCGTCTCGCCGTCGACGAGGCAACGGTCGAGGGGCCGCGCGTAGAAGGCGATGTGGTCGCGCAGGATCTCGAAGGCCGGCGTCGGCGCCGCGTAGCTCCAGCCGACCGCGGCGAGCACCTCGCCGTCGACCACCACGTCCCAGTAGGTCGCGGCGCCCTTCCATTCGCAGATGGACCGACCGGCGCCGCGGCGAAGGATGCCGGGCGCGATGTCCTCGACCGGGATGTAGTAGGTCGGCGGATGACTGGTCTCAAGCGTGCGCACGCTGCGGCGGCTGTCGGCGATGCGGCGGCCCCTGTGCTCGATGACGATGTGGGCGCCGCACCGCTCCGCGATCGCGGGACGCGGGTAGTCCCAGACGCTTTCCTGGCCGTCGCGGGTCGGGTCGGGTGTCGGTCTCATGGTCGCTCCCATCGCAAGGCCAGCCGCTGAAGGCGCGGGCGCGCGCGCAGGAAGCCGCGATACAGCGCCTCCAGAACCGCGAGCGCCGGGCGGCTGCGGAACAGGAGCCCGAGCGGGCGCAGGGTGGGTATGGCGCGCCACATGGCGGCGAACGCCGCGGCGCCGCTGAGGATGCGCCCGTCCTCGCGCGCATGGAAACAGGCGAGAAGCTCGGCCCGGTCGATCGGACAGTCGCCCCCCTCGACGGCCGCCGCGTCCACGAAGCGGATGGCGCCGTGCCGGTCGAGGCGACGCATCAGCGCGATCTCGCGCCGGCACAAGGGGCACGAGCCGTCGTGCCAGACGGTCAGTTCGCTCATGACACCTCGCAGGCGTCGAGGACGTCGGGGATCGCCGAGCGCAGCCGGGAGTAGCCGCGTGTCGCATGCGGCCAGGCCGCCTCGTCCCAGCGCCGCCGGATGCGCACGCACCCCGCCGGCAGCGCGGCGGCGCTCGGCCCGACCGGAGCGTCGGGGGTGACCACCGGCAGTTCCCCGGCCCAGCCATCCTCCAGCGCGACCACCGGGCAGTCGAACCGGGCGGCGGCTCGCTGCAACCCGTCCTCCAGCGCCGCGCGATCGGCCGCTTTCACCGGATCGGTCGCGCCGTTGGCATGTGTCAGGAGCCCCGCCACGCGCCCGACGCGGCCGAGGGGAAGCGTCTCAGGCGTCAGGTCGTCGAGGTGGAGAAGCAGCGCGACCTCGCCCGCAGGGACTACGCCGGCGGGCGGCAGCGGCACCTCGCCGGGCGTGCGGTGCT
>NZ_CAJYIU010000002.1 GCF_913775355.1 uncultured Aureimonas sp.
CGCGTCGAGCACGCGGGCGATCGTGAAGGCGCGCATGGCGGCCTTGTCGTCGAGCGATTCCACCTCGAGGCCGATCGCGGTGAGGCGCTCGGTGATCTCGGCGAGGGTGGCGTCGGTGTCGAGGTGATCCTTTAGCCAGGACAGGGTGAACTTCATGACGGGCTCGAAAAACGGGAACGGAACGGATGGAGGCGGCCCGGCGGGCCAAAAGCGGGAGCGCTCAGGTGCGGTCGGCGACGTCCGACGCCGCCTGCCGCACGAGGCCGCTGGCGTGGACGAAGCGGTAGACCGAGAGGGCGGTGAGCGCGAAGACGACGTTGACCGCGAGGAGCGTCGCCAGCGTCTCGGTGGAATCGAAGGCGAACTTGGCGATCACGGTCGGCAGGAGGATGCCGACCGCCAGCGAGCCGAGGACGGCGGGCGTCGCCGGCAGATAACCGTAGAGCCCCGCGAAGATCGCGACCGTCACGAGCGCGAGGATGTAGACCGAGGGCGAGGCGGCGAGCGTCGCGAAGCCGAGCGACAGGAACAGCCAGCCGAAGATGGCGGCCACCAGCGTGCCGATGATCGCGCCGGCGATCACGGACACGGTCTCCACCACGGCGGAGCGGGCGATGCCGGCGGCGGATCGGGCCATGATGCGTTTCCTCGTCAGCTGAAAGGCGATACGCCTCGGGAACGGGCGCGGCTGTGATGCCCGCCTTTGGGGCACGGGTCAAATCGAAGCGCTAGGGACGCAGGTCCTGCATGAAGCCGCGCCTCACGAGATCCTCGGAACTCCCGACCCGCAGCGAGCCGGGATATGCCAGCGACAGGTCGGGATTGAAGGCGCCGGAGGCCGCGATCTCGGCATAGAAGACGCCGCCGCCGAAATGCTCGCCCTCCTTCGCAAGACGCGCGAACTCCTCGACCGAGACCGACGAGAACTTGAAATGGAGGAGCACGGCGTGAACGGGCGCGAAGTTGCGCGCGATCGGCAGGGGTCCGTGGATCGAGGAGCCGTTCTCCTGCGTCGCCGCGTCCACGAAGATCACCGGGAACTTGGTGAGGCGGATCCGGTTGCCGAAGAGGCGCGTGCGCGGCCCGCCGCGCACGGACAGCGTGAACTTCTCGGGGGCGATCTCGTAGCCCTCGCCGTCGATGAGCGGCGAGACCTCCAGCGGATGCCGACGCCGTGCTGGATCGTAGACCGCCTCGCGCAGCGGCCCGTCGGGGTAGAGGTCGAGCATCGGGGCCAGCCCCCGCTTCAGCCCCGCCCGCTCAAGGTCGGCGATGAAGTCCCGAAGGCCCCGCGTCTCGCAGCCGGGAAACATGAGGAACTCGTCGGCGTCGACGTTGAGATACCAGCGCCCCCGGCCGTAGCGCGTGAACAGCGCGTCGCGCCACACCCGGCCATAGGCGGAGGCGCCGTAGGTGACGTTCGACGTGAAGAGGTCGACGTCGGGCTGGCCGGCGAGAAGCTCGGCCGTGCCGTCGTCCGAGCGATCGTCGACGAAGATGAAGCGGGTGACGCCGAGGCGCCGGTAATGGGCGAGGAACGCCGGCAGGTAGCTCGCCGAATTGCGCACGGTGCAGACGAGGGCGAGATCGCCCGCCGCCAGGGGCCGCTCGGGCTTGGCGGGCGTCAGCGCGATCCCGTCGGCCGGCCGCGCGCGCCGCCGGTAGCGCCGCTCGCGAAGGGCGAGCGCCAGGCGGTGGAGCGGCGAGAGCCGCCCCATCGCCGCCCAGTCGGCCGGGTCGCGCACGGGATAGCGGAACGAGCGCGCCATAGGTCCGGCGTTACGAACTTAGACCGGAGAACAAGGTCGGCATGTCGAGCGGGCGGAAGCCGTAGTGCTCGACCCAACGGATGTCGGCGTCGAAGAAGGCGCGCAAGTCCGGCATGCCGTATTTCAGCATGGCGATGCGGTCGATGCCCATGCCCCAGGCGAAGCCCTGGTACTCGTCGGGATCGAGCCCGACGCCGCGCAGGACATTGGGATGCACCATGCCGCAGCCGAGGATCTCCATCCAGTCGGTGCCTTCGCCGAAGCGCACCTCGGAGCCGGAGCGGTCGCACTGGATGTCGACCTCCATCGAAGGCTCGGTGAAGGGGAAGAAGCTCGGCCGGAAGCGCATGTTGAGGCTCGGCACCTCGAAGAACGCCTTGCAGAACTCCGTCAGCACCCACTTCATGTTGGCGATGTTGGCGGACTTGTCGATGACGAGCCCTTCCACCTGATGAAACATCGGCGTGTGGGTGGCGTCCGAATCCTGCCGGTAGGTCTTGCCGGGGATGACGATGCGGATCGGCGGGCTCGAGGCTTCCATCGTGCGGATCTGCACGGGCGAGGTGTGGGTGCGCAGAAGCTTGCGCTCCGCCCCTTCTTTAGCCTTCAGGAAGAACGTGTCGTGCATCTCGCGGGCGGGATGGCCCTCGGGGAAGTTGAGTGCCGTGAAGTTGTAGCGGTCGGTCTCGATGTCCGGGCCTTCGGCCACCGAGAAGCCCATGTCGGCGAAGATCGCAGTGATCTCGTCGACGACCTGGCTGATCGGGTGGATGCGCCCGCGCGCGACCGGCGAGGGGCGGACCGGCAGCGTCACGTCGAGCCGCTCGGCCGCGAGGCGCGCCTCGATCGCGGCATCGGCCAGCCGCTCGCGCTTGGCGCCGAGCGCCTCGGCCACGCGGTCGCGCAGGCCGTTGAGCTTCGGCCCGAACTCGCGCCGCTCCTCCGCGTCCATCTTGCCGAGCCCTTTCAGAAGCTCGGAAATCTCGCCCTTCTTGCCGAGCGCGGCAAGGCGCACGGCCTCGAGCGCCGCTTCGTCGGCAGCGTTCTCCACGTCGTTGAGATAGCGGGCTTCGATCGCGGACAGGTCCGTCACGGCAGGTCCTCACGGGCAGGCGAAGGGAAGGCGGGACGGGATGGCCCGTTCCGGCGGGCCCGTCCTACAGCATCGGTCGCGGAAGAAAAACGCTTAAAACACGCCCGGCCGCCCGGCGGCGGCTCGTGGGAAACGCAAAAAGGCCCGCGGCGTCGGACGCCGCGGGCCTTTGCGTGTCATCGACCTCGAGAGGTCGACCGCCCTCAGGCGGCCTGCTTCTCGCCGACGGCGCGGGCGTGAGCGGTCTCGCTCGCGTCCTTGATGTAGCCGAGTGCGGTGCGCGACTGCTCGACGAGGGCGGCGAACGCCTCCGGCTCGTGGATCGCGATGTCCGAGAGGACCTTGCGGTCGACCTGGATGCCGGCCTTGTTGAGGCCGTCGATGAAGCGGGCGTAGGTCAGGCCATGCTCGCGCACGCCGGCGTTGATGCGCTGGATCCACAGGGCGCGGAAGTTGCGCTTCTTGACGCGGCGATCGCGCGTGGCGAACTGCTTGGACCGATCGACGGCCGCCTTGGCGGCGCGGATCGTGTTCTTGCGACGGCCGTAGAACCCCTTGGCGGCCTTCAGGACCTTCTTGTGCTTGGCGTGGGACGTAACGCCCCGCTTGACGCGTGCCATGATCTTATCTCCTTGAAATCTTTGAGTGCCCGACCGCGATCAGCGGTTGTAGGGCATGTAGACCTTGACGATCTTGGCATCGGCCTCGCTGAGGATCATCGATCCACGCGCGTTGCGGATGAAGTCGTTGGAGCGCTTGATCATGCCATGGCGCTTGCCGGCGGCGCCCGCCTTGACCTTGCCCGAGGCGGTCATGCGGAACCGCTTCTTGGCGGCCGATTTGGTCTTCATCTTGGGCATTTTGCTCTCCTCGATCGGAAAATCGCGCCCCGCATCGACCGGACCCGAAGGAACGGTCGAATCAAATCCCGACAAAGGATCGGAGGCCACGACAGCATCAGAACCGACACGGCATGCCCTGCCGGCCGGTTCGCGTGAACGGGCGGCTTATACAGACGAGCGGCGGCGGGCGCAAGATCGACGCATCGCCGCCAAATCGCGCGTTCGGCCAAATTGCGCGTTCGGATTGAACCTTTGCAGAGGTTTGCACGCGATACTCCTCCCATCGCCCTCCGTCCCCGCTCCCATGACCCACACCCCCTGCCCTGCCGGCCACCGCGCCGCCCTGATGCTCCGCCTCGGCGAAGCCGTTCTGGAAGGAACCGGCTGGCAGGCGGTGGCGAGAGGTCTTGCGGCGGAGCTCGGGCCGGACGTCGGCATCGCGCCGGCGGGCGATCGCCTCCCGCCCCCACGGCGGGCCGATACCGTCGCCATGTCCGTCGAGACGCCGGACCTCGGAACCTGGACGATCCGGGTCCCCGCCGACGCCGATCCCGGCCATCTCGCGACCCTGCCGCTCGGCGAGGCCCTCGGTCTCGCGACGCGGATCGCCGAGGGGCGTTTGCCACCACGCCCGGATCTCGAACGCCTGCTTGATCCCCTCCCCTACGCCGCTCTCCTCCTCGACGCGCGCGGCCGCATCCTCTTCGCCAACGCGGCGGGCGAGGACATCCTGTCGAGCCGGCGCCTCTTCCGCCCCGCGGCCCCTGGCCGGCCGCTCAGTCCGGCCGAGCGCCGGGCGGGCGAACGCTTCGATGCCGCGCTGGCAGCGATCCTCCTCGATGGGGCGCCGGAGACGCGCTGGATCATGGCGGGGCCGGAGGGCACGCATCTCGCGGTCCACATGCGCCCGGCCGGGCCGCCGGCGGCGCCGGCCGGAGCGGTGCGCGCCGTGGTGACGCTGCGCGCGATCGGCGCGACCCTCCCCAGCGCCGCCGAGTCCGCCACGACGGCGGCCGGCTGACAGCCCGTCGCACTCCAAAAAACGATGCGCATGGAAAAGGGCGACCCTCGCGGGCCGCCCTCCAAAACTTGCATCCGGCGATGCCGGGGCCGGTCAGCCCTTGGGCGCCAGCACCATCATCATCTGACGGCCCTCGAGCTTCGGCTCGGCCTCGACCTTGGAAATCTCAGCGGTCTCCTCGCGCACCCGGTTGAGGAGGCGCATGCCGAGTTCCTGGTGGGCCATCTCGCGGCCGCGGAAGCGCAGCGTGACCTTGACCTTGTCGCCCTCGTCGAAGAAGCGGCGCACGGCCTTCATCTTCGTCTCGTAGTCGTGATCGTCGATGTTCGGGCGCATCTTGATCTCCTTGACCTCGATGACCTTCTGACGCTTGCGCTGCTCGGAGGCCTTCTTCTGGCCCTCGTACTTGAGCTTGCCGAGATCGAGAATCTTGCAGACCGGCGGCACGGCGGTCGGCACGATCTCCACGAGGTCGAGACCGGCCTCCTCGGCCAGGGCAAGGGCCTCCTGGGTGGGTATGGCACCCCGGTTCTGTCCGTCGGCGTCGATCAGCTGAACGGAAGGAACCCGGATCTCCCGGTTGGAGCGCGGCCCCTCCTTCTGGGTCGGCGGTGCACGAAATGGTCTGCGAATGGTCGTTGACTCCGGCTGTTGACGATCGAATACGGTCGATTCTCGAAACGGTGCGCCGGGCGGGACAAGTGAGGCCGCGGCGCACCGCGACCGGACCTTCTGCCCGGAGACTGAAGCTTCATATAACACGCCCCGGCCCCGATTTCACGCACGGCCGCGAGAAAAAACGCCAGAATTCAGCCATCGCCGCGCCACGGAGGCCACAATGACCGAAGCGCCCGCCCCGCATCTGCCGCCCCGTTTCGAGATCGCGCCGCATTCCGGCGAGCGCCTCGCCTATCTCGCGGTCGACGGGCGGGGCGACGGCCTGACGCTCGTCTGGCTCGGCGGCTTCCGCTCCGACATGCGCGGCACCAAGGCCGAGGTCCTGTCGACCCTGTGCGAGCGCGAGGGCCTCGGCTTCCTGCGCTTCGACTATTCCGGCCACGGCGAGTCCGAGGGACGCTTCGAGGACGGCACGATCACCGGCTGGACGGAGGACGCCGCCGCGGTGATCGCGGCGCGCACGAGGGGGCCGCTCGTCCTCGTCGGCTCGTCGATGGGCGCGTGGATCGCGCTGCGCCTCGCCCAGCGCCTGCCCGGCCGCATCCAGGCGCTTCTCCTCCTTGCGCCGGCGCCCGACTTCACCAGCCGCCTCGTCGAGCCGAAGCTGACGGCGGAGGACCGCGCGGCGCTCCAGCGCGACGGCTTCATCGCCGAGCCCTCGCCCTATTCCGACCAGCCGACGGTCTATACGCGCAAGCTGATCGAGGACGGCGCGCTGGCTGCCGTGATGACGGGGCCGATCGCGCTCGACGTGCCGGTCCACATCATCCAGGGGATGGAAGACCCGGACGTGCCGCACACCCACGCGCTCGACCTCGTCTCGCTCCTGCCGTCGGCGGGCGTGACGCTGACGCTCGTGAAGGACGGCGACCACCGCCTGTCGCGCCCCGAGGACCTTGCCCGCATGGAGCGGGCGGCGTTGGCGCTGGCGCGCGAAAGCCGGCCGCCGGCCGCCTGAGGGCCTCAGCTGAGCCGCATGGCAGCGCAGCGCGCCCCATCCGTGACGTTTGCGCAACAAGCCGGCGATGCCGCCCGCGATCCTCACAACCCTCTGATCTCGCACGAATTTCGCGACTTCGAAAACTTTCGTCGGACACCTCTTGCCGCCCTGGAAGCCCCGCCTATTTCGCCTCCGCTGTTTTTGGGTGATTGACAGCTTCTGGCACTGCACACACGATAGCCGACGAGCGATGACGGGTCGCTCGCTCGACGGAGATCGTGATGATTTTTCGGCGCTTTCTCGGCGTGACGGTCGTACTTTGCCTGCATTCGGCGGCCGCCCTGGCTGCCGGCGCGGCGCTGCCCGGCGACGCGATGGTGGTGGGCGACCCCATCAAGCAGCCCTTCGGCCACAAGGCCTTCTGCGAGCGCCAACCCGAGGAATGCGGCCCGACCGCCGACGCCGGGCAGGCGCCCCCCGTGCTCGACGACGCGCTGATGGCCAAGGTCGCCAAGATCAACCTTGCCGTGAACGCCGAGATCCAGCCGGTGAGCGATCAGGCGCTCTACGGCCAGGAGGAGTACTGGACCTTCCCGACCGACAACAAGGGCGACTGCGAGGACTACGCGCTCCTGAAGCGGGCGCGCCTCCATGCGGCCGGCATCCCCCTCTCGGACCTCCTCCTGACCGTGGTCAACAAGCTCGACGGCACCGGCCACGCCATCCTGACGCTGCGCACCGCGTCCGGCGACTTCGTGCTCGACAATCTCGACTGGCGCGTGCGCCGCTGGACCGAGGTGCCCTACCGCTTCATCAAGCGGCAGTCCTCAACGAACGCCGGCGAATGGCTGGAAATCGAGAACGCGCCGGAGCCGCTGGTCTCCTCGGTCTCGCGCTGACGGCCCCACGCGACAGACCGTGCGGCAGGGTCTAAGAGCGGAGCTTGATGAACAAGCTCTTCTCCTTCCTGATCATCCTCGTGATGATCCTCCAGATTATCCGCCCGATCGGCCTGCCGGGCTTCCGGCGCCGCGGCGACTTCTGGAAGCTCGCGATCGTCGCGATGGTCGTGTTCGGCCTCGACGTCCTCCTGCGCCCGCACTGAACGGGCCGGCTCGGCCCCGCGCCAGTTTGATCCACACGGGCCGCTCGTGTAGGACACGCGCTTTGACGAGTCCGTCGGTCCCGTCCGTCGGCCAAGGCGCTGGAATTCCCATGGATCGCATTCGCATTCGCGGCGGCAACGCCCTCAACGGGACGATCCCGATCTCGGGCGCCAAGAACGCGGCCCTGCCGCTGATGATCGCCTCGCTCCTCACCGACGACACGCTGACGCTCGAGAACGTGCCGCATCTGGCCGACGTCGAGCAGCTCATCCGCATCCTCGGCAACCACGGCGTCGACTACACCGTGTCGGGCAAGCGTCTGGCGACGCACGCGACCTCCGGCCGGACCATCCACTTCACCGCCCGCACCATCGTCGACACCACCGCGCCGTATGAACTCGTCTCCAAGATGCGCGCGAGCTTCTGGGTGATCGGGCCGCTGCTCGCCCGTTGCCACAAGGCGCGCGTCTCGCTGCCGGGCGGCTGCGCCATCGGCACGCGGCCCGTCGACCTCTTCATCGAGGGTCTGCAGGCGCTCGGCGCCACGATCGACATCGACGCCGGCTACATCGTCGCCGAGGCCAAGGGCGGGCTCGTCGGCAACCGCTACACCTTCCCCAAGGTCTCGGTCGGCGCGACGCACGTCATGATGATGGCGGCCTCGCTCGCCAAGGGCCAGACGGTGATCGAGAACGCCGCGCGCGAGCCGGAGGTGGCAGACCTTGCCGCCTGCCTCAACGCGATGGGCGCCAAGATCTCGGGCGCCGGCACCTCGACCATCACGATCGACGGCGTCACGGCGCTGTCGGGCGCGCGCCACCGCGTCCTGCCCGACCGGATCGAGACCGGCACCTATGCCATGGCGGTCGCGATGACCGGCGGCGACGTGACGCTCGAAGGCACGCATTCCGACCTCCTGCAGACCGCGCTGACCGCGCTCGGCGACGCGGGGGCCGAGATCACCGACACGCCGACCGGCCTGCGCGTGCGCCGCAACGGCGGCGGCATCCGGCCGGTCGACGTCGTGACCGATCCGTTCCCCGGCTTCCCGACCGATCTCCAGGCCCAGTTCATGGCGCTGATGACGCGCTCGGAGGGCGTCTCGCACATCACCGAGACGATCTTCGAGAACCGCTTCATGCACGTGCAGGAGCTCGCCCGCCTCGGCGCGAAGATCTCGCTGTCCGGCCAGATGGCGCGCATCGAGGGCGTGCCGCGCCTCGTCGGCGCCCCGGTCATGGCGACCGACCTTCGCGCCTCCGTCAGCCTCGTGATCGCGGGGCTGGTGGCGGAGGGCGAGACGCTGGTCAACCGCGTCTACCACCTCGACCGCGGCTTCGAGCGGCTGGAGGAGAAGCTCGGCGCGTGCGGGGCCGAGGTCGAGCGCATTTCGGGCTGAGATACGGCCTTCGCACGGCGGAAAGCGGAGCGCAGGCTTGCTTTTTGCCGCGTGAAATCCGATCTAGGGCCCAAATTCACCCATTGACGAGGTCGCCATGCCCGGCGACCCCAGATTCTTAAGGGGAGGACGCGAGACGTCGTCCTGCCCCGCAACGAGGCCCGATACCCGCATGGCGAAAGAAGAAGTTCTCGAGTTCCCCGGCACGGTCACCGAACTGCTGCCCAACGCGACCTTCCGCATCAAGCTCGAGAACGACCACGAGATCATCGCCCACACGGCGGGCCGGATGCGCAAGAACCGCATCCGCGTGCTGACGGGCGACAAGGTTCTCGTCGAGATGACGCCCTACGACCTGACCAAGGGCCGCATCACCTACCGCTTCAAGTAAGACGCCGATGCCGGCCACGCCCCATAGCGCGCTGGTGCTCGCCTCCGGGTCGCCGCGCCGGCTCGAGCTTCTGCAGCAGGTCGGCATCGAGCCGGCGCGCCTGCTCGCGACCGCGATCGACGAGACGCCGGAACGCTCCGAGCACCCGCGCTCGCTCGCCAAGCGGCTGTCGAAGGCAAAGGCCCTGAAGGCCTACGAGGCGATCGCCGCGCGTGGCGAGACCCGCGACACGTTCGTGCTCGGGGCCGACACCGTGGTCTCGCTCGGCCGTCAGGTCGTGCCCAAGGCCGAGATCGCCGACGACGCCGTCACCAACCTGCGCATCCTGTCCGGCCGCTCGCACCGCGTCTTCACCGGCGTGTGCGTCGTCACGCCGGGCGGCAAGGCGCGCCAGCGGCTGGTCGAGACGCGCATCCGCTTCAAGCGCCTGTCGCGCGACGACATCGAGCGCTACGTCGAGAGCGGCGAATGGCAGGGCAAGGCGGGCGGCTACGCCATCCAGGGCCTTGCCGGCGCGTTCGTCGTGCGCCTCGTCGGCTCCTATTCCAACGTCGTCGGCCTTCCGCTCTACGAGACGCTGTCGCTCCTCACGGGCGAGGGCTTCGTGGTGCCCCGGCCGGGCGCCGCCCCGCTGACTTGACGGCGCCGCGTCGTGAGCGCCGAGATCACGGGCCTGCGCGCGGCCCGCAAGTGCCCCGAATGCGGTCGCCCGTCCGACCGGGCGACCTTCCCGTTCTGCTCGCCGCGCTGCAAGGACGTCGATCTCCATCGCTGGCTGTCGGGCGCCTACGTCATTCCGGGGCCCGAGGACGAGAGCGTGTCGCCGGACGACGACGGCCGCGGCTGAACCGACGACTTGAGGCATGAAAAAGTCGGCGGACTGCATCGCAGCCGCCGGCTTTTTCATGTCGAAAGGTCAGCTCCCCGATCAGGCGCGGACCCGTGACCAGGTTTTACTGTGCGGGCGCCGGGGTCGTGGCGGGCACGCCCTGCCCCGTGCCGGCCGGCAGCGCCGGATGGGCGGTGTCCTCGACGGCGAACGGGATGTACTCGCCCGCCGGCGGATAGACCTGCACGAGGCCCTTCAGCACCATCTCGACGGCCACGAACAGTATCACGGCGAGGCCGACATAGGCGATCCAGCGGTGGCGGTTGAGGAGCTTGGCGATGAAGTTGGCGGCGAACGCCATCAGCGCGATCGACAGGAGAAGACCGAACGCCAGCAGCGTCCAGTGGTGCCCCTCGGCGGCGCCCGCCACCGCGATCACGTTGTCGAGCGACATCGAGACGTCGGCGACGATGATCTGGAGGGTCGCCTGCGCCAGCGTCTTGCGCGGCTTGCCCACCGCCGTGCCGTCGAGGCCGGCCTCGCCATCGGCGTCGTGCTCGGGCGCGCGCAGCTCGCTCCACATCTTCCAGCAGACCCACAGAAGCAGGAGGCCGCCGGCCAGAAGCAGGCCGACGATGGCCAGAAGCTGCGTCGCGACGACGGTGAAGGCAATGCGCAGGATCGTCGCGGCCGCGATGCCCCAGAAGATCGCCTTCTTGCGCTGGTCGACCGGCAGGCCGGCGACAGCGAGGCCGATGACGATCGCGTTGTCGCCGGCAAGGACGACGTCCATGATGATGATCTGGCCGAGCGCCAGCCAGCCTTCGGGTGTGAGGAGTTCGAACATGGGGGCCTTTCCCGCCGCTCCAGCGGATGGGCAACCCATGCGGGACGAGACCTCGGGACACGCGCGGCTGGCGATCAGTCGGCGGACGGGGCTCGCACGCGACGGGTCGCGGATGGAGAAAATCGTCCGCCAGTCCGACATCGCAGCCGCATCGCGCGACTGCCAGAGGGGCCCGGCCTGGCCCTCCGGCCTTATCCGTCCTCACGCAAAGTTGCAAGATGCGTGATGGATGGGGGCCCAAGGTTGAACCAAGAGGCTTGCGGGTCTAGGCCACCCGCCGACATGTCCACCCGAGGCCCGATCCCATGACCCCGACCACCCTGACACAGCTCGGCGCCGAGGCGCGCCCCGCCGCCAGCCCCGAAGAGGCTGTCCTCGAGACCGTGCCCTATGCCAGACGCGACGGCCCGCCCGCGATCGTGCGCTTCGCCTGTCCCGAATTCACCTCGCTCTGCCCCGTCACCGGTCAGCCGGACTTCGCCCATCTCGTGATCGACTACGCGCCGGACCAGCGCCTCGTCGAATCGAAGTCGCTGAAGCTCTTCCTCGTCTCGTTCCGCAACCACGGCGCCTTCCACGAGGACTGCACCGTGATGGTGGCGCGGCGCATCGTGGAGGCGACGCAGCCGCTCTGGCTGCGCATCGGCGGCTACTGGTATCCGCGCGGCGGCATCCCGATCGACGTGTTCTGGCAGACCGGGGCGCCGCCGGAGGGCGTCTTCCTGCCCGACCAGGGCGTGCCGCCCTATCGCGGCCGCGGCTGAGGTTTTCCCGGCGGCGCAACAAGGCCGCTTCGCCGGGCAACGCCGGGGCGAACGATCCGTCGCCGTTGATCGGCGGCGCGCGCCCGTCTACACGCGGCGTGACAAGGACTTTCGGGGGAACGCCGCATGGAACTGGACACGATCGAGGACGCGATCGCCGCGATCGCCGCGGGCGAGCTCGTGGTGGTGGTGGACGACACCGACCGCGAGAACGAGGGCGACCTCATCATGGCGGCCGCGCGCGCGACGCCGGAGAAGATGGCCTTCATGATCCGCCACACGAGCGGCATCCTGTGCGTGCCGATGACGGGCGAGCGGGCGAACCGGCTGAACCTGCCGCCGATGGTCGCCAACAATCTCGACCCGATGCGCACCGCGTTCACCGTGTCGGTCGACTACCGCGTCGGCATGACGACCGGCATCGCGGCGGAAGAGCGCGCGGCGACCGCGCGGGCGCTGTCCAACGACAACGTGCCGGGTTCGGAGTTCCTGCGCCCCGGCCACATGTTCCCGCTGATCGCGCGCGAGGGCGGCGTCCTCACCCGCTCCGGCCACACGGAAGCCGGCACGGACCTTGCCATGCTCGCCGGACTGCCGCCGGTCGGCGTTCTCGCCGAGGTCGTCAACGACGACGGCACGGTGAAGCGCCTGCCCGAGCTCATCCCCTTCGCGCGCGAGCACGGTCTCAAGATCATCTCGATCGAGGACCTCATCTCCTATCGCATCCGGCGCGAGAGCTTCGTGCGCTGCGTGCGCGAGGAGGAGATGATGATCGGCGGCCTCAAGGGGCGCATCCGCGTCTACGAGACCCCGTTCGACGACATGCAGCACGTGGTCGCCCTGTTCGGCGACGTGCGCTACGCCGAGAAGGTGCCGACGCGCATCCATCGCGAGCAGCCGGTCAACGACCTCTTCGCCAAGGTGCGCGGGCGCCCGAGCTGGGTGGAGCTCGCCGTCGACAAGCTGAAGGACCGTGGCCAGGGCATCCTGATGCTCCTGCGCACGCCCGAGGTCGACCAGTTCGAGGCCGCGCCGACACCCGGCGAGCCGGTGACCGACGGCGAGCGCCACGGCAGCGCCAAGGTGCGCCGCCAGCGCTGGCGCGAGGTCGGCATCGGCGCGCAGATCCTGCGCGACGTCGGCGTGCGCTCCATCTCGGTGCTCGCCACCCACGAGCGCGCCTATGTCGGGCTCACCGGCTTCGGCATCGAGGTCGCCGACACGATCCTCGTCGACGACTGACCGTTCAACGGGAGGGCCCTCGGCAGGAGGGCCCTCGGGGCTTATCTGATGGGGAACCGGCGGTCTTCTTGCGCCGGCGCCACCCGGAGCCCTGCCATGAGCCTGCCCGACCCGTCCCCTAAGACGCCGCTGCGCATCGGCACGGTGTCACTCGTGGTGCGCGACCTCGCCCGCATCGCCGACTTCTATCGCGAGGTGATCGGCCTTGCCGAGATCGGACGGGATGGGGCGACCGTGCATCTCGGCGCAGGGCCACTCGCCTTCCTGGCACTGACCGAGGATCGCTCGGCACCCCCCTCCGGCCACCGCTCGGCGGGCCTCTTCCACACCGCCTTCCTTCTGCCCGACCGCGCCTCGCTCGGCCGCTGGCTGCGCCATGCGGTGGACAGCCGCGCCCCGCTCCAGGGCGCCTCGGACCACGGCGTCAGCGAAGCGATCTACCTTGCCGATCCCGAGGGCAACGGCATCGAGGTCTATGCCGACCGGGCCGAGGTCGAATGGCCGCGCGCGGGCGGCGCGTTGCAGATGGTGTCCGATCCCCTCGACACGCAAGCGCTCTTCGCCGCCGGCGCCGGCAGTGCCTTTGCCGGCGCGCCCGCCGGCACCACGGTCGGGCACGTCCATCTCCAGGTCGGCGACGTCGCCGAGGCCGAGCGCTTCTACACGGCCGCCCTCGGCCTCGACGTCATGCAGAACATGGCGAGCGCCACCTTCCTGTCGAGCGGCGGCTATCACCACCACGTCGCCGGCAACATTTGGAACAGCCGCGGCGCTCCTGCCCGCGATCCCGCCGCCACCGGCCTCAAGGGCTTCGAGCTTCTTGCCCGCGACGAGGCAGCCTTCGGGGCGGCCGAGGCCGCGATCCTCGCCTCCGGCGCGACGGCCGCGCGGCAGGGCGAGGCGATCCACCTGACCGATCCCGCCGGGGTCGGCATCACGCTGAAGCGAGGCTGAGATGCTGGTCGATGGTCGTTGGACGGAAAACTGGCAGCCGGTGCAGGGCACGGACGCCAAGGGCGGCTTCGTCCGCCAGACATCGAGCTTTCGCCACTTCGTCACCCCGGACGGCTCGGCCGGTCCGACCGGCGACGGCGGGTTCTCCGCGGAGGCGGGCCGCTACCACCTCTATGTCGCGCTGATCTGCCCCTGGGCCTCGCGCACGCTGATCGCGCGGCGGCTGAAGGGGCTGGAGGACGTCGTGTCCGTCTCGGTGGTGCGCCCGGAACTCGGCGCCGAGGGCTGGCGCTTCGGAGAGGGAGAGGGCTCGACGGACGATCCCGTCAACGGCGCGCGCTTCGTCCACGAGCTCTACACCCGCGCCGACCCACATGTGAACGGCCGCGCGACGGTGCCCGTCCTCTGGGACAAGCGGCGCGGCACGATCGTCAACAACGAGTCGGCCGACATCCTGCGGATGTTCAATTCCGGCTTCGGCGCGCTTGCGCGCGGCGACGTCGACCTTCGGCCTGCCGACCTCGAGCCGGAGATCGACGCACTCAACGACTGGCTCTATCCGCGCCTCAACAACGGCGTCTACCGCGCCGGCTTCGCGACGACGCAAGGGGCCTACGAGGACGCCTACGCCGCCGTCTTCGAGGCGCTCGACACGCTCGAGGATCGTCTCGGCGCCGGCGGGCCGTTCCTGTTCGGCGAACGGCTCACCGAGACCGACATCCGCCTCTTCGTCACGCTCGTCCGCTTCGACGCCGCCTATCACGGCCTCTTCAAGTGCAACCGCCGGCCGCTGTCGAGCTACCCGGCCCTCACCGCCCACACGCGGCGGATGCTGGATGTGCCCGGCGTGCGCGGGACCGTGTCGATCGACCACATCAAGCGCGGCTACTATTCGATCCGGGCGCTGAACCCGAACGGCATCGTGCCGCTCGGGCCGGACCTCGCGAGCCTCGGCCTTTAGGGCACGACGATCGCGCGGATCTCGCCGGCGGGCGCTCGGGCCGAGATCGCCTCGGCGCCTTCCTGCAGCGTCACGCGGCGCGAGACGAGCGGGGCGACGTCGATGGCGCCCGCGGCGAGAAGAGCCGCGGCGCGCGCATGGGTGAAGGGGTTGACGAACGAGGTCAGGAACTGGACCTCGCGGAACAGGAGATCGAAGGGCTCGATCTCAACCTTTTCGCCCTGCGGCAGGACGCCCAGAAGAAGCACGCGGCCGCCACGCGCGGCGAGGCGCGGCGCCTGTGCCACCGTCTCGGCGACGCCGGCCGCCTCGACCACGAGATCGGCGCCGCCCGGCAGGAGACCGCCCTCGCCAGAGATCCGGCGCTCCGCATCGGGCTGCCCGGCATCCACGGTGTCGGTCGCGCCCAGCCGCTCGGCCAGCGCACGCTTGTCGGCGCTGCGCGTCGCGAGGACGATCCGCGAGGCGCCGGCAAGGCGCGCGAGCTGGACGACGAGGAGGCCGATCAGGCCGCCGCCGAGGACGACGACCGTCTCGCCGGGCTTCAGGGCCGCGACGTCCATCCCGTGGATGCAGCAGGCCAGCGGCTCGGCGAAGGCGCCGTGCACGGGATCGAATCCGTCCGGCAGGCGATGGGCCTGCGTCTCCGGCACGATGACGTGCGTGGCGAAGCCGCCGTCGCGATGGATGCCGATCGCCTGAAGGTTTCGGCACAGATGCACCCGTCCGCGATGGCATTCGGGGCAGCGCCCGCAGGCGATGTTGGGATCGCCCGTCACCATCATGCCGGGGCCGAAACGCGTCACGCCGGATCCGACGGCTTCCACCGTGCCGGCGAACTCGTGACCGAGCGTCACCGGAGGGCGCGAGGGAAACTCGCCGTGGAAGAGATGGCGGTCGGTGCCGCAGATGCCGCAGGCCTCGACCCGGACGAGAAGGTCGCCCTCGCCCGGCACCGGCGTTTCGAGATCGCGCACGGCCAGTTGTCCGACGCCCTCCAGACGGATCGCCCGCATGTCATGTCCTCCCGACGCCGAGCCGCGCCGATCCCCCTCGGCTGCTTCGCACGCGATGCAAAGGATCGCCAGCCGGGGCGGGAAAGTCCAGACACCCGAGGCCCAACACGAGGTTTGTTCGGGCGACAGGAAGCCGGCTTCGGCTCACGCCTTCGCGGCAGCGCGGCGCCCGGCTTCCAGCCAGAGCTGCCGCTCGCGCTCGGCGTCACCGAGCGCCCGGTGCTCGGGCGTGGCGTCGCGCCCCATCCGTTCGATCTCGGAGAGGATCGCCCGAGCCTCCTCGTCCCGCCCCGGCCCGAGATGGCGGGCGACGAGGTCGGCCCGCGCGTCTTCCGTGTCCTTCAGCCGGAGCGCGTGGCGCGGTTGCCCGCCGCCGCGCAGGAGCACGCTCAGCCACTTCCCGTCCCATGACGGGGCGCTCGCATAAAGGTCGTGGGGAGCGAGGGCCTCCAGCATCCGCCGCGCCAGCGCGTCGGCCGGCATGCCCTCGCGCTCCAGACGCTCGCGCGACAGGCCGTGGATGCCCTCGGCCTCCGCCTCCCAGTCGGTCCAGTCCGGCTGGGGGCGGATGAGGTGGCTTTCCCCTTCGCCGGTCTCGAAGACCCAAGCGACCTCGACGGGAAAGCTCTTAGCGTTGAGGGACGAGGCCTCGAAGTCGAGAAAGACGATCATCGCCCCTCAACGAAAAGGCCGGCGGATCGCTCCGCCGGCCTCCTCTCGAAATGCGAAGCGGTCAGCCCGCGTAGGCCTTCACGTCCTGGCGCTGTTCGCCGAGGCCCTCGATGCCGAGGCGCATGACGTTGCCGGCCTTCAGCCAGACGGGCTCGGGCTTGATGCCCATGCCGACGCCCGGCGGGGTGCCGGTGGTGATGATGTCGCCCGGCTGCAGGCTCATGAACTGCGAGATGTAGTGGACGAGATGGGCGACGCCGAAGACCATCGTCTTCGTCGAGCCGTCCTGGTAGCGGTGGCCGTCGACCTCGAGCCACATCGAGAGCGCCTGCGGGTCGGCGACCTCGTCGCGCGTCACCAGCCAAGGGCCGATCGGTCCGAACGTGTCGGCCGACTTGCCCTTGACCCACTGGCCGCCGCGCTCGGTCTGGAAGTGGCGCTCGGAGATGTCGTTGACGACGCAGTAGCCGGCGACGTGGTCGAGCGCGTCGGCTTCCGAGACGTAACGCGCCTCGGTCCCGATGACGACCCCGAGCTCGACCTCCCAGTCCGGCTTAATCGAGCCCTTGGGGATCACGACGTCGTCGTTCGGGCCGACGATGGCGCTGGTCGCCTTCATGAAGAGGACGGGCTCGGAGGGCACCGCCATGCCGCTCTCGGCGGCGTGGTCGGCGTAGTTCAGGCCGACGCAGATGAACTTGCCGACGCGGCCGACACAGGGGCCGATGCGCTCGTCGCCCTCGATCGTCGGCAGCGAGCCGAGGTCGGCGGCGCGGATCTTCGCCAGGCTCTCGTCCGACAGGGCCTCGCCGGCGATGTCGTCGACGAGGCTCGACAGGTCGCGCAGGGTTCCGTCCTCGAGGCGGATGGCCGGGCGTTCGCGGCCCTTCTGGCCGACGCGAAGAAGCTTCATGGGTGGTGTCCCTTCAATAGGTGGCTCGGCCGCCCGACAGGTCGAAGACCGAGGCGGTGGTGAAGGAATTGTCCTTGGAGACGAGCCAGGCCACCATCGCGGCAGCCTCCTCGACCTCCAGGAACCGGCCGCGCGGAATGCGCACCAGCATATAGTCGATGAACTCGGGCGTCAGGGTTTCCAGGATGCGCGTGCGCGCGGTCGCGGGCGTGATCGCGTTGACGGCGATGTCGTGCTTGGCCAGTTCCTTGCCGAGCGACTTCGTCAGGCCGATGACGCCGGCTTTCGCGGCCGAATAGGCGGACAGGTTGGGATTGCCCTCCTTGCCGGCGATCGAGGCGATGTTGACGATGCGCCCGTAGTTGCGCGCCTTCATGCCCGGCACCACGGTGCGGTTGACGTAGAACGTGCCGTTCAGGTTGATCTCGACGACACGGCGCCATTCGTCCGGGTCGTACTCGTCGAGCGTCGCGTTCTTGCCGGCGATGCCGGCGGAATTGACGAGGATCGAGACCGGGCCGACCTCCGCCTCCACGGCGGCATGGGCGCGGCCGAGGGCCGCAAGATCGGTGATGTCGACGGTCTGCGACGACGCGGCCTCCCCCAGCGCCGCCACCGCGTCGCGCAGGAGTTCGACATTGGTGTCCCAGAGACTGACGCGGGCGCCGGACGCGACGAGACGCTGCGCCACGGCAAAGCCGATGCCCTGCGCGCCGCCGGTGACGACGGCGACCTGGCCTTCAAGATCGATGCGGTTCATGCTTCCCCTCCCAAGGACGCCCTCACCCCTTGTTTAACGTTACATGCCATCGCCCGCAAGCCGGCCTCACCCGGTCTCGCCAGCGAGGAAGGCGACGGGAAGGCAGAGGTCCTGCGTCTCGAAATGCCCCGTCTCCAGACGCTTCAGCATGGCCTCGCCCGCCCGCTCGCCGAGCTCGTAGGCGGGCGAGGCCAGGGTCGTCAGGCGCGGTCGCGCGTGCCGGTGGGCGGGAAAATCGTTGAAACCGACGACGCGCACGGCGCCCGGCACCGCGACGCCCCGGTCGAGAAGATGGAGGAGCGCCGCCGAGGCGATCTGGTCGTTGGCGCCCCAGACCGCGCCCGGCAGGCCGTGTGCGGCGATCCAGAGGCGAAGCGCCTCCTGCACGGCGGAAAAGTCGTCGTGGTCGACGCGCAGGACGTCGGCCGGCTCGGCGCCCAGCCCCCGGCCGAGACCGGCGAGCCGGTTCTCGATCGCCGGCCAGCTCTGGCGCGGCAGCATCGCGAGGACGCGGGACACACCGAGCCGCGCGAGATGGGCGCCGATCCTCCGGCCACCGCCCTCGTCGTCCTGGCGCACGAGACAGAGGTCGCGCCCCTCGGTCTCCACCACCTCCTGGAAGAGGACGACCGGCTGGCCGAGGTCGCTGAGGCGCCGCACGATGTCGTGGCGCGCCGCGCGCTCGCCCGCCACCATGGCGCAGAGGCCCCCGACATCGTAGGTCCGCATCAGGCTGGAGGCGGCGAGCTGGTCGGGATGGAGACCGGAGAGGGTCAGCGTCCAGTCCGCGCGGTTGAGGACGTTGGCGAGGCCTGCCACGAGCTGGGCGGTGAAGAAGTTGGCGAGGAAGGCCGGCGATTCGTCGACGATCACCATGCCGATCGAGCGCGGCCCCTGCCCGCGCAGGTTGCGCGCGCTGGACTGGCGGCGGTAGCCGAGGCGCGCGATCGCGTCCTCGACCCGCGCGCGGGCCGCCGCGCCCACGAACTGCGTCTTGTTGTTGATGACGTTGGACACGGTCATCGCCGAGACGCCCGCCTCGCGCGCGACGTCCTTAATCGTCGCCCGGCCCTGCCTGTCGGCGTTCATGCGTGATCCGTGTCTCCGGTGCCGGGCGGCGGCGCCCTCCGGTCCGTCTTAGCGGCCGGCGCCCCCCTTCGCCAAGCCACCGGGACGATCAGGGCTCGCTGGCCACGGCTGCGGCCGCCGCGTCCACCTCGCACGGGGCGCGGCGGCCGAAGAGGAGCGCGAGGATCCAGCCGGCCGACATGACGAGGACGATCGTCGGCGCCGGCGCGCTGTCGAGAAACACCGAGAGCCAGATGCCGAGCGTCGAGGCGAAGAGCGCGAAACTCGCGGCCACCACCAGCATCCGGCCGAAGGAGCGGACGAGGAGGAAGGCGGTAGCGCCCGGTGCGATCAGGAGCGCCACGACGAGGATGATGCCGACCGCCTGCATCGAGGCGACGATCGCGGCCGACAGCGCGGCCAGCAGTCCGTAGTGCAGGAGGCGGACAGGCAGGCCCGAGACGCGGGCCTGAACGGCGTCGAAGCTGTGCAGGAGGAGGCTGCGCCAGGACAGCACGACGAACAAGAGGATCGGCACGACGATCGCGGCGATCTCGACGAGATCGCCCGGCGTGAGGCCGAGGAGATCGCCGAACAGGATATGGTCGAGATGCAGCGCCGAGCGCACCTTGGCATGGAGGACGATCCCGAGCGCGAACATGCCGGCGAAGGCGACGCCCATGGCCGTGTCCTGCGCGATGCGGCTGTTGTTCTTCAAGAAGCCCGAGCCGGCGGCGCAGAAGAGGCCGGCCGCAAAGGCGCCGAGCGCCAGCGGCAGGCCGGCGGCATAGGCGAGGACGATGCCGGGCAGGACGGCGTGCGACACCGCATCGCCCATCAGCGACCAGCCCTTCAGCACCAGGAAGCAGGACAGAAGCGCGCAAGGCACCGCGATCAGCGCGCCGGCCAGAAAGGCGTATTGCAGAAAGTCGATCTGGAAGGGGAAGAGGAGGTCGGCGGCGCTCATGGCAGCGCCTCCCGGACCTCGGCCCTCGCCCGGCGTCGCGCGGCGAACACCCCGTGCTTGGGCGCGAAGACGAAGGCGAGAAGGAAGAGCGCGGTCTGGAGCACCACGATCACGCCGCCCGTCGCCCCGTCGAGGAAGTAGCTGGCATAGGCGCCGATGCCGCTCGTCAGCACCCCGATGGCGACCGAGAGCCCGATCATCCGCCCGAACCGGTCGGTCAGGAGATAGGCCGTCGCGCCCGGCGTCACCACGGCGGCGACGACCAGGAAGGCGCCGACGGTCTGCATGGCGGCGACGGCGCAGGCGCTCAGAAGCGTGAAGAAGAGGGCACGCCAGAGCGTCGGGTCGAGGCCGATCGTGCGGGCGTGGTTCTCGTCGAAGAACACGGCCATCAGCGTGCGCCAGGTGAGGAGCAGGATCACGAGCGTCACGCCCGAGATGAGGACGAGTTGCAGCGTGTCCGCGGGCGTGACGGCGAGGATGTTGCCGAGCACGATCGACTGGATGTCGATCGGCACCGGCGAGATCGAGACCATGAAGAGGCCGAGACCGAAGAAAGTTGTGAAGATCAGGCCGATCACGACGTCCTCCTTCAGCCGCGACGCGCGCGAGATCAGAAGGATCGCGCCGGCCGCCAGCCCGCCGGACAGGAAGGCGCCGATCGAGAAGGGCAGGCCCAGCATGTAGGCGCCCGCGACGCCCGGCACGATCGAGTGCGACAGCGCATCGCCGATCAGCGACCAGCCCTTCAGCACCACGAAGGCAGACAGGAAGGCGCAGACGCCGCCGACCAGCATCGACACCCAGATGGCGTTGAACATGTAGTCGTAGGTGAAGGGCTCGAGGAGGGCGGCGCTCACGCGACGGCCTCCACGGGCTCGCGGCCGGCGGCGGACGCGGCCGGCATCGCGCCGAACAACCCGCCGCGCAGCGTGCCCCCGAAGGCCCGTTCGAGATGGGCGGGCACGAAGACGTCGGCGGTCGGCCCGGCGGCGAGCACGGTCCGGTTGACGAGGATCGCGCGGTCGCAGAATTCGGGCACGGCGGCGAGGTTGTGGGTCGAGACCAGCATCGCCGCGCCCTCGCGACGGAGGTCCTTGAGGAGCGCGATGATCGCCTCTTCGGTGCGAAGGTCGACGCCGGTGAAGGGCTCGTCGAGGAGGATCACCTCGGCACCCTGCGCCAGCGCGCGGGCGAGGAAGACGCGCTTCTTCTGGCCGCCGGAGAGTTCGCCGATCTGGCGGGCGCGGAAGTCCGCCATGCCGACGCGGGCGAGCGCCGCCGCCACCGCCTGATGATCGGCCGGCTTCGGGCGCCGCAGCCAGCCCATGTGGCCGTAGCGACCCATCATCACGACGTCCTCGACCAGAACGGGGAAGTTCCAGTCGATCTCCTCGCTCTGCGGCACGTAGGCGACGCGATTTCGCTTCAGGGCTTGGCCTACGGGCGCGCCGAGGATCGACACGCGACCCGCCGACTGCGGCACGAGGCCGAGCACGGACTTGAACAGTGTCGACTTGCCGCCACCGTTGACGCCGACGAGCGCCGTGATCGAGCCGCGCGGGACGGAAAAGCTCGCCTCGCGCAGGGCGACATGGCCGTTGCGGTAGACGACGGTGAGGCCCGCGGCCTCGATGCCGGGCGCCGCGCTCACGAGGAGAAGCCCGCGGCGATCGTTTGCGTCGTCACGCGCAGGAGGTCGATATAGGTCGGCACCGGGCCGCCCTCGGCGCTCAGGCTGTCGACATAGAGGACGCCGCCGTAGCGGGCGCCGGTCTCGCGCGCGACCTGGTTCGCCGGATCGGGCGACACGGTGCTTTCCGAGAAGACGACCGGGATCTTCTCCGTCGTCACGGTGTCGACCACGCGGCGCACCTGCTGGGGGGTGCCCTGAGAGTCGGCGTTGATCGGCCAGAGGTAGAGCTCGCGCAGGCCGAAGTCGCGGGCGAGATAGGAGAAGGCGCCCTCGCTGGTGACGAGCCAGCGGTGCCCCTCGGGCAGGGCGGCGAGCGAGGTGCGCAGGCCCTCGACGCTCGCCGAGATCTCGCCCTTGTAGCGCTCGGCATTGGCGGCGTAGGTCGCGGCGTTGGTGGGGTCCTCGGCGGACAGCGCATCGCGGATGTTGTCGACATAGGTCAGCGCCAGCGTCGGCGACATCCAGGCATGGGGGTTGGGCTTGCCCTGGTAGGGCCCCTCCCCGATCAGGATCGGCTCGATGCCCTTCGTCAGAATGGCCGAGGGCTTGTCTCCCAGCCGGGAGAAGAAGCGCTCGAACCAGAGCTCCATTCCCAGCCCGTTCCAGAGGACAAGGTCGGCGTCGCGCACCGAGAGGATGTCGCGCGGGGTCGGCTGATAGTTGTGGATCTCGGCGCCGGGCTTGGTAATCGAGACCACCTCGGCCCGGTCGCCCGCGACGTTGCGGGTCATGTCGGCCAGCACCGTGAAGGTCGTGGCGACCTTCAGCTTCTCGGCGGCGAGCGCGGGGGCTGCGGCGAGCGCCGCGGCGAAAGCGAGGGGAAGAAGAGCGAAGCGTCGCCGGGTCAGGGTCACGCGGGTCTCCAGGTGAGTCTTGAGTCAAGAATATGCAAATGCGAATGGTTTGCAAGTAAGATCGTTCCAGTCCGAAGCCTGACCATGTCGTGAGCCAGCGGAACCATCGCCGATGGATGCGGAGCGGCGGACGCTCTGCCTGACGACGCTGTCTCGCCCGGCAACCGGATCGCCGGAGACGGCGGCGGGATGCGTGCCTCCGCTCTCCCGCGACCGAGAATCAACGTCGCGATCGCGGACGGGCGCTGGGGACAGCCCGACCGATCGCACGGCCGCGCGCTTTCCCCCGTGCGTTCGAGCCATAGCTTTGCGGGTGAGCGTGAGGGACGGCATGTCCGTGTAGCCTCCGACGCGGCGAGGCGGCCTGTTCCCGCCGCCCGGCGGGCGCTAGACTGGACGGCGTGCGGCAGGCCCTGGCCGACACGGGAAGAAGGACGGCACCCATGCAACCGCTGCGGATCGCGCTCGGCCTTCTGGCGCTCGTCACCGTGTTCTTCCTGGTGGTGCCGGCGGAGACCACGCTGTTTTCCGGGCGCCGCGACCTCGCCGAGCCGGTGGCGATCGTGGAGAGCGCCGACGCCGTGTCCGAACCGGCCGCAGCGTCGCCGACGGCTCCCGCTTCAGTGTCGGCCGTGCGCGCGATCGATGCCGCGCCGATCGATTCGAGCGGCCTCACCCGCCTGCCCGCCGTGGCGAGTGGCGCGGCGACGCCGCCCTTGTCCGGCGCAACCGACGCGGTAAAGGAAGCGCCGGCAGCCGCGGCCGCGACGACGGCCCCCGAGGTCGCCGCGGCGGCGTCGGCCGCGCCGGGCGGCCCCTCCTATCGCCTGTTTCCCCGGCCGATCGCGGTGGACGCGCGAACCCTGAAGACCGGCGAGGTCACGCTTCTCGTGGAGGACGTCGAGCCGGTGGCGAGCGACGCGCGCTGCGCCGACGGGGCGCAGGCCTGGCCGTGCGCGACGCGCGCCCGCACCGCCCTTCGCGGCTGGATCCGCGGCCGGTCGCTGATGTGCGCGGTGACGCCGGACCAGCGCGAGGCGCGCGAGATCAGCGCGCCCTGCTCTCTCGGCGAGGCCGATGTCGGCGACTGGGTGGTGCGCAACGGCTGGGCGCTCGCCACGCCGGGCGGCCGCTACGAGGCGGCCGAACGCGAAGCGCGCGACGCCCGGCGCGGCGTCTGGGCCTACGGTCTCTCCGAGACGCGCACGGCCGCCGGCTCAGGCGGCTGAGGCGAGGCGTCCGGCCAGAGCGTCGGCGATCAGCCGCCGCGTCTCGTCGATGCCGTAGAGCGCGGCGAACGAGCCGAAGCGCGGACCCCGCTCCTGCCCGATCAGGATCTGGTAGAGCGCCGAGAACCATTCGAGCGAGACGCCGGGGCCGCCGTCCGGGCCCTTCTTCTTCTCGTCCTGGTAGCGCGGGATCGGGCGCGCGGCGTCGAGCACCGCGTCCTGGATCGCGGCCGCATCCGCGCCATCGGGCAGCGCGGCGAGCCGCCGGTCGAGATCCTCCAGCGCCCCGCGCTCCACCTCGTCCGGCGCCCGGAAGCGCTTCGTCGGGCGCACGAAGTCCTCGAAATAGCGCAGCGCGTAGGTCACGAGGCGGTCGAGTTCGGGATCGGTCTCGGGCGTCACGCCCGGCGCATAGCGCGAGATGAAGCCCCAGAGCGTCTTCGGGTCGGAGGCGTTGGAGGCCGAGACGAGGTTGAGGAGCAGCGCGAAGGAGACCGGAATCCCCTTCACCGGCGGCTCGCCGCCGTGGATGTGGAAGGTCGGGTTCTGCAGGCGCGACTTCGTGTCCTGCCGCTCGAAGGCGGCGGCGAAGGCGTAGTAGTCCTCGACCGCCTTCGGGATCACGTCGAAATGGAGGCGCTTGGCGGCGCGCGGCTTGTTGAACATGTAGAGGCCGAGGCTTTCCGGCGAGGCGTAGGTCAGCCACTCCTCGATCGACAGGCCGTTGCCCTTGGACTTCGAGATCTTGGCGCCCTCGGCGTCGAGGAAGAGCTCGTAGACGAAGTGCTCCGGCGCCTCGCCGCCCAGGATCTCGCAGATCCGGTCGTAGACCACGGCGTTGGTCTGGTGGTCCTTGCCGAACATCTCGAAGTCGACGCCGAGCGCCGCCCAGCGCATGCCGAAATCGGGCTTCCACTGGAGCTTCACCTGTCCGCCGGTGACGGGCAGCGTCGTCTCCGTGCCGTCCTCGTCGAGGAAGGTGATCGTGCCGGCCTTCGCGTCGACATGGCGCATCGGCACGTAGAGGACGCGGCCCGTGGTGGGCGAGATCGGCAGGAACGGGCTGTAGGTCGCCTGTCGCTCGGGGCCGAGCGTCGGCAGCATCACGCCCATGATGTCGTCGTACCGCTCGGCCGCGCGCAGGAGCACCGCGTCGAAGCGGCCGGAGCGATAGTACTCGGTTGCGCTCGCGAACTCGTAGTCGAAGCCGAACGTGTCGAGGAAGCGCCGCAGCATCGCGTTGTTGTGGCCCGCGAACGTCGCCTCCTCGCCGCCGAACGGGTTCGGCACGTCGGAGAGCGGGCGCTGCAGGTAGGGCTCGAGCGCCGCGCGGTCCGGCACGCTGTCGGGGATCTTGCGCATCCCGTCGAGGTCGTCGGAAAAGCAGATGAGCCGCGTCGGGATCTCGTCGTTCGTCAGGATGCGAAAGGCGTTGCGCACCATGGTCGTGCGCGCGACTTCGCCGAAGGTGCCGATATGGGGCAGGCCCGACGGTCCGTAGCCGGTCTCGAACAGCGCCTCGCGCTTGCCGGTCCGCTGAAGGCGCGCGACGATCTTGCGCGCTTCCTCGAAGGGCCAGGCCTGCGAGGTCTGCGCGGCCTCAAGGATGTCCGACATGTTGCGGCCGGCCGCCTCGCTCTCATCGCCCATGGTGGATCGCCCTTTCCTGCCGCGAGCCCTCAGGCGCTCGGGACAGCGCGGGGCTCGCATCGACAAGCCCCGTCTATGGTTTTTGCGCGTGGCCCCGTCAACGGCCGGTGGCGGCTCAGAAGGCGCTGACGGGAAAATAGCGCAGGAGAAGCTCCGACATGCGCCCGTTCGCCACGATCCGCCCGATCGCATAGTCGAAGGCCGAGCGCAGGTCCTCGTCCTCCGGCTTCACCGCGATGGCGAGCCCTTCGCCGAGGAAATGGTCGGAGAGGTACGGCCCGCCGGCAAAGGCGCAGCAGTCGGCGGCGGCTTCGCTCGACAGCCAGAAGGACAGTCCAACCCCGTCGCCGAAGACGGCGCGCACGCGCTCAGCGCGCAGCGCCTCGAGCGCCGCCTCGCGCGTCGGCAGCGCGACCGGCTTCGCCCGCGGGAAGAAGGCGGCCAGCATCGCCTCGTGCGCGCTGCCCGCGACGACCCCGACCGGGACGCCGGACAGGCCCGCCTCGATCTCCGTGTCGAGCGGGCGACCGCTCAGCGCCACGAAGCGGGCGGGATAGCGGAAGAAGGGGTGGGTGAAGCTGAAGCGCGCGCGGTTGTCGGCGTTGAGGGCAAGGCCCGCGATCACCGCCTCGCCGTCGCCCGCGGCCAGCGCCTCGCCCAGCTCGGCAAAGGGCCGCGCCTCGATCTGGCAGCGCGCGGCGATGTCGAGCTCCTCGCAGATCATGCGCGCGAGATCGACATGGAAGCCGGCGAGGCGCCCGCGCTGGTCGAGGAAGTTGAAGGGCGCGAAATCCACCGAGGTCAGAAAGCGGATGCGCGCCCGGCCCGACAGGTCCGGCTCGGCGAAGCGCTGGCCCTGGTCCCAGAAATTGGGCGTCGGCACGACCGTGCGCGAGGCGGGCGCCGATGGGGACGGGGCCGAGGGAGCACTCTGCGCGAAGGCAGCACCCGGAACAACCCAAAGCTGCGCAGCCAGCACGCTGATGGCGAGAAATGCACGCAAGGGTTTCTTCTCCGGCGCCGATTTCAAACCCAAGATGTGTCCGATCCTCGCAAGGGGACTCGCGTTCGAGGGCTGGTCTGTTGCGTGTATCGGAATATGCCCTCGTGGACGAGGACGCCAGCGGCCTTGGTGTGGTTTCAGCGCCCGCGCTCGCCGAGGACGCCCTTGCCTTCGCCGACGCTCGCCTGCCGGCCCTCGCCCCCCCGGTCGCCGAAGCCCTGGTGCGGCTCGGCCTCGACGCCGAACGCTTCGATGCGGCCTGCCGGCTCGCCGAGCGGAACGGCTCCAGCGCCGACGAGGAACTGATTGCGGCAGGTCTCGTCGATGAGGCGACGCTCGCCCAGACGCTCGCCGCGGTCCTCGGCCTCCGCTTCGAGCCGATCCGCGATGACGCCTCGCTGCTGCGCGACGGTCGCGGCGCCTTCGACGCGTCGGAGCGTCACGCCAAGACCTGCGATACCGCGATGCGGCCCCGGCTCTACCTCGCCCCGCGGCTCGACCGGCTGGAGGGCCTTGCCGGGCGTGTCGCGCGTGCGCCGGAACTTGCCGCGACACTGCGCATCGCGACCCTCTCCGACATCGCCGCCAAGCGCGGCGCGGCGAGCGCCACGGAACGCTCGACGCGCGCGCGCCTCAGTCTCGCCGCCGACCACAACCGATGGTCGGCCCGCGACGTGCTGACGCCTGCGCAGGCGGCTGTGGCGGTGCTCGTCCTCGTCGCGCTGGCGCATGCCTGGTTCGCGGCGCCCGGTCACTTCTGGCTCGCGGCGCATGCGACGGCGAGCCTTTGCGCCCTGTGCTTCACGCTGTTTCGCCTGCGCGTCCTCGTCGGCACGGCACTCGCCGCGCGGCCGCGCTCGGCCCTGCCGGGCGCCCAGCGGGCGGAGGCGCCGGCGCCGATCTATTCCGTCCTCGTCGCCCTTCACCGCGAGGCCGCGATGGCCGAGCCGCTGGCGCGCGCCATGGCCGCGCTCGACTGGCCGCGCTCGCGGCTCGAGGTCTTCTTCGTCTGCGAGGCGAACGATCCCGAGACGATCATGGCGGTGGAACGTGCGATCGCGGGCGAGCCGAACTTCTCCGTCATCGCGACGCCCCGGACCAATCCGACCACCAAGCCGAAGGCCCTGAACTTCGCCCTGCCGCTGACGCGCGGCGACTACGTCGTCCTCTTCGACGCCGAGGATCGGCCCGATCCCGGCCAACTGCGCGCCGCGCACGCTGCATTCGAGGCGGCCCCGGCCTCGCTCGCCTGCGTCCAGGCGCCGCTCGTCATTCGCAACGCCGCCAACGGCTGGCTGGAGACCCTGTTCGCGCTGGAATACGCCGTCCTCTTCCGCGCGATCCTGCCGTGGCTGGCGCACCGCGGCCTGCCGCTGCCGCTCGGCGGCACCTCGAATCATTTCCGCCGCGCGGCGCTGGTCGAGGCCGGCGGCTGGGACAGCCACAACGTCGCCGAGGACGCCGATCTCGGCATCCGACTGTCCCGCCTCGTGTAACGCGACAGATCAGCTGCGATCGGCCGGGATTAAGCGGGATCAGACGAAATTCCCCGGGTGCACCCTGCTACTCCGGGCATTCTACAGGCACCACGACCACTCACCCTTACCTTTGCACGTCAAATCACTTGCACCTAACCCTCGCAGGGGGAGACTCCAGGTACTGAACCCTCTAGGGTCAAAGCAGAAGGGTATGCCGCAGCTGACCCCTGTAAGCGCGCTCAAATTCGAGAGTTGGATCGTTGACTAAGAAGCCTGAAGCTGAAGGTAGCGGTCAACAAAAGGAAGCGCCGCGAGATAAGGTATGCGGGATCGTCATGCCGATTTCGCAGATGGGGGAACTCTACTCGCCTGAGCACTGGCGGCGAGTCCAGCGCATCCTTCAAAAAGCAATCGAAGCGGCCGGCATGCGGCCAAAGCTCGTATGGGAGAACCCAGAAGCCGACGTTATTCATGCGGCGATCTTGCAAAATATCTACGACAGCGATGTCGTCGTGTGTGACCTTAGCGGGTTGAACCCAAACGTAATGTTGGAAGCCGGTCTTCGGCTCTCGACAAAAAAACCGACTGTCATCGTCACGGATCGAGTTGTCCCGCCACCGTTCGACGTAAGTTCGATCGGATATATCGTCTATTCTAGAGACCTCGAGTTCAATTCGATTGAGGAGTTCATCGAAAAGCTCTCGCAGAAAATCAAAGACGTGGCAGACGCTTATGATGGCGGCAGATACCAGTCTTTCGTCGAAAACTTTACGGTCGAAACTGTGAGGCCGGAGCGCATAGACGTCTCAGCGGAGAAGTACTTCTCTGACCAGATCGAGACAATTGGTAGATCGATCCGACGGATTGAGCGTAGCTTACATGCAAGTAATACGACTACGCCTCGTAACCCTGCGCCATCATTCAATCCACTGTTGCAAGAATCAAATTCGGTGCGGTCATGCACTGTTATGTTTCAAGCTAATGCCGCTATCGCCCACGCTTACCACGAGCATATATACAATACCGGCATGCTAATGTTGCCGAAATTGAAACCGAGGAATGACGATACATTCATAATTACCGGCGGCCTTCTAAGTGCTATTGACGAACAAGACATGACGGGCAAAATACTAAGTGTTGGATATGAGTTTGGCGCTACAAGGATTAGCGTCACTATTAGTACAGAAAACTAGAATGGCCGTTCGGCGGACTCAAATCGCCTGCCGCAGAGTTTAAATCATCCTTCCATACCACATGACCCGACCGGCGATGCGCAGAAGGTCGATCCGGTCGGGCGTGACGATCTCGTCGAAGCCCGCCGCCTGATTGTCGCTGGTGATAACTACGGTGCTGTCGAGCCTGATCCGCAGGCGTTTGACTAGCAAGGCTTCCCCATAGACCAGGACGTAGATGCCGTTGTCGACCGCTTGGTCGATGGCGGTGTCGACGATCAACGTGTCCCCGCTGCGGATAGTCGGCTCCATGGAGTCCCCGCGCGCAGTCAGGACCTTTGCAGCTGTGGGGGTGATGCTCCGCGCTCGCAGCCAAGCCGCGTCGAATGCGACCCGGCCCAATACCGGCTCCGCCTCAACGATTGTCCCCGAGCCCGCTGACGGCTGCACATCCATGAGCGGAATCAATACGATAGCGTCATCCGGCATGTCTGGTGTCGGGACGTGGATCACGGCGGGGGTTCCCGTTTGTTCCGGTTGTGTTCTCACACCTATCTGGAGCAGCTGATCCGAAGAGTCACGAGGGCCTTCACCGGTTGCCAGCCAATTGATGTGGATACCGGTCGCCTTCGCGATCTGAACCACCTTATCCAGCCCTGGCGTCGCCCCTTTCAGATACTGGCGCAATAGTGTCTGGCCGATCCCGACTTCGGACGCGAAAGCGTTAGCGCTTCGACGCTCGCTCACCAGCTCTTGAAGGCGATCCTTAAATTCCGACACCGTTCCCACCGAACTCTGAAGCGGGTTCATAGTTCGCGCGTCCAGGCGGCGGCGCAAGAAAGCCGTTGTTTTACAACGGATTAATCGGACCCCACCCTGAGATGCGCCCGGCGAGAAGTTTGAAGTTAACTTCTAGCGCAATTGCGCTTGCCGAACGATCATTAAAGCGCTAACTTCGTACCACCAAACAGAACACCGCCCGGAATACCGAGCGGACCACCAAACAAACCACAACCCCCGAAAAAAGCCGGCGTGCGGGCCGGCCTCCGGAGAGCTGAATGACCAAGGCGGCAGTTAAGCCACCCACTGAATGGGACGCGGAGGGGATCAAGGCGGAGATCCGCCGTCAGAACCTCACGCAGGCCGAGATCGCTCGTCAGGCGGGCCTTCCCCCGCACGCCGTGCGGCGTGCTTTCCTGGGGCTGAGCCGCCGGGGCGCCGACGCGATTGCGGCCGCGCTTGGCATCCCCTTCGAAGAGCTGTTCCCGACCGGTTTCATCCAGAGCCGTTCAAGCCTCCGGAAACCTATCGCAAAGCCCGTCCCGGAGTCCCGCTCAAAGCGCGACACCCTCGCTGACGAAACGCGGGTCTCGGCATGAGCGCCTGGGAAATCTTAACCATGATCGCTTCCGGCGCGCCGGCGGCCCTGATCGGGCTCGCGGTGGGCATCGGGCTGATCGCGATCTGCCGGCCGGAGAAGGTCTGATGCGCCAGAGCCCGCAGCCTACCCGCAAGATCACGATCAGCGTCACCGAGAAGGTCTTCGGACGTCTCGATACGCTGGCGAGGGAAGCGAACATGCAGACCGGCTCCTACACCGGGCTTCTGTTCGACGCGGCCTACGCGGCCCGCGTGAAGGGGACGCCCGACGCGGAGCTGGACGCACAGGTCGCGCTCGTCGGCCTAGCCACCCTTTCGGATGCGGACCTCGAACCGCTCGCCGCAGCCGTCGGCCTCTCGATCGAGACAGCGACCAGGATGCGCGACGCCTGGAAGGGCGTCCTCCTCGAGCGGAGACGCGCGGGATGAGCCCGACGATCGACGAGTTCCTGTCCCGCTGCACGCAGTTCGCCCGCCTTCATCCGGCGGCGGTTCTTGCAATGCCGGAGCCGGAGCTGGCCGTCGATCCGAGGGCTCCCGCCCATCACCTTCGCCGAACCCGTGAGCGCGCCCGCGCCCGCATGGTCACTACCGCCCGGCTGTCGCTCAAGCCGACGCGGGCCACCACCCCCGACCTCTTCACCGTAATGGAAAGCCCGACTGCATGTCCGTGATGCGTCAAATCCCGATCGCGCTGATCGACGCCGGCAATCGCCTGCGCGTCCTCGACCCTGCATGGGTGCGCACCCTCGCCGACGACATGGCTGTCGAAGGCCAGGAGGAGCCGATCCGCGTCGTCGAGCGCGGCGATCGCTTCCAGCTCGTGTCGGGCGCCCGGCGCCTTGCAGCGGCCGGACTGCTCGACTGGAGCGAGATCGACGCCACGATCAAACCGGCCGGGGCGCTAGTCGACGAGGCTTCTGCCCGCCTTGCCGAGATCAAGGCCGACATGATGCGCGGCGAGCTGACCGCGCTCGACCATGCCGTCTACGTCTCGACTTGGTGCGACCTCTGGCTGCGCGACGTGCCCAACGTCACGGTTCTGCCGAAGCGTTCCGAGGTCCACACGACCCCGGCGATCGAGGCCGCGATCGATGCCTTCGAGGCGCGGACGGAGAACCGCCCGTATCGCGCAGCGGACGATCGCGTGGCTGAAGCCCAGCGTCGGCTGGTCGCCGAAATGGACGCCGAGGACGCAGCGACGATCCATCGGCTGGCGGACGCGGCGATCGAGAAGCGTGCGGCCGACCTGGAAGAGGCGCGGGTCGCGCACCTTCCGGCCACCGTCATTCCCCTGCCCGAGAGCCCGAAGGCACGATACCGGCGCGCGGTCATCCTGGAGCGCGCGATCGCGGCCGGTGAGCCGGTGCCGGCGGCCGACGCCATGCTGCTTGAGCGCTACCGACACTCCTCCGAATACCGAGGCGAGCGGATGCTCCACGAGGATTTCGGGGACGAATACCTAGCCCTCTAGGGGCGGGCAAAAAAGAACCCGGCACGAAGCCGGGCTCTCAAAAAGAGCGACCAGAAGGTCGCCATCCACAACGGAGAGAATGATGAGCGACGTCTCACAAGTCAATCGACCAGCGCCCATGAAGAACGTTGCGATGTTCGCAGGGTTAATTTCCAAGGTGGTCGAACGGAAGCCGCATCTGCCCGGCCTTGCTTGCTGGTACGGACCGTCCGGCTACGGAAAGACCAAGGCTGCGATCTACGGGGCCAGCCGATATCGCGCGACCTATGTCGAGTGCGGCCAGCTGACGACAGCCCGCTCCCTGCTGATCTCGATCCTCAAGGAACTGGGCGTCCAGAAGCCGCGCGGCACCGCCACCGACATGGTGGACGAGGCGGTCGAGATCCTGGCAGCCGATCGCAAGCGCCCCCTGATCATCGACGAAGCCCACCACATCGCCCACAAGGCGTTCATCGACGTGGTGCGCGAGCTGCACGACAAGAGCTTGGCTCCGATCGTCCTGATCGGCGAGGAGACGCTGCCGAAGCGCCTGGAGGCCTACGAGCGCGTCCACAACCGCATCCTAGAGTGGGCGGGTGCGATCCCGTGCGATGCCGAGGACAACCTCGGCGACGTCAACGCCCAGCTCGAGTTCGTCTGGAAGGAGCTGAACACGACGGAGGGCAAGGCCTTCAAGCGCCTGCTCGCCGCAAAGGATTACTTCGAAGCGAACGAGGCGATGATCAGCTTCGAGCGCCCGTCCGGCTATCAGAACGGCGTCAAGAACGCCCACAACTACAGCGGACGCCTCGCCTTCACCAAGGAGGCATACGAGCGCTACGGCGGCGGCGGCGAACAGGTCGCCTCGTCCACCCACGACGCCAAGGTGGTCGCCAAGGGCGTCACCGAGGGCATGTCGGATTACACGCGCCGCGAGGAGTCGCGCGGGGCCTCTCCCTTCGGCGCCCGGTCCGAGGGCAACGCCGGCAAGAGCGCTCCCGGCGCCGGCCTGTTCTCCGAACGGGCGATGAAGGGCTTCGAGGTGCTGGGCGCCGGGCTCGGTGCCTTCAGTTCGGGATACCAGTCCGGCTCGCCGCTTTCGGGCGGCATCTCCGGCGCATTCGGCGGGTATCAGGCGGGCGGGGCGATCTCGTCGTTCCTCGGCATCGGCGCGGGTGCCGGCGCGGCGCTGGGCGTCGTCGGTGGGGCGGCGCTCGGCATCCTCGGCGGCATCCTCGGCGCGCGGAAGCAGCGCGAGCAGGCGCACCGCGACAAGGCCGCGAAGTGGGAGGAGCTGCGTCCGCAGTACGAGGCGTTCGACAAGTCGCTGTCGGGCGACGGCAACGGCCAGCTGCGGCAGTGGATCACCGAACAGGAAGGGGCCTTCGCGCAGTTCCGGAAAGTCGGCGGCGACGCCTGGAAGTACGGCCAGGGCAACTCGTCCGAGCAGTTCGCGTCGACCGGGACCAAGATGTGGACCCGGTTCATGGAGATGCAGGCGGAGTTCCGCGAGGGCTTCACCGACATGGTCGAGGACCTCACCTCGGGCGAGGGCCTCGGCGGCGCCTTCGCCAAGGGTCGGGCGGCGACCAAGGACCTGAAGAAGCAGATCCGCGACATGATCGACGACGTGTCGATCGCGTTCGGGTCCGACAATATCGGCGTCGGCGTGAACGGGGCGTGGATCGAGGCCTCCAAGGCGATGGAGGAGCGCCGCAACGCCGCGATCGCCGAGGCGAAGAAGGCCGCCGGCGAATACGCCCTGTCGCTCCTCTACACCGCCGCGACCAGCTCCGACGTCGAGAAGAGCCTCAACGGCTTCCGGGGCACGGCGGCCGGGCTGCAGAAGGTCCTGACCGACCTCGGCTGGACAGCCGAGCAGGCAGCGGCCGACATCGATGCGCGCCTCACCCAGGCGATCGCCAAAATGGGCGAGACCTTCACCGACGGCTACCAGCGCGAGATCAACGACCTTTCCGGCACCGGCTACCTCAACGACATCAAGGACCTCTTCACCGCGCGCGACGGCGGGCTGAAGGACGCCAAGCTGCTCGGCGTCGACCCGTCGATCGTGTCGAAGTGGTTCGCGCTGGCGGTCCAGGACGTCGTGGACGGGGCCGAGCTGACCGGCTCGGCCTTCGACGACCTCATCAAGGCCTTCCCCGAGTTGCAGGGCGTCGTGAAGGCGTTCACCGAGGGCGCGCGCACGGCGGCCGAGGTCGCGGCCGACGCCAAGGCGGCGGCACTGTCGTCGTTCGAGGCGTCGAAGTCGCAGCTCCAGGACGTCTACCAGACGATCCGCTCCTACCGGGACGGTATTCGCTCCTTCCTGTCGGGGATGAAGCTCGATCAGGATTCCTCGCTCTCGCAGAAGGACCGCGTCGCCGAGGCGCGGAAGGTCTTCGAGGAGACGCTCGCCAAGGCCCAGGGCGGTGACAAGGAGGCGATGGGCGCGCTGACCGGCGCGGCGCAGGACTATCGCGACCTCGCCAAGGCCTACCTCGCGTCGAGCGACGGCTTCGCGGAGGTCGAGAAGCGCATCGCCGGCGCCATGGAAAAGGCCGACGTGAAGGCGACGAGCCAGCTCGACCTGATGAAGAGCCAGGCCTCGTGGCTGGAGGACATCAGCGCCAACACGGCCGACACCGCCAAGGCGATCGCCGACTACCTCAAGTCCTTCCAGGGCGTGAACGACAATCGCAACTGGGGTGACGCGGGCTTCCAGGATCGCAACAAGGCGATCGTCTCCGAGCTGGGCAAGATGGGGATCGCCTACACCGGGGACTTCGGCGGCGGCAAGTTCTCCAACTACATCGCTTCGCAGACGCCGGCACTCCAGGCGCAGCTGCGCGCGCTGACCGACCGGATGGACCGGCAGTTCCAGCTCAACCTCTACGACCCGAAGAACAAGGGTGTCGCGGGATACAAGGGCCTCCGCCTCGGCGGCGTTGTCGGCGCCTACCAGGAGGGCGGGATCGTCGGGAACGGCATCTTCGACCAGGACTCGGTCCTCGCGCGCTACGCCGGCGGCGGCACGATCGCGCTGGCCGGGGGCGAAGGCGTCATCACCGCCCGCGCGATGACGCCGGAGGTCAAGGCGACCGTCGCCTACGTGAACCGCCACCACGCGCTGCCCGAGATCGGCCGCCAGCCGGCGATGGCCTTCGCGCCCGCCAACGACGCCGCGCTCGCCCGCGAGCTGCGCGCCGCCCAGGCCGAGACCGCCGCCCTCATGCGCCAGCTGATCGCGCTCACCGGCACCAAGGCCGACCAGACGCTCGCCGCGATCGAGCGCGGCAACCGCGCGGCCGAGGGCTCGGCCGCCGACGTGCGCCGGGCGCGCTCGCTCTCTTCCACGAGGACCGCCGCATGATCCACCTGATCGAGATCGAGCCCTTCGACCCGGCCGCCAATGCACCGCGGATCCTGCGCTTCGGCACGTTCGGCTTCACCACCGAGCCCGGCGACACGCCGGCCAACGCGCATTTCGACGACCTCGTGAAGGACCCTGGAAACTTCGAGCGCTTCCTGTTCGGCCGCTCGCGCACGCGCGGGGAATCGGACGTCGGCGGCGGCGACATCCAGCTCGTCAACGCGGACGGCTCGCTCGACGGTCTCCTCGATCTCGCCTTCGACGGGCGCCCGATCCGGATCTGGAGCCTCGAAAGCCAGGAGACGCCCTGGGCGGAACGCCGGACCGTCTTCACCGGCACGATGGAACAGGCCGAGTTCCCGAGCCGGGCGGTGACGATCCGCATCCGCGACATGCTCGACGCCCTGCGCGAACCGCTGGAGCGCCCGGCCTATCTCGGCACCACGACGAGCGGGGGGCTGACCATCGCCGAGGGCAACACCGACCTGAAGGACGTGAAGAAGCCGCGCCTCTACGGCCGCGCCCTCAACATCGCGCCGGTGACGGTCGACCAGTTCGACAACCTCTATCAGGTGTCCGACCGGGCGATCGCCGAGATCTCCAACGTCCGCGACAACGGGGTGAAGCTGACCGCGACCGGCGACCACGCCGACCTCGCGGCGCTGAAAGGCGCGGTGATGACCGGCGGCCAGTACGCGACCTGTCTCGCGCTCGGCCTTCTGCGGACCTACACCCGGCCCGCCGGCACGCTGACCCTCGACGCGGCCGAGGGGGCGACGCTCGCCGATCGGTCCGTCGCTCGCAATGTCGCCCGCGTCCTCGACGGCCTCGCGGTGGTGGACGCCGGCTCGATCGACGCGCTACACGCGGAGGCCCCGGCCGAGGCCGGCTTCTGGACCGGCACGGCCGACGTCTCACCGCTGCGCATCGCCTCGGCGCTTCTCGAGTCGATCGGCGGCTGGCTCGTCCCCGACCGGTTCGGCACCTTCCGGGTCGGCCGTCTGCGTCTCCCATCCGGCGAGGGCGTCGTGCGGATCACCACCGACTTCCTCCTCGGCGGCGATAGCCTGTTCCGCAACGCGACGGCCGACGAGGGCGCCGGCGTTCCCGCGCGCTCCGTCACCGTGCGCTACGGCCGCGCCTGGACGACCTATTCCGAGGCGGACCTCAAGGACGTGGCGAGTGACGATGTCTATCGCGCTTTCGCCATCCAGGAGTTCCGCCAGATCAAGCTGCCGGTCGAGGCGAACACGACGCTTCACCCAAAAGGTCCGGACCTGACGAAGGACACCTGTCTCGTCCTGGAGGCGGACGCCAAGGCCGAGGCCGAGCGCTGGCGCGCCATCGAGGGTGATCGCCGCGACCTCTTCGTCCTGGACTGCTGGGGCGACGACGTCGCCGCCGTCGACCTCGACGACGTGATCACGCTGGAGGTCGACCGCTTCGGGATGGGCGGGGGGCGGCCCTTGCGTGTGATCGGCCTCACCGAGTCCCGGCTCAACAACCACACCGAGATCGAGGCCTGGGGCTGATGGGCCGTCCGCTCTTTCTCTATCCGAACTTCGCCGATCCGCCGAAGGGCGCGACGCCGGGCGCCATCCTGTCGGGCGGCGACTGGCAGCTGCCGCTCACCAACCTCCAGACCCGCCGCTACCGCCAGACGGCACGCTCGCGCCACACCGGCGCGTCGGCGACCTGGTTCGAGTTCCGGATCAACCGCTATGCCGAGCTGCGGGCGATCGTGCTCGGCGCCCCGCCAAGGAGGATCGACCCGGCCGTCGTCCCGTAGGAGAGCGCCACGGTCTTGCCCGTCGTCGTCGGCGCGCCCGGCCGGTTCGCGCCGTAGCTGGCCCCGTAGCCGTAGCGCGCGAGGACCATGAAGACCGACAGGTTGGCGGTGCCACCGACGTCCAGGAAGGTCAGGCTGGTCGCGAGGTTGGCGTTGGTCGTGTCGAAGTCGATGTAGGCGCCGTCGTAGCTCGTCGGGGCGTTCGGGAAGACCAGCCTCGGCCGGTTCGCCGTCGCCACGTCGCGCGCGTTGCCGCTCTGGTCGTAGAGGGTCGAGACGCGGAACGTCACGCCGTCGCCGGATGCGGCGAGCGCCGAGGTGTTGAGCGTGTCGTCGGCGTTGAAGCCGATCGTCACCGCCGCGTTGGCGGAGTTGCGGACCTGGAGCGCGTTGCCGGCGTAGCCCGGCACTATGCGGCGCAGGCCGTAGACCGCGACGGGCGCCTGGCTGGCGGCGGCGGGGTTGGCGATCGCCGCGAGCGCCGTCGCGGTCAGCGAGAGCGCGGTGTCGCGCTTGGCCCCCGACACCGGGTCGATCTCACGCAGGGTGATGGCGATCGCCTCGTTTGGGGTGCAGCCGAGAAGGCCCTTCACGAGCTTGGAGCCGTCCGACTTCCCCGCGAGGCGACCGTTACCGCCGATCAGCTCGACCGTCGTGCCGGCGGACTTGCCGCCGATCGTGGCGACGTCGGATCCGGAGCCGAGCGACTGGCTGAAGCTCGAGGCGCTCAACGTGAGAGGCTGGAGCGTCGGGGGCACCACGACGCCACCGCCGCCGGGATCGGAGGCGACGCCCGGCAGGCCGAGGACGAGGGCGGAGGACGAAAGGCTCAAGACCATGCGGGCCGTTCCTTCAGGAGACGCAGACGTCGGCCGCGCCGTTGAGCGCACGCGCCCAGACCTTCAGCCCCGTCTTGATACTGGAGATCGGCATCGAGGGCGTCAGCGGCGTCAGCCGGTGCCCCGTCGCCAGTGCGTTGGAGGGCTGGGCGGCGGCCACGCGCACCACCGCCTGGAAGGCCCGGTTGCCCTCCAGGGTGACGGAGCATTCGGTGGCGCCGTCGACGGACACCTGCGTCCAGGCGTTCGTGAGCTGAAGATCTCGGGTCGTGTCGGTCATCGATCGCTCCTGGAAGCCGGTTCAATGGGGGTTTGAGGCTCGCCCTTCAGGGCGACGTGCTGGAGGACGGCGATCGCCATTGCCCAGCGTTTGGCGCGGGGCACGCGGTCCGCCTTGAGGGCGTCGTAGAAGACGGCGGCCGACGTCCAAGCGCTCCAGCCGTTGTCGAGCAGCCAGTCGTGGAGACGGGCGGCGCGCTGGAAGCGCGGGTCGTGCCGGTCGAAAATCCAGGTGAGGAAGCCAGGGATCGAGACGTCGTGCTCGTAGAGCGCCGGCACCTCGATCGTCTTGCCGGAGCCCGCCTTGCCGATGTCCCAGGCGAGCGGCTTCGACGCGGTGTAGCGGTCGGTGCCGGGGACGCGGGTGAAGGTGCCGTCGAAGTCGGTGTAGGCGCTCATGGGATCTTCGCCGCCTCCACGAAGAGGGCGTCGATCGCCGCGTCGTCGAGGCCGAGCTGGGCGCCGAGCGCCGCGATCAGCGGGTCGGTCCGCTCGAAGACCGTGGCGTCGGCCCAATCGATCCGCGCGAGCTGGCCGGCCTTGCCGGGAATCGAGGCGATCGCCGCGTCGGCCGCCTCGAGCAGCTCGGCGTCGACCAGGGCGCGCTTCGCCCGGCGCCGGGTGACGCTGGTCACCGAGCCCGGCAGGATGTCGCCGGCAAGGCTCTCCAGCATCCAGGTGCCATCCCGCTCGACGACGCGGTGCGTCGCCGGGTCGTAGGAGCGCCAGAAGACATAACCCAGCTCGGCCCGGCTCTCGGGCTGATTGGCGAGGTCGGTGCGGGTGAAGCCCTCGGCGGTTAGGGCCTCGTCGGGGAGCTGCATCGGCGCTCCCCCGTTGCGACGGTAGGCGATCGTCGTGTCCTGCCAGACGAACACACGACCGCCGATGCGGCTCATGCCTCGCAGGCCCTTGGCGGCGAAGGGGGCGCCGACCGTTTGGAAGCCGCCCAGCGTGTTGGCAAGAAGAAACGGCCGGCGCCTTTCGGCGTAGGAAACCACGCCATCCTCGGCCACCCATCCGGGCCCCGGATCCCGACCGAACAGGCGAACGTCGCCGAGCTGCGCGCCGGCCTTGTCGCTCAAACGTTCGAACGGGCGACCGCCGATCTCCGCGAAGGCGTTCATGGCGCCGGTTCCTCGAAGAGCTGGAACACCGCAACGTAAATGTCGCCGTCAGCGGAGGCTCCGGCCTTCACTCCGTCGCCGGGATCGAGGATCACCCGCACCGAGATCGCATCGCGGGCGTCGACTGTCGCATTGACGGGAAGGATCGGCCGTTCGGCCACGGGCTGCTCACTGGCGTCGATCCAGAGGCACTGGCTGATGTCGGCCGAAGCCAGCCCGTCGATATTGGAGAACCGCAGCTCGAGCGTGCGGATCATCTTGTCAGCCGCCGGATTGGTCCAGATGTTGTCGACGGTGCGGGAGAGGGTCTTGCCCGTGAGGGCCCTAGTGATGGACATCCGTCAGCCTCCGAACGCGAGCGAGTAGGCGATGGCCGAGCGCGAACGCGTCGCGATCGCCGCCATCTCGGTGCGAAAGTCGTTCATCTCCGCCTCGATCTCGGCCGACAGGTTGTCGATGTTGATGTTGACGGCGCCGGTCTGCTTCGGGCCGCTGCCGACCTGGACGGACGTCACCGGACCGCCTTCGATCAGGAGCGCCGCGACGGCCGCCTCACCGGCGAGCCGCTCGGTCTCGGCCAGCGCGAGGCGGACCTCGCGCACGACGCCCCGCCCGAACAAGGCGAGGTCGCGCAGGACCGCCATGAACAGGCCGCCGGCACCGCGCGGGGCGCCGCGCCCGAGGCCGAGCGGGTTGGCCGGCGTGTTGTCGTTTTCGTTGTAGCCCTCGGCGAGGCGGGTGCCGGCGCCGGTCTCATCTGGCGTCAGTGCCATCACAGAAGTTCCTTCAGTTCGAAGCCGAGATTGGCGCGCGGGCTCTGGACCAGCTCGTAGTCCTGGAGCCGCCGGAGGCGCGCGAAGAAGCTGGTGGTGGTGAGGTTGCGGGCGTCGTCCGGGTCGAAGACGAAGAAGATTTCCTCGTGGACGCCCGCCTTGCGCTGGAGGCCGAAGCCCTGATCGAGCAGCTCCTGCCGGTCCATCATCCGGAAGGCGACGTTCCAGACGCGGAAGACTGCGCGCGGATCGGCGACGTCGCGGCCCGACATGGTGGTCTCGACGTTCGTCGGGTCCTCCGGCCGCAGCGTCGGGCCGCGCTCAACGCCCTGGCTCGGTTGCCAGCCGGTCGCCGCGAACAGGCGGCCGATGTCGAGGTAGCCCGCCGCGTTGCCCTCGTCGAAGATTTCGACACGCCAGTTGGGGATCGAGGACGGCTCCGGCAGGACGTGGATCGCGTTGCGCGTTAGCCCTTCGATGTCGCGGGTCAGCGGCTTCTGATCCCACCAGTTCTCGTCCTCGATCGACAGGTCGCCCGTCCATGCGATCGTCGGGAAGGCGTCGAACTCGGCGCGGTAGGCCGGCGAGTAGTAGGAGCCGCTCTCGTACCAGCCGGTGAGCCGGATCCGGGCGGTGACCGAGAAGTTGTGCGCGCCGAACCTCGGCAACGGCCAGAACGACAAGGCCAGCTTCTCCGAGCGCCGCGACAGTCTCGGCCGTTCGATCGGCATCTACGACCGGCCCGAGCACCTGTCGATCGACGAGAGCGCGCCGGCGCTGGCGGCCGGCTTCGTGAATGTCTGGTTCAACCAGAAGGGCGCGCTGGTCTCGGGCGGTGGCGACACCCGGCGCCACTTTCAGGACCGCGAGCACGGCGGCGCGGCCGCGACCGGCCAGCGCCTCGTGATCGGCGCCGACGCCAACGGCAGCAATGCCCTCAACGGCGGCTTCCGCGAGCTGATCGTCTACCAGTCCGCCGTGCCGATGACGGACGAGGAGTGTCAGCGGATCGCGATCGGCCAGTCCACGCGCTGGGCGACCGCCCCGACGGTCTGGGCGAACCGCTACTTCATCATCGGCTCGGGCCAGTCCAACCAGAACGGCCAGTTCTCGGCCGCCGCCTCGGGCGACGGCACCGCCGGCACGGAAGCGGCCTTCCGGCGCTTCCGCCCGAAGCTCGCCGAGACGCTCGGCCTCGCCGCCGAGCGCATCCTCGCGGGCTCCGCCAACTTCACGATGATCGGCGGCATGCCGATGCTGAAGCGTGCCATGCCGGGCGACGCGGCCCGCGAGTTCTACTTCTGGGACGAGGACACGAACGCGCCGGGCACGCTCTGGACAACGGCCACCAGCAACGGCGCCGGCAATACGAAGGCCTATCTCGATGCGATCCGCTTCCTGAAATACAAGCGCGTCGTGATCGTCCACGCGCAGGGCGAGGAGGACGCGGCCTCAACGATGGACGCGGCCCGCGCGCAGGCCTGGGCGCAGCAGACCTACGCCTACCTCGACTTCATACGGACGTATATCGGCCAGCCCGAGGCGCCGATCGTGATCCAGCCGCTCGCCCGCTACGCCGGGAAGGAGAACGTCAACCGGATGCGGCGGCTCCAGCGGAGCTTCCTCGCGGCACAGGCGAACGTCTTCCTCGCGCCCGACACCGGCCACGCCGCGCGCGGCACGAGTAACGACTGGAACGCGCACTTCGGCAAGCTGGGCTCGGGCGGCTTCGACCAGTCGACCGGCGGCGCAGAGGACGGCTACCAGCGCGTCGCGTGGCAGAACGCCAAGGCGGCGGCACACGCGCTCCACGTCGTCCAGGGCAAGGACATCGCGACCAACGACAACTGGCGCGGGCCGGAGGTCGTCGGCGCTGCGAAGTCCGGGACGAGCACGATCGACGTGACGATCGTCTATCCCTACGGCTCCGGCGGGGCCGACTTCTCGACGCCCTCCGGCCAGTACGGCGGATGGCGGGTGTTCGATGCGAGCGATGCCGAGCTGACGGTCAGCGGCGTGACGAAGGTGAGCGCGTCGAAGCTCCAGCTCACGCTTTCGGTCGCGGTGCCGGCCGGGGCCAAGGTCGTCTACGAGCCGAACTTCTCGTCGGGCTCGGCCGAGGGCGCGAACGTGCGCAACCAGATCGTCGACGACAACGCCGAGCTGCCGCTGCCGTTGGCGTCCTCGGCGATCCTCCCCGTCGGGTGATCGTTCTGTCGGATGGAAATGTCCGCGCCGGCGACGTGGCAGCGCCGTCGTCTTTCATCCGCTCGCCGCCTAGAATGTGCTTTGTTCGGTCTGCCGAGCGAAGGGAGTTTCTGATGGAATCGAAGGCCACGCGATCATCCAAGCGTAAGGACCGGAACTGGCTCGTTATTGCGCTTCTACTCAGCGGCCTTTTTGTCTTCGCTCTTATCCTACTGGCTGTGTGGCGATCTCTCGGGTGTCCGGGAGGCGAGAATCAGATGCTTTGCACCCTTCAGGCCAATGAGGTTGGCGATCTTATTGCCGGAGCTTTCGCACCTTTGGCGTTCGTTTGGCTGGCGACGGCAGTGCTCATTCAGGCGCAGGAGCTGAGAGCGACGCGGGAAGAATTGGCCCTCACTCGCGAGGAATACTCGATGAGCCGTGGGGTTATGGAGGAGCAGGCTTTGGAGGCCCGCCGACAGGCCGAGTTCATCGGCACACAAACCAGCATTCTGACCGAAGAGCAGGAGCAGCGACGGGAGGCTTTGGCCGACGACGCCTTCAAATTCCGATACGAGCAGCTACAGAACGCTTTAAACGATGCGCGCCACGTTGCCATGTCGACAGAGAACCTTTCCCGGCATCTGCTTTTCCCTCGCACCGGTGCCGGATTTCAAAGATTGTCTCGTACGCTTTGGGCCGTGACAAACGATATCCAAAATGGCGCCGCCATTTTGGAGGAGCCGGAAGACAGCTATTTGTCAGTAAGCAATGCGGCGCTTCACGCAATGGAGTTGTTCGAGCCGACGTCGCCTCGAATGAAAGATCGCATGGGTCATGAGGGCTTCGAGGAATTCGTTTTAACGAGCCAAGCGTTCACAGATGCCGTTTTGGACCGCTTGATACAGCAATCGAAAGAGACCTACTAACTCCCTCCAAAGGGGATCATCGTCGGTCGGCGTCATTCCGGAATGACGCCGATCAGTTTCCAGAGGCCGATGCGGGCTCGGTTCCACGTGTCCTGCTCTTTGCCGGCATCTAGGAGTCGAAGCGCTTCAAGGTAGGCTTCGACAGCGGCCTCCGGCTGTCCGACCTTCACCCTGCACTCGGCGATCGACACCCAGCCTTCGTTTCGCATCTTCAAAATCAGGAGACGGTCTTCAGTCGGTGCGTTCATCTGGTTGATGAGCGACGAGGGGAACGCCGTGATCCGAGGGCTTTCGAGGACAGACCGCGCGCCCGCATAAATCAGGGCTGCGTAAACCTCAGCCTTCTTCACGAAGCTGTCGAGCGCCGGCAGCGCTGCCTCGCAATTGTCGGCGGCCAGAGCGTCGTCGGCTTCCTTCTTCACCGTAGCGAGCTGGTCGGCCGTTACCAAAACGTCGGCAGGATCGACATCCTGCGCGACGGCCGGCAGCGCCAGCGGGGGAGTCAGGCAAAGGGCGAGCAGGGCTTGGCGCAGCATGGGGACCGGTCGTCGATGGGACTCTTCCCATACATCAGCTAATGGACTGCGCTCTCGCAAACGCTGCGTTAGGACATCGTTAACGAGCGTTCGAAGAGGCTTCCAAATGGCCATGGACCACATTGTCATCACCGTCATGGCCTGCCTCGCAAACTGCGCTCCGACCAAGGTCCGCATCTGGGATGGCGCCCCCCGTGGGTGGGTGAGAACAAGATTCGCATGGCCGACTACGACACGCCCGAGCGGGGGAGCCGGGCGCGCTGCAGGAACGAACGGGAAAAGGCTGGAGTGGCACGCCAGCGCCCCGCAAGGATCCTTACTGCAGCGAAGCGTGTCAAAGTCGGGGGAACCAAAAGACACATTCAGTCTCTCTCCCTACGTGCTGGTAAGAAAGCTTTGATTTCGAGGCGTTACAGCTTCCGGTGGTATCAACCCCTTGGCAGAATCCGCCGAACCACCGTGAAGAAGGTGTCAGCCTCATGTCGCCTGATGAACTCTACCAACGTCTGGGTCAGCTAGCTGCGACCGTTCCGTCATTTGAGGACAGGGACCTACCGCCCGACGAGATCAAATGGGTCGGAACTCTGGCTGCACTTTTAGAAGTTGATGGAAGCCGTATAGAGTCGACAGATGTGAAATTAGCGATGCGGAATGGATTGACGTCATCGTTGCGTGACGTTCGGGTCTCAGCGAAAACTTCGATCTTTCAAATTCTATTTCTGAAGCTTGCGCAGGTTGAACTGAACGTCCCAGCCGTGAGTCGGGGCGCCTACATCCCAGCTGGGAGTTCCCACGACGCAATGGCTGCAATCCGGAAAATCCTAGAGGAAGCGAAGGATAACGTTCTGGTAGTCGATCCTTATATGGATGCGAACGCCCTCACTGAGTATGCGGTCCAAGCGCCAGAATCGGTTCGCATTCGGTTCCTCACCGATCATCACCATAAGAAGCCTGGTTTCTCTCCGGCAGCGAAAAGCTGGGTTCAGCAGTACGCATCGGCACGTCCTATCGAGGCGAGGGAGGCTCCTGGAAAGTCATTGCACGACCGACTCATGATCGTGGACGACACCACCGCCTATGTGCTCACTCAGTCCCTGAATGCATTTGCGAAAAGGGCTCCTGCTTCGATCCTCAAAGCTGACCGTGAGTTAGCTGCTCTCAAAGTCGAGGCCTACGGACAGATTTGGTCGGCGGCTTCCAATCTCCTGTAAGCACGCTGTCCATCCAGCTTCAGAGGTTCATACCTTTCGCTTGCGCAAGCTGAACGTCATTCAAAAGGCTTTGGCTGGCGTGGCGGCGAAAGCATTTCTGCGCGCATTTGAAGTGACGTTCGAGTGCAACTGATTTGTCGTGCTACACCTCGGCTACCGGATCGGCACCATCGCATCGCCGACCTCCGAGATCGCGCCCGCGCGCTTTCTCGACTGGCGCAACCAGCGCACGCGCTGGATCAAGGGATGGTGCCAGACCTGGCTGGTGCACATGCGTGATCCGCGGCTCGCCTGCCGCCAGCTCGGCCCCCGCGCCTTCCTGACCTTCCAAATCCTGTTCGGCGGCATGATCGCGGCAAGTCTCATGCATGTGATGTTCGCGGGGCATCTCCTCGCGGCAGCCTACGCCTATCTCGCGAACGGCGAGGTCTACCTGTCGGCCGGGGTCCTCGCTGCGGTCGACGCCTTCAACATCGCGCTGGCCTACGCGGTCTTCATCCTGACCGCGCGCCTCGTCGCCAGCCCGAGCGAGCGCCCGCTGCTCCGCCGGCTCTGGTCGTTGTGGTTCTACTGGCTGATCGTCAGTCTCGCGGGCCTGCGAGCGATCGGCCAGCTCTTCCACGCCCCGCACATGTGGGAGAAGACCCCGCACCGCGAACCGGCCGCAAGGTCCTGAACCGCCGCCATTCGGGCGACGCGACGGGTCAGGCGCGAGGCGCCTCGCCGTCGACCACGTCGGCATGGGGCCGGTCGTCGCCGCGCGCGACCTCCTCGTGCCAGACGCCGCTGCCATCCTGATACTGGATGCCGGCGGTCTCGCCAGCGAGTTCCTGCCGCGACGAGGCATCGCGCGCGGCGGCCAGAGCCCGGTCGTGCGTCGGGAAGGTCTCGGAAAACACGTCCCCGACCTTGTAGGCCCATCCGCCGTCGTGCTCGACGATCTTGTAGTGGATGTCGGACATCGGTCTCCTCCATGCAGTGTCGACTGACATGCAGAACGCCGGCCCCGTCGGCGCGTTCCGGAAAACGCCACGGATTTCCGCCTCGTCCCCGGCCGGTCCGATACAGCCGGGCGTTGCAGGATTGCCACCAAGTTGCAATCAGAATTGCCCCATGCAATTTTCGGTTGCATTGCCCTTGCGAGTCGTCCTTATCTGCGATTGCAACCTTAGGTAGGTTCATCAATCGCAACGGCGCTCTCCCGGCGTGTGGAGAGCCGCGCATCGTGGGGGCGTCATGCCGCTTGGAATTATCAGTGACATCGTTGGCGATGTCGTGGACGTCGTGCAAGGGGTTGGTAACGTTGCCGTCGATCTGGTGTCCGTGGACCCCGATGCTACGCTGACCATTACGGGCCTCCAGCCCGGCGGCGACATTCTCAACCTTGAGCTGAGCGATCTGGATGTTGTCGGACTGGCTCAGGTGGACGGCGACGTCCGTCTCACCCTTAACAACGGTCTCCAGATTCTTCTGGCTGACATCGACATCAACGCGCTGAACGGCCTCCTGCAGCTTGATGGCCAGCTCGTTCTGCTGCCGGTCGACGGCCTCGCCGAAGGCACGGACGGCGACGACCTCATCATCGGCACCGACGGCCCCGACACCCTGCTCGGCGGCGAAGGCAACGACACGATCCTCGGCCTCGGCGGCGACGACGTCATCGAGGGCAACCAGGGCGACGACACGATCAACGCCGGCGAGGGCGACAACACCGTCTACGGCGGCCAGGGCGATGACACGATCTCCGCCGGCGGCGGCGACAATCTCGTCTACGGCGGCGAGGGCAGCGACACGATCACCATCGAAGGCGACGGCAACAACACCGTCTACGGCGGCACCGGCCCGAGCGATCCGACCGATGGCGACGATGACATCTCGATCATCGGCAACGGCGACAACCTCGTCTTCGGCAACGGCGGCGACGACACGATCGAGATCGACGGCATCGGCAACAACACCGTCTACGGCGGCGACGGCAACGATCTGATCATCGTCGGCTCGGACGGCTCGAACGGCGACAACCTGATCTACGGGGGCGGCAACGACAACGCGACCCTCGGGCCCGCGATCGACGTGCTGATCGAGTCGGGTCTCAATCTCGGCGAGTTCGCCGAGAACATCGGCGAAGCCGGCATCGACGCGATCATCGTCACCAGCAACGGCGACAACACCGTCTACGGCGGCAACGGACCGGCGGACGCCGAAGACGGCAGCGACGTCATCTTCGTCCAGGGCAACGGCAACAACCAGCTGTACGGCAACGGCGGCAGCGACCTCGTGGCCGTACTCGGAACCGGCGACAACACGCTCTACGGCGGCCTCGGCGGCGACGTCCTGCTCGCCGGCACGCTGAACGGCCTCGTCAACGACTCGCCGGTCGGCGGCGGCTCGAACCTTCTGGTCGGCGGTGCCAACGACGCGTCGAGCTACACCAGCCTCCTGCCGAACGGCTTCGATCTCGGCAACGTCACCGACATCATCGAAGACATCATCGGCCGCGTCGATCCGACCGGCGGCGTCGACGTGATCGCGGTGCGCTCTGACGGCGACAACACGGTCTATGGCGGCGACGGCGCGGTGGACGCCGAGGACGGCGCCGACGTCATCGTCGTGCTCGGCGACGGCGACAATCTCGTCACCGGCAACGGCGGCGACGACCTCATCCTCGTCTCGGGCTCCAACCTCTTCAACCAGGGTGCGGGCGACAACACGGTCTACGGCGGCGACGGCGACGACAACGTCACCGTCAACTCGAACCGCGCTACCGTCTATGGCGGCACGGGCGACGATCTCCTTAGCGTTTCGTTTGACACCGAGGCCCTCGTGGTCGGCGGCTCGGGCGAGGATGCCATCGAGGTGTTCGGAAACGGCGATGCGACCGTCTACGGCGGCGGTGCGGACGTCGATCCGGAAGACGGCGACGACGAGATTTCGGTCGGTGTTTCTGGCAGCGCGCTGATCTTCGGCAATGGCGGCGACGATTACGTCGAATGGGAGTCGAGCGAGGCCACCGTGTATGGCGGTGACGGCGATGACACCCTCTACGGCGGCCTCGTCTTCGGTGAGGGTGGAAATCTCACCGGCAAGTCCCTCGTCTACGGCGGCGCGGGCTCCGACGTGATCGATATCGACGCCTACGACGACGTGACCGTCTATGGTGGCACCGGCAGCGTGGATCCGACGGACGACGCGGACGACATCTACGTCGAAACCTTCGGCAACGCCCTGGTCTTCGGCAACGG
>NZ_CAJYIU010000003.1 GCF_913775355.1 uncultured Aureimonas sp.
ACCGGCGGGACAAGCCGAACCCCCTTCCGACCCGTCGCCTTGTCCACCACGGCCTGCTCCCGCAACTCCGTGCGCGGCGACGAATAATGGATCTTCGCCACCTCGCCGGAGGGCCATGTCGAAAGCAGCCAAGACGGCGAGCGCTAGGGTCTTGGCTCAAGTCAGATGGTCGCGGCTCAGCGTCATAAGGCGGGCGAAAGTGTGCGCAAAGGGTAGACTAAGAAGCTCAGTGCTCGCCATGCGCTCCGATCGGAGACGGTGCGTCGGCCCATTCTCGACACCACGCGTTCGGAATCACGGAACTAAGCATGCGCAGGCGACGCAACAGTTCGGCGCCGTTGCGGCAGCCAGCTTCCGACTGCGGGTCCATAAACGGTAGTTCGGGTAGGGCGAGATCTATTACAGGAGAACATATCCGTGCGCTGGCCTCGGACGATTAGGCTCACCAGCTCGCAACTGCGTTCTCCTGGGCGGATTGGCGGTGCCGGCTGGAAATTCCCCAGAAGCGCCGTTTGAATCGTCCCCAGTTTAGCGCGGCCGCCAGTCGCCCTGGGCGCGCCCTGGGAGACTGGCGGTGCGTGATCGCCGATGCTTCTCCCGATAGTCGGGAGAAGGATTTCGGCGATCAAGCTCGGGGAGATGGTAGTGATCCTGAATCTGCATCGGCAGCGCCTGTCTATTTCGGCGATCGCCAAAGCGATGAGAGCCGACCGCAAGACGGTGCGCAAATATATCGAACAAGGGCTCGAGGCGCCGAGCTACGGTCCTCGCAATCCGCGGCAGGCCGTGATCGATCCCTTCACGACTTACCTGCGCGAGCGCGTGGCACGCTATCCCGTCCTGACCGGGCGACGGCTTTATCGCGAGCTGAAGGAGCTTGGCTATGACGGCGGCTACACTGCCGTCACCGACTTCCTGCGCGACGTGCGACCGGGTGGCTGCTGACGATCGCGGCTTCGAGGTTCGTTTGGGGGGCCCCGCCGGGCAAGCAGGCACAGGTCGAATTCGCCCAGTTCCACGTCGTCCTCACCTACGAGCCGACGACGCCGCGGATCGTCGCCGAGGCCTTTGCCGATGAGCGCATGGCTCTGCGCCCGCTGCCACTGACACCTTTCCGATCGGTTCTCAAGCTCGAGCGGCGCATCAGCCGAGAGGGTATGGTCAGCGTCGGCGGCAACTTCTATTCCGTCCCGGACGCCACGCGCCGCCGCACCGTCGAGGCCCACACCCTGGCCGACGAGGTCCGGACCCTCGAGGACGGAACGCTGATCGCCGCCCATCTGGTTCTCGAAAGCCGCCATGGCCGCCTTGTCGAGCCGGGACATCGCATCATCCACACCGGGCGCCGGCGCCATGACGGCCAGGGTGAGATCGGCACGCTCGTTCTGGGTGTCGGTGATAAGGTCGCCCAGCGTCCGCTCGCCTTCTACGACGCCATCGGCCAAGCGCTGGCGCAGGAGCTACGCGCATGACTAACCCTTTGGACGCCGCGACCTCCGTGATCGACCGTATCCGCCACGACCTCGTCGGCCTGACGATACCCCGCGCCCTCGAAGCCCTGGGTCACGTCGTGCGAAGGCTCGATCAGGGCGAGATGTCCGCCCTCGAGGCCATCGACTTCCTCTTGTCCGAGGAGCTGCCCCCCTCGCGAGAACAGCCGGATCAAGACCGCGCTGCGCATGGGACGGCTGGCCACGATCAAGACCTTGGCCAGCTTCGACTTCTCCTTCCAGCCCCCGTTCGACCAAACCGCATCCTGACCTTGACCCAGCTCGGCTTCGTCGAGCGCGGCGAAGTCGTCCACTCCTCGGCCCGCCCGGCACCGGCAAGAGCCATCTGGCCGTCGCCCTCAGCGTCGAGGCCGTCAAGGACGGAAAGAGCGTCTACTTCTGCACGCTCGCCGACCTCATCGCTGGTCTAGCCACGGCCGAGCGGGAAAGGCGCCTTGGAAAGCGCTTGCGCTTCTTCTGCCGCCCTTCGTCGCTCCTGGTCATCGACGATGATCGGCTACCTCCCCGTCGTTCCAGGCGGCGGCAACCTGTTCTTCCAGCTCGTCAACGCCCGCTACGAGAAGAGGGCGATGATCCTAACCTTCAACTGCGGCTTTGCCGATCGGGGTGATAATTTCGGCAATCCCGTCGTCGCCAACGCGTTCCTCGATCGCCTTCTGCACCACGCCGTCGTCGTCCAAACCGAAGGCTCCAGCTACCGGCTGCGCCAGCACGCCGCTCTCATGCTCGAGCAACTCAGATTAAAGGCTGCCATCACGCCTCCGAGCATTGTAGCTCCATCTCGGCCAAGAGGACGCCCTCCCGAAAATGGACATCTCGCCGCGACGGCGTGATCGGCCGAACTGGGGAATTTTACCTCGGCCGTTCTGAGGAAAATTCAGTCGTCATTGACAACGGACTGGTCTCCTAGATCGAGACGCCGTTGGTCGCCAGTTCCACGACGATGGCGTTCGTTTCCTCGCGGTGGCGACGATCCTCACACTGGAGTCGCTTGGCAAAAGTCCGGCGACGCACAACGCGCAGCAGGGTGTCATTGCTGGCCGGCAGGAGCGGGGGAAGGGCGCCGCTTTTGCCAATACGCAGTCACAAGCGCGCTCAAACGCCCAAGCAAGATGAAATGCCTTCCCGAGTCATATTTTCATAATATGGATTATGGAATATTATAGTCGATCGACGCTACTCACTGGTCGGTCGCAGACCTGATCCGGAACCTGCGGCACAGCGGCCCTGTGCCGTCGCGGCACGTCGCCGGTGAGCTACACGCTCTTCGGCCGGGAGGATTAAATGTCGAGGCTGACCTGCATCCCATCATAGGCCGGCTCGATGAATCCGGGCAGAGATCGACGGACGGTTTCGTAGTCGAGCGGCGTATGCATGTGTGTGAGAATGGCGCGCGGTACGGCCAGTCGCTCGATCCATTCGAGCGCCTCGGACAGCGATAAGTGACTGGGGTGCGGCTTGTACTGTAGCGCGTCCACGATCAGGACCTCAGTACCTTCGATCGCCTCGACCGCGCCAGGCGGGAAATCGGAAACGTCGCTGGAATAAGCCAGCGGGCCGATGCGAAATCCCAGAGAGTGAATGCTGCCATGGGTCTGCGCATAGGGTCGGATCGTCAGCGGCCCCGCCGGGCCGTCGACCGAGAAGGCCTCGCCGGCGCTGATCGGTCGATGGCGCACGATCGGTCCGTACGAACTGCCCGGCGGCGTTCGGAAGCAATAGCCGAAGGCCTCGAACAAACGGGCATAGGTGTCGGCGTCGGCGTAGAGGTCGACGAGCTTGCGATGATCGATGACGAAGCCACGAACGTCATCCAGCCCATGGATGTGGTCGGCATGCGGATGGGTGATCAGGAGGCCGTCGATCCGCGTGACCGATGCAGCCAGCATCTGTTCGCGAAAGTCGGGCCCGCAGTCGATCACGACCCGTGTGACGTCGTCGCCATCCACGAGCTCGACCATCGCGGAACAGCGTGTGCGGCGATTTCGAGGATTGGCAGGGTCGCACTGACCCCAATCACCGGTGATCCGCGGCGTTCCGGGCGACGAACCGCAGCCAAGAATGGTCAGGCGAAGGTGTCGTTTCACGTGCGGTCGCTCGGCCGCAGATCCGGAGCCTTGCGAAACAGCCGGAAGAAGTTGTCGGTCGTCTCGCGCGCAAAGGCCTCGAACTCCCTGTCGAGAGCAGCTGCCAATGCCTCGGCGGTGTCTCTGACGAATGCCGGTTCGTTGCGTTTGCCTCGGTTCGGCGGTGGCGCAAGATACGGTGCATCCGTCTCCACGAGAATCCGATCCCGCGGGATCGAGGCCGCGATCTCCCGCAGACCAGTGGAGTTCTTGAACGCTGCGATGCCGGAGAACGAGACGTAGCCGCCAAGCTCGACGCCGACGTCGGCAAGTCGCCGGCCGGCGGTGAAACAATGCAGGACGAAGGGAAAAGCCCCCTTCCCGGCTTCATCGAAAAGGATCCGCTCGACCGCTTCGTCCGCATCACGAGCGTGGATGACCAAGGGCAAGCCGGTTTCTCGCGCGGCTGCGATATGCCGCCGGAACACGCGCTCCTGCCGGTCGTGGGGCGCTCGGTCATAGTGATAGTCGAGACCCGCTTCGCCGATCGCCACGACCTTAGGATGGCGGGACAGTCGGATGAGCTCTTCCGTCGGCACCTCGTTCTCGTCTGCGGCGTGGAGCGGATGCGTTCCGATCGAGGCAAAGACGCACGGAAACTGCTCGGCGATCTGAAGGATTCGATCGTGCTTCGAGACTTGGGTGCAGATGCTCACCATCAGCCCGATGCCAGCCGACTTCGCGCGATCGATCAGGCCCTCACGATCGGCATCGAAGTCCGGGAAGTCGAGATGGCAATGGCTGTCGACGAGAAGGAAAGTCGACATCAGCTTTCTTCGGTCGCCGGTTCGACATAGCGTGGGAAGACGCCGGAGGGTGCGGGCAGAGGCCGACCGGCCTCCAGCATCAGGCCCTGATCCAGACGATCGAACCGCCGCTCCTCGCCCGGCACACCGAGGAGATCGAGAAGCTTCGCAATGGAATCCGGCATTACGGGCTGCAGCAAAATCGCCACCCGTCGGAGAACCTCCGCCGTGACATAGAGCACGGTTCCCATCCGCGCCGGGTCGGTCTTGCGCAGGACCCAAGGTTCCTCGCCCGCGAAATAGCGGTTGGTCTCCGACACGACCGAGACGATCGAGGACAGGAGGACGTGCAGTTCCTGCCGATCGACGGCGGCCCTACAGCGCTGAAGCAGTTGGTCGCTCGCGGAGAGGATCGCTTCGTCCGCCGCGGTGAACGCGCCCGGCGTCGGCAGCACGCCGTCGCAGTTCTTGCCGATCATCGAGAGCGAGCGCTGCGCGAGATTGCCGAGGTCGTTGGCGAGTTCTGAATTCATCCGCGCGACGATCGCTTCGTGCGAATAGTTGCCATCCTGGCCGAACGGAACCTCGCGCAACAGGAAGTAGCGAACAGGATCGAGGCCGTAGGCCGACACCAGAGCGGTCGGGTCGATGACGTTGCCGACCGATTTCGACATCTTCTCTCCGCGGTTGAAGAGAAAGCCGTGAACGAAGACGCGCTTGGGGATCGGCAGCCCGGCCGACATGAGAAATGCCGGCCAGTAGACCGTATGGAAGCGGGCGATGTCCTTGCCGATGACATGCAGGTCCGCCGGCCAGAAATCGGCGCGCTCCCCGCCGTCGGGAAATCCAGTGGCGGTGAGGTAGTTGGTCAGCGCGTCGACCCAGACATACATGACGTGTCGCTCGTCACCCGGAACCGGAATGCCCCAGTCGAAGGTCGTGCGCGAAATCGACAGATCCTTCAGACCGGACCGGACGAAGGAGACGATCTCGTTCCGGCGCTCGGCGGGACCAATGAAGTCGGGATTGGCGTCATAATGCGCGAGCAGCCGCTCGGCGAACTGCGAGAGCCGAAAGAAGTAGCTCTCTTCTTCGACCCACTCGACGGGCGTGCCCTGCGGGCCGAGACGCTTGCCGTCGTCGGTGAGACGCGTCTCGTCTTCCGCATAGTAGGCCTCGTCCCGGACGGAGTACCAGCCGGCATAGGAGCCTTTGTAGATGTCACCGGCTTCTCGCATCCGCCGCCAGATTTCCTGGCTGGCGCGGCGATGGCGCTCCTCCGTGGTGCGGATGAAGTCGTCGTTCGAGCTGCCGAGAAGCTGCCCCATCTCCCGGAACTTCGCCGAATTCTGGTCTGCCAGTTCGATCGGCGACAGGCCAAGATTCCTGGCCGTCTGCAGCATCTTGATGCCGTGTTCGTCGGTGCCGGTCAGAAAGAGGACGTCGTAGCCGTCGAGCCGCTTGAAGCGGGCGATCACGTCGGTCGCGATCAGCTCGTAGGCGTGTCCGATATGCGGGCTGCCGTTCGGATAGGAGATCGCGGTCGTCGTATAGAATCGGTCGGCCATCGTGCTGCTTCTGCCCGGATCGTGTCGGGATGGGAGATAGCCCATCGGCTCGCGCGGCTCAACGAAGCAGGGCGCTTCGTCTTAGATGGTCGCCCCGGATCGCAAAGCGAGATAGCGATCGAGGAAGCTGAGGATCGTCTGTTTGCGATCCAGGTTGTAGGCGGCCGCTTCGCGAAAACGCGCCTGTTCCGCGATGCCGAAGCCCGCAAGGAGAGCCCCCTCGCGCGCCCTTCCCTGCGCGACCGCGACGGTCGCTTCCTCGGCGACCCGGTCGAACAGTCGATCGCGGAAAAGATCGAGAGCCGCTTCCCGACCCTTCTGCTGAAGACCGTCGACAAGGCTGTGCACGCCCTGCCAGTCGGGCTGTCGGGCGTCGAGGATGCGATCGGCTTCCCGCAGGACGTCGACGCCGCCGCCTTGCAGCAGGATGAGCGCCTGGCGAACGCTTCCCCTCGCGAGCGCAGCGACAGCGTTCAGGTCCTCCCCATCGGTCCCCGGCATGAGTTGCCGTGTGGCACTTGCAACCGCAGTGTTCGAAAGGCTGTCGATCCGCAATGTCCGGCAGCGGGAACGGATGGTCGGCAGGAGGCGCCCCGGTGCGTGGTTGGTGATCAGGAACACCGAGCGCGCGGGCGGCTCCTCGAGGATCTTCAGAAGCGCGTTGGCCGCGTTCCGGTTGAGATCGTCCGCAGGATCGAGAATGGCGACCCGCCAGCCGGGCATCGCGGTCGCCCGGAAGAAACCCTGCAGTCGGCGGACTTCATCCACCGTGATCTGCGTCTTGAACCCGCCGCCTCGGTCGGCGTCACCCCTCTGGATGTGGATGACGTTGGGATGGGCGCCGGAGGCAATCTGGCGGACCGCTGCGTCGTCCGGGTCGAAGATGGCGCTTCGCTCGCCTTCGGCTGTCCAGGGGGCGCCGACGAGATGCCGGGCAAACGCGAAAGCGAGCGTCGCCTTGCCGATGCCGCGCGGCCCCTGCAGAAGCCAGGCGTGATGCATCCGTCCGCTGCGGGATGCCGCGACAAGTTCCTGCCACTCGCGCGCATGTCCGACGAGGGACGGGTTGGCCGCCGGAGGCGGTACGTCGTCGATGTCGTCATGCGAGGATCTGGTGTCCGCGAGGATCAACGAGCGCTCTCGAGTCCGATGCGCCGCAGGCGCGCGATTTCGTCACCGAAACGATCGAGAACGATGCCCTCGATCCGGGCCCCGATCTCGTCGACCGAGCCGCTGGCGGCGATGACGACGCAGCGGTCGGGTTCGCGAGCAGCGATGTCGAGGAAGGCCTGCCGCCGGGCTTTGAAGATTTCGTCGCCGTCCTTTTCGAACCGATCGGCCGCCTCGGCGGACCGACGCTGCGATAGGCGCTTGATGCAGACATCGCTCGGCACGTCTAGGATCAGCGTCAGGTCGGGGCGAACGCCCGAGGTCGTCGCGGCCTCCACTTCGGACAAGAACGCCTGATCGAGACCCGGGACCGATCCCTGATAGGCACGGGTCGA
>NZ_CAJYIU010000004.1 GCF_913775355.1 uncultured Aureimonas sp.
CCGTCACGGTCAATCAGACGGGGCAGCTGACGGCGGTGACCCTGTCGTTCAACCTGCCGGCCGGCGTTTCGCTGGGAACGGCGACCGGCATCGTAGAGGACATCAAGGCGCAGGTCGGCCTGCCGTCGAACGTCACCACGAGCTACGCCGGCACTGCGCAGGTCTTCCAGCAGGCCACCGGCAATCTCGGTCTCCTGATCGGGGCGGCGGTCCTCGTGATCTACATCGTGCTCGGCATTCTCTACGAGAGCTTCATCCATCCGTTGACGATCCTCTCCGGTCTACCGTCCGCCGCGTTCGGTGCGCTCGCAGCGCTGCAGTGGTTCGGCTTCGACCTGTCGATCATCGCGGTGATCGGGCTTCTGATGCTGATCGGCATCGTCAAGAAGAACGCGATCATGATGGTGGACGTCGCGCTGGAGCTTCAGCGCGAGGAGGGGCAGGGGCCGGAGGTGGCGATCCGGGAGGCGTGCCTGCGACGCTTCCGGCCCATCATGATGACGACCTTCTGCGCCTTGCTCGGCGCGCTCCCGATCGCGATGGGCACCGGCGTCTCGTCCGAACTGCGGCAGCCGCTCGGCGTCGCGGTGGTCGGAGGTCTCCTCGTCAGCCAGGCGCTGACGCTCTTCATCACGCCTGTGATCTTCGTCGAGATCGAGCGGGCCCGGCGTTTCGTCGGGCGTCGCCTCGTTCGCCGCCAGACCGCTTGACCGGGAGCCGCGCCAGTTTGAGGCCAGCCGGTTGCGGCAGGGTGCCCTCCGAAAAGGAGACGCCATGCAGGATCTGGTCGACATCGCTTCCATCACGGAGCGGCTGATGAAGACGCTCGGTGAAATCGAAGCCATGCTGGGCGACGAGCGAACGGACGAGGAGAGGCGGCAGGCCGACTACATCGACCTCCTGAGGCGCAAGGCGACCGGCGAAATCAGCGGAAACGTCACCGCCCACTTCTTCGCGTGACGTCGGCTGGATAGAGAAGTCCGTCGCTCGACGGCGTGAGACTTCGCCGCATCCATCTGAGGTCGAGAGTCATCTTGAAGTACGGATCGCATGCCATACGCGCGTTGCTGCGATCGATGGAGTCAAAGGTCCCATCGACCGGGAAAAGGGGCGACTTGAAGCTGATTGTGGCAAGATTTCGGCAAGCCATCATCTGTAATCTAAACGAGCTTGATTCGCCCGGACTTGCATTCGCTTCATCTGTTGGTAAGTTTTAGAAGGAATATGGTGGGGTGGCGCGACGGGGTGTGCGCGCCAAGGCGAGTTTTGGGGGCAGAATGATGGCTGGAGCCGGACGCAACCGGAAGATCGGGCTTGGGCTCGCTTTCGGCCTGTCGCTGGCGCTGGCTGGATGCCAGTCCACTTCGTCCTCGACGCACGAGGAGGAACTCGCGCCGGAAGGCGACGCGCCGTTCTTCACCTCCAAGCTTTTCGGCGTGAAGGCCAGCCCGCGCGTGACGCGGCTGAAGAAGGTGCCCAAGGGCGGCGGTCGTGACCAGACCGGCAAGCCCTACATGGTGCGCGGGAAGTGGTACTATCCGAAGGAAGAGCCGGGTTACGTGAAGACCGGTACCGCGTCCTGGTACGGCGCGAATTTCCATGGTCGCCTGACCGCGAACGGCGAAGTCTACGACATGTACCACCTGTCGGCCGCTCACCCGACGTTTCCGCTGCCGTCCTATGCGCGCGTCACGAACCGGAAGAACGGCAGCTCGGTTCTCGTCCGCGTCAACGATCGCGGCCCCTACATGCACGACCGCGTTCTCGACGTCTCATCGAAGGCGGCCGAAATGCTGGGCTTTCAGCATGACGGCGTCGCGGACGTGAAGGTGGAGTACGTCGGGCGGGCGCCGCTCGAGGGCGACGATACGCCGATGCTGATGGCGTCCTACCGCCCCGGCAACGCTCCAGCGATCAACGACGGGTTGCCGAGCGGCGTGATGATTGCCTCGCGTCAGGAGCGCTCGCCGTTCCTGATGGCGGCCGCGTTCTCGGCGCCGAAGGCCGCGGCCGCGACGATTCCGGCGACGTCGCGTTTGGCGCCGGCCCGCACGCCGTCGATCGAAGATCTGATCGAGACCTACGACGCCGCGCCCTCGGCGCCCGTACCGGTTCCGATGCCGCGGGGTTCGCTTCTCTCCTATGCCGCCGCGCCGCAGCTCGAGGGGGCGCAGGGCGCACTGGCTTCGATGATGGCGACGCCGTCCGCGCCCGAGACGATCGAACTCGGTGCTCTCGACGATGTCGCCCTTCTCATGCGCGTCGCGAGCCTTGCGGACGGTCGCGCCGATCTCGACGAGACGATGGTGGACGGCAAGGTTTCGCTATCGCTGAACATGCGTCCGGGCCAGGATGCCGATACGCTGCTTCGCGAGGTCTGGGATGCCGGCGCATCGGATGCGTTCGTGCTGCGGGCGGACGAGCGCTAAGCATTCCGCGGGGCCTTTGCTTGCCGCAATGTACGACGCCGCCGCGATGCCCTATCTATAGCCGCAGCAACCCTCCTGCCGGCCATCTCATGAACATATCCTCGCGTCTTCTCCGGAGCGCCATGGTCCTTGCCGCCATCGGGTTTGCGGGCGTCTCGCACGCCCAGAACCCCGATGCTGCGATGATGCCGGAGACTGCCGCCAAGGTTGCCGTCGTCATGGACGGAAAAACCGGCGGCATCCTGTTCGACAAGAACGGAAACGCGCCGTTTCCTCCGGCGTCGCTCGCGAAGATCATGACGGCGGAGGTTCTGTTCGAAGCGCTCGCGACGGGTCGCCTCGCGCCCGACACAGCGATGCCGGTGTCGAACCATGCCTGGCGCACGGGCGGGGCACCCTCGCGAACGGCCACGATGTTCGCGGCCGTCCGCTCGCAGGTCCCGGTCGAGGCGCTGGAGCGGGGGCTCGTGGTTCAGGCGGCGAACGACGCCGCCATCATCATTGCCGAGGGGATTGACGGATCGGAGCAGACCTTCGCCGCGCGCATGAACGAACGCGCCAAGGCACTCGGCATGGTCGACAGCCGCTTCGTCAATCCGACCGGACTGCCGGAGGGCGGTCAGGAGACGACGGCGCGCGACCTCGCCGTCCTCGCCCGACACGTGCGTCTCACTTACCCTGACCGGTACGCTCTCTATGCGCAGCCGGATTTCGAGTGGAACAAGATCCTGCAGCGCAATCGCAACACGCTGCTCGCCGCCAAGCCCGGCGCAACCGGAATGGCGATGGGGTTTTCGGAGGAGGGTGGGTACTCGATCGTAGGCGTCGTCGAGGGCAGCGATGGCCGGATGACGATCCTGGCGCTGGCCGGGCTCGACAAGGAACAGACAAGGCTGCGCGAGACGATCGCGCTGGCGGACTGGGCATCGTCGGCCTTTGAGGAGCGAACGATCTTCGTGGCTGGCAGTCCGATCGCGGCGGCGCCGGTCTTCGGCGGCCTGACGGCATCGGTGCCCTTGGTGCTCGACGCCGATCTGGTGGCCCAGATCCCAAAGCGACATGCCGACAGGGTGACGGCCGAGGTGCACTACGATGCGCCCCTCAGGGCGCCGATCCGGCGAGGCGACAGGATCGGGACGGTGGAGTTGCGGATCGAGGATCGGTTCTCGCTGGAGCGCGAACTTAAGGCGGGCGACGACGTGGCCGAGGGGACATTCGCGGATCGGGCGGCGGACGCGATCCAGGAACTCGCGTTCGGCTGGATACGGAGCCTTTGATCATGAATGCGACGGGTTCCGACGCGCCGTCGTGCGGCCGCCTCATCACGCTCGAGGGTCCCGACGGCAGCGGCAAGTCGACCCAGATCCGGCGTCTGGCCGCACGGTTGGAGGCCCTTGGCGTTTCCGTGACCCTGACGCGTGAGCCGGGTGGCTCGCCGGGCGCTGACGCGATCCGTCATATCGTCCTGTCCGGAGCGGCCGAAGACATGGGCGTCGAAACCGAGGCGTTGCTTTTCGCCGCTGCCCGCTACGATCACGTGCGCTCGGTCATCGCGCCGGCGCTGCAGCGGGGTGCCTTCGTGCTGTGCGACCGCTTCCTCGACTCGACCCGTGCCTATCAGGGATCGGTCCCGGGTCTCGATCAGGCGTTCTTGTCCGAAGTGGAGGCCGCGACGACCTCGGGCGTTCGCCCCGACCTGACGCTGATCCTAGACGTGCCGAGCGATGTCAGCATCAAGCGCCTATCGCAGCGTCGGTCCGCCGAGGCGGCCGATCGGTTCGAAAAGGACGGCGACGAAATCTTCAAAGCCCGGCGGCAGGCCTTCCTCGACATCGCTGCTCGCGAACCTGACCGCTGCGTCGTCATCGCCGCCAGCGGCTCGGTCGACGAGATCGGGGCCCGGATCGAGGGCATCGTT
>NZ_CAJYIU010000005.1 GCF_913775355.1 uncultured Aureimonas sp.
CCTGACGATCCCGGCCGAAAAAATCCGCGCGTCCTGCCGTCGCATCAGCGCCGCCGAACGACGACGGTCCCGAGCAGGAGATCCTGGATCAGCTGCTTGCGCGCGGTGAAGAGGCCGACGAGCACGATGAAGCCCGAGGTGAGCGCGCCCGCAACCCAGAACAGCACGGAGTGCGCGACACCAAGCCCCGGGTCGGTCGGCCGTCCGTCGAGACGCTCCAGCCGGATGCCAAAGAGGCGCATTCCCGGCGTCGCCTGCGACCGGCCGCCGAGCGTGAACGCGACATAAGGCAGTGCGACCAGCGGGAACAGCGCGCCGTAGAGCATCCATCCGAGGCCAAACGTCAGGACGCCGAGGACGCCGATGATCAGCATCACCGGAATGCAGAGCAAGAGCACGATCGTGTAGTCGACGAGGAACGCCAGGATGCGGCGCGATCGCACGCCCTCGTAAGCGCGCGGCTCGTCGAGCCATGTCGTCGGAGCGCCATTGAGAACCGTAGCATCGACCATCGCGTCATCGTCTCCTGTCCCGCCGGAACGTCCGGCGCGTCGAGGACATGGTGTCGCGGCGGCGGCTTCGCAATCCCGCCTCAGCCCTTGTGGATCGCCTCCGCCACGCGGGGCGCGAAGTAGGTGAGGATGCCGGATGCGCCGGCGCGCTTGAACGCGCGCAGCGATTCGAACATGGCCTTGTCGCCGTCGATCCAGCCGTTCTGGGCCGCCGCCATGATCGTCGCGTACTCGCCGGACGTCTGATAGGCGAAGGTCGGCATGCGGAACTCGTCGACGAGACGGGCGAGGATATCGAGATAGGGCAGTCCCGGCTTGACCATGATCATGTCCGCGCCCTCGGCGATGTCCTGAGCCGCTTCGCGAAGGGCTTCCAGCGCGTTGCCCATGTCCATCTGATAAGTGCGTTTGTCGCCGCGCAGGGCGCCCGCCGAGCCGACGGCATCGCGGAAGGGTCCGTAGAAGGCGGAGGCGTATTTCGCGGCGTAGGACATGATCATCGTGTCCCCGAAACCATCCGCGTCGAGCGCTTCGCGGATGCAGGCGACCCGGCCGTCCATCATGTCGGACGGCCCGATGATGTCGCATCCGGCGCGCGCCTGAACCAGCGCCTGGCGGCAGAGAAGGTCCACCGTCTCGTCGTTGACGATCACCCCGTCCCGCACGATCCCGTCATGCCCATGGCTCGTGTAGGGATCGAGCGCGACGTCGCAGAGGATGCCGATCTCCGGCACGGCGTCCTTGATCGCGCGTGTCGCGCGGCAGACGAGATTGCTCTCGTTCAACGCCTCTGAGCCCGTCTCGTCGCGCAGCGACGGATCGGTGAAGGGGAACAGGGCGACGACCGGGATGCCGAGGTCGGCAGCCCGACGCGCCGCCTCGACGCATCCCGCGACGGAGCGGCGCGAGACGCCGGGCATCGAGGCGACGGGATGCGCGTCGCCATCGCCTTCGCGCACGAAGATCGGCCAGATCAGGTCGTCGACGCGCACGTCCGTCTCGCGGACGAGGCGCCGCGTCCAGTCGTTCTGTCGCAGACGCCGCAGACGCGTTCCGCCGGTGGCCCGGTCGATCCGGGTGCTCGTCGCGGTGCGCTCGCCCATGATGAAGTTCCTTCGTCTCGAATTCGGCAGAGCTATGCCCCCGGCGCCGGTCCTTGTTCAACCCCTCTGGATTTCACGCCGGACCGGCGCGATTGACGGCACGGGGCGAGGTGCATAGCCTTTGTCCCTCGCGCGGCATCCGTTGAAGGTCCTGCGCGCGCCTCAGTCAGGACCCTGCATGACCCCTTCGATCCCTGCGTTCGCGCCCTGCCGCACCGGCGCCCCGTTGCGGCATCCATGACGCTGGAAATCTTCGAACGGGATCGTGACGAGACGCTCAATCGGACGCTGATCGTTTGGCTGTGCCGCATCGCGGGCCTCGCCATGTTCGGCATGGGTCTCGTCTACTGGATCCGGCTGATCGGTGTCTTCGACGGACCTCTATGGCGGTTCGATCTCATGCCGGTGTGGTGGCGCATCGCGTGTCCGTCGCTGGCCGTCCTTTATCCCGTGGCCGGCACCGGGCTCTGGCTCGCGACGTCGTGGGGCGGCGTGATCTGGATTCTCGTCGCCGCCTGCGAGGGTGTGATGCGGCTGGGCTTCCCGCACCTCTTCGGCACCGATCCGCTGCTGCTCGGCGGGCACGCCTTCGGGCTGGCGCTCCTTGGGGCGCTTCGCATCGTCGGCGCGGTCGAGCGCCTTCGACGCCTGCACCGCGATCGATGAGGCCGAAACGCGTCGAATCCGGGTCGCGCCGTTCACCTCGCGTTCAGCACGAAAGCGCTCCGAATGCTTAAACTCCACGTTAAGCCTGCGTTTTAAAACGAATTTTAGACGCAGCCCCTAAGTTGCAGGACAAGACGAGGTCATGAAGAACCTCGGGAAGCAACAGTGGGATCGATCATGAAGAATACGGTCGCCAAGCGCCCTGCAGAGCTTGTGAAGGAAGACAAGCCCGAGCTGAAGATGCTGTACCTAGAGACGCTGCAACTGGTGGAGCGTCTCCACCGCCGCCTGCTGGACGTCATCAAGGACGAGTTCGACCGCGCTGGTCGGACCGACATCAACGCCGTCCAGGCGCTGCTCCTCTTCAACATCGGCGACTCGGTGCTGACGGCCGGCGAGCTGCGCACCCGCGGCTTCTATCTCGGCTCGAACGTCTCCTACAATCTGAAGAAGCTCGTCGAACTCGGCTTCATCGACCACCAGCGTTCCCGCGTCGATCGCCGCGCCGTCCGCGTCTCCCTGACGAAGTCGGGCATCGAGGTCGCCGAGATCGTCGCGGAACTCTACGACCGTCATATCGGATCGATCGACAAGGTCGGCGGCCTCGACGAGGGCGAGTTCCAGAAGCTCAACAAGTCTCTGCAGCGCCTCGACCGGTTCTGGAACGATTCGATCATGTATCGCCTGTAAGCCCATCTCCATCGGCTGATCGCGTGTCCTCCAGTGCGCGGTCCTCCCAAGCCCCGCGAGCGTCGTTCCGCTCGTGGGGCTTTTTGCAACACGGCATCGGAAAGTCGCGGCGTCTGGGTAACTTGCGTGCGTCCGATCCCCCTTTTCGCCGCATTCCGATGGCCTTTCGACCCCTCACGCGACGGGCGCATGCGCCCACTCGCTTCCGTGATTGCCCGTTACGCTTTGGTTTACCAAGCCGCCCCTATGTTGCGGCGCAAGTGGGCAAGACTTGCCAAGGGGTTCGAGAATGACTGAGGGCGCAGACAACCGTTCCATCCGCATGAGCCGCCGGCGTTTCGTGGCGGGTGCGGCGACCGTGCTGGGGGCAGGGGCCTTTGCCGGAGCTGCGCGCGCGCAGTCGGCGCTGGAAGGCGTTCTGGCGGCGCCGAACCGGGGCGGCTGGAACGACCAGTTCGACACGCGGCAGGCGAGCGTGCGCAACGTCGCCTCGAACCAGCCCGTCTTCTCGCCGAACACGCTGCAGGCCATGCAGCAGGCGGTCGGCCAGTATCAGCAGATCGCGATGGCCGGCGGCTGGCAGCGCGTGCCCGATAGCGGCAAGCTCGAGCTCGGCGTGCAGAATGCCGCCGTGCCGTACCTGCGCGAGCGTCTCGTCGCCTCGGGCGATCTCGACCGCTCGGCCGGTGCCTCTCAGGCTTTCGACACTTATGTCGACGCGGCGGTGAAGCGTTTCCAGGCCCGCCACGGCCTACCGGCCGACGGCGCCGTCGGTGAATACACGTTCAAGGCGCTGAACGTGCCGGCGGACGTGCGTCTGGCGCAGCTCAACACGAACATCCAGCGCCTGTCCGCGATCCAGCTCGATCCCGGCCGCTTCGTCATGGTCAACATCCCCGCGGCCTCGATTGAGGCGGTGGAGAACGGCCGCGTCGTGCAGCGCCACACGGCGGTCGTCGGCAAGATCGACCGTCAGACGCCGATCCTTGATTCGAAGATCACCAACCTCAACCTCAACCCGTACTGGCACGCGCCGGCGTCGATCGTCCGCAAAGACATCATCCCGCTGATGCAGAAGGACCCGACCTATCTGCAGCGCAACGACATCATCATCTACGCGGCGGACGGCAGCGTCGTGCCCCCGGAGACGATCAATTGGCAGACGGACGAGGCGGTTAAGTACCTCTTCCGCCAGAATCCCGGCAAGATGAACGCGATGTCGTCGGTGAAGATCAACTTCCCGAACCCGTACTCGGTGTACATGCACGACACGCCGCAGCAGAGCGTCTTCTCCCAGCTGATGCGCTTCGAGTCGTCGGGCTGCGTGCGCGTCCAGAACGTGCGCGACCTGATCGTCTGGCTGGCACGCGACACGCCGGGCTGGGACCGCGCCGCGATCGAGAAGACGATCGCCGCTCGCACGCGTCAGGACGTGAACTTCACCAACCCGGTGCCGCTGCACTTCACCTACCTGACGGCCTGGGCGACCGATCCGACCGTGGTGCAGTTCCGCGACGACATCTACGCCCGCGACGGTGCGGACCAGCTCGTCATGACCGACGCGCGGCCGACGGCCTACGCGCAGGGCGAACAGGCCTACGCCGATCTGCCGTACTGATCGGCGGGAACCGTATCCGAAAGGGCCCGGCGGCGACGCCGGGCCCTTTCGCGTTTCGTTCCCCTCGGTGGCGCCCCGGGCGGGAACGTGTTAAGGCGCCGCCCAATCGCGGCCCCGAGCGCCGCCGACGCGAGGAGAAACCGGTCATGTCGCATGCTCACGTTCTCGACACGACGACCGCTCACAGTGGCTTCTTCACCGACGGCATCGCCGCCGTCGACGCCGACCTCTTCGGCGCGATGCGCGACGAACTGCATCGTCAGCAGCACGAGATCGAACTGATCGCATCCGAGAACATCGTCTCGCGCGCGGTTCTCGAAGCGCAGGGCTCGGTCCTCACCAACAAGTACGCCGAGGGCTATCCCGGCCGCCGCTACTACGGCGGCTGCGAATTCGTCGACGTCGTCGAGCAGCTGGCGATCGACCGCGCCAAGGCGCTGTTCGGCTGCGGTTTCGCGAACGTCCAGCCGAACTCCGGCAGCCAGGCGAACCAGGGCGTTCTCCTCGCGCTGACGAAGCCCGGCGCCACGATCCTTGGCATGAGCCTCGATGCGGGCGGCCATCTGACGCACGGCGCCAAGCCCAACCTGTCGGGCCGCTGGTTCAACGCCGTGCAGTACGGCCTCGACCTGTCGACGGGCCTCATCGACTACGACGCGGTGGAGCGTCTGGCGCACGAGCACAAGCCGGAGATCATCGTCGCGGGCGGCTCGGCCTACTCGCGCATCATCGACTTCGCGCGCTTCCGTGCGATCGCCGATGCGGTCGGTGCCTATCTCTGGGTCGACATGGCGCACTTCGCGGGTCTCGTGGCCGGTGGCCAGCATCCTAGCCCATTCCCGCATGCTCACGTCGCGACCTCGACGACGCACAAGACTCTGCGCGGCCCGCGCGGTGGCCTTATCCTGACCAATGACGAGGACATCGCCAAGAAGATCAACTCGGCGATCTTCCCGGGTCTCCAGGGCGGTCCGCTGATGCATGTCATCGCCGGCAAGGCCGTGGCCTTCGGTGAGGCGCTGCAGCCGGGCTACCGCTCCTACATCAAGGCGGTTGCGGACAACGCGAAAGTCTTGGCCGAAACGCTGCGCGAGGGCGGCCTCGACATCGTCTCAGGCGGCACCGACACCCATCTGATGCTGGTCGACCTGCGCCCGAAGATGCTGACCGGCAAGGCGACGGAGATCGCTCTCGGCCGCGCCGGCATCACCTGCAACAAGAACGGCGTGCCGAACGACCCGGAGAAGCCGGCGATCACCTCGGGCATCCGCGTCGGCACGCCCGCGGCGACGACCCGCGGCTTCGGCACGGAAGAGTTCCGTCAGGTCGGACGCCTGATCGTCGAGGTCCTCGACGGCCTCAAGTCCTCGAACTCCGACGAGGGCAACGCGGCCACCGAAGCGCGCGTGAAGGAGAAGGTGCTGGAGCTCACCGGTCGCTTCCCGATCTACGCCAACCTCGGCTGATCCAGCCGCATGCGTTGCCCCTACTGCGGGTCGCCGGACAGCCAGGTGAAGGATTCGCGCCCCGCCGAGGACGGCGGGGCCATCCGCCGGCGCCGGATCTGCCCCGACTGCAGCGGGCGATTCACGACCTTCGAACGCGTGCAGCTCCGCGACCTGATGGTGGTCAAGAAATCGGGGCGCCGCGTTCCGTTCGAGCGCGACAAGCTGGCCCGGTCCATTCATACCGCCCTGCGCAAGCGGCCGGTGGAGGAGGAGAGGGTCGAGCGGATGATCTCGGGCATCGTGCGCCAGCTGGAATCGACGGGGGAGTCCGACATTCCCTCCGAGGCCATCGGGCGTCTCGTGATGGAAGCCCTGCGCGGCTTCGACGACGTCGCCTTCGTCCGCTTCGCGTCGGTCTATCGCGACTTCCGCGAAGCGCGCGACTTCGAATCCATCATCAGCGAACTGACTGCGGCGCCGGAAACCCAGACGGAAGACCGTGGCTGACCTGACGGACCGGCAGCATGCCGACGACGAGCGCTTCATGGCCGCCGCTCGGCGGCTGTCGCTGCGCCATTCCGGGCTGACGGCCGAGAATCCGTCCGTGGGTGCGCTCCTCGTTCAGGGGCAGGGGCCGTCGGCGCGCGTCGTCGGCCGCGGGGTCACCGCGTGGGGCGGGCGACCGCACGCAGAACGGGTTGCGCTGGCCGACGCCGGCGCCGAGGCGCGCGGTTCGACGGCCTACGTGACCCTTGAGCCCTGCGCCCACCACGGGCGCACGAGCCCGTGCGCCGATGCGCTCGTCGAGGCCGGCGTCGCCCGCGTCGTGGTGGGGGCGCCCGATCCCGATCCGCGGGTCAACGGGCGCGGTGTCGAGATCCTGCGCGCTGCGGGCGTCGAGGTGCGTTGCCTGACCGGCGCGGGGGCCGTGACCCGTCCGTTCGAGGGGTTTCTCCAGCGCCTGCGGTTCGGGCGTCCGTTCGTCACGCTCAAGATGGCGGTCTCGCGCGATGGCTTCGTCGGCCGGCTGGGCGGCGAGCGGGTCGGCATCAGCGGGCGGATCGCCAATCGGCAGGTTCATCTTTTGCGGGCGGGCTCCGACGCGATCATGGTCGGCGTCGGCACGGCTGTCGCCGACGATCCGCTCCTCACCTGTCGCCTGCCGGGTCTTTCCGGGCGGTCGCCCATCCGGATCGTCGTCGATCCGCAGCTCCGGCTACCGCTCGACGCGCAGCTCGTCACGACGGCCCGCTCCGTTCCGACGCTGATCGCTTCGACGCGAAACCCCGACGGTGCGGAAGCGGTGCCCTATCGCCGCGCCGGTTGCCGGCTCCTGCGCCTCTCGGGTTACGACCGGGACGATCTGCGCCGTCTCCTCCATGCGATGCCGTCTGCCGGCGTGCAGACGCTGATGGTCGAGGGCGGACCGGTGCTGGCCGCGGCATTCCTCGATGCCGAACTCGTGGACCGGGTCGTCGTCATCCGCTCGCCGGTCGAGATCGGTTCCGGCGGGGTGGCGGCGCCGGACGGCGTCCTCGACCCGAAGAATTTCCGTCTTGCCCGCCGCGAGCGGTTCGGCGACGACGACTGGAGCGAATGGGAAAGGATCGAGCCATGTTCACCGGAATCGTCACCGACGTCGGGCGCGTCGCGAGCGTCCAGCCCTTGAGTGCAGGTCGCCGGTTTCGGATCGAGACCGTCTACGATCCGGCGACGATCCTGATCGGCGCCTCCATCGCCTGTTCCGGCGTCTGCCTCACCGTCACCCGCCTGCCGGAGCCGAGCGCCGACGCGGCGTGGTTCGAGGTCGAGGCCTGGGAGGAGGCGCTGCGCCTGACCACCGCCGGGCAGTGGACGGAGGGTAGCCGCATCAATCTCGAACGCGCGCTGAAGCTCGGCGACGAACTCGGCGGGCATCTCGTGTCCGGCCATGTCGACGGACAGGCGCGCATCGTATCGCGCAAGGACGAGGGCGAAGCCGTGCGCTTCACCCTCGAAGCGCCGCCGGAACTGTCGCGCTACATCGCTCCCAAGGGGTCGGTCTGCCTCGACGGGACGTCGCTCACCGTCAACGGCGTTTTGGGCCACCGCTTCGACGTTCTCCTGATCCGCCACTCGCTGGAGGTGACGACGTGGGGCGAAAAGGGCGAGGGGGACCACGTGAACCTTGAGGTCGATCAGATTGCACGCTATGCGGAGCGTCTGTTCGGGCCCGGACAGGCCGAGTAATTCGGAAGGCCGACCGCGCCCACTCGTTCCCGTTCGTTGGCTTCGCATGACCCGGCGCTCCGCGCGTCGTTGAATCGCGTGCCGTCCCGTTTTGGAAAGCTACCATGTCCGCTCCGCATCTGCTCATCATTGAGGCCCGGTTCTACGATCACATCGCGGACCATCAGCTGGCGGGGGCGAAGGCCCATCTCGATGCGGCAGGCGCGACCTACGACGTCGTGACCGTTCCCGGCGCGCTGGAGATTCCGGCCGTGGTCGGTTTCGCGCTGAGCGGCGCCGACGAGGGCGCGACGGAGTACGACGGGTTCATCGCTCTGGGTTGCGTGATCCGCGGCGAGACCTATCATTTCGACATCGTCGCCAACGAGTCCTGCCGGGCGCTGATGGATCTTTCGGTTCACGAGGGTCTGGCGATCGGCAACGGCATCCTGACGGTCGAGAACGAGGAGCAGGCGCTGGAGCGGGCGATGCCGGATCGCAAGAACAAGGGCGGCGACGCCGCCGCGGCTGCGCTCGCCATGATCGCCATCCGCAAGCGTCTCGGAGCCTGACATGGCCGACGCAGCCCTCCGCAATTTCCGCCCCGCCAACAAGCGTGGCGCCGCCCGTCTCGCGGCCGTGCAGGCCCTTTACCAGATGGACGTCGGCGGCACCGGCCTGCTCGAGACGGTCGCCGAATATGAGGCGTTCCGGCTGGGCCAGGAGGTCGATGGCGACACCTACCGCGAGGCCGACGCCGCGTGGTTCCGCGACATCGTCTCGGGCGTCGTGCGCGGTCAGACCTTCATCGACCCGCTCATCCATTCGTCGCTGACGACCGACTGGCCGCTGGCGCGTCTCGACACGACGCTTCGCGCGATTCTGCGCGCGGGCACCTACGAGGTCACGGCTCGCAAGGACGTGCCGGTCGCGGTGATCGTCAGCGAATATGTCGATATCGCGAAGGCCTTCTACGATGAGGACGAGTCGCGTCTCGTGAACGCCGTGCTCGATCGAGTTGCCCGGCGTTCGCGCGGCGAGGGCCGGGGGCAGGACCCGAAGGAAAGCGACTGACGTCTCCTTTTCGTCGGCTTCGACAGCCCATGAAAAAGGCCGGCATCGCCGGCCTTTTTCCATGAGATCGATCAGCGACCGGCCGAGACGCCGCCTGAGCGACCCATTCCGCCCATCGTGTCGAGGATGTTGCCCTTGCCCGGACCGTCGTCGGACAGGATCGAGCCGAGGAAGCTGGAGTCGCGACCGCCGGTCGGCGTGGTGCGCGAGATGAAGTCGAAGACCCTGCCATCCTGCAGACCGTAATTCGCGATCTTGCGCACGGTGTTGTCGGGTCCGAAATAGACCGCCAGGATGCGCTGCTCGACGAGGCGCGGCTTCATGAAGGCGACCGGGCGGACGCGCTTCTGCGAGATGTAGTAGAACACCTCGTTGTCGAAGGTCGCGGTGGTGGACGGGGAGCCGAGCGCCAGGAGAACTTGGTCGCGGCTCGAGCCGACGGGAACCTGCGCCAGCGCCTGCTCGTCGACGATGTAACCCTGGTTGTAGACTTCCGCCGTCTGGCACCCTGCCAGAACGATCATGGCGCCGACGCTGGTCGCCATGACCACGCGGCGCAACGGACGATGGATCTCGATCACGCGGATGCTACTCCTCCCGAGGGAATCGGTTTTGCGTTCCGTAGGTGCGGATTGGTCGGAAAGTGAGGCACCGCCGCCGCCCTGAAGGTTGCGACTTGGTAAAGCAACCCGCCAACCGTTGCAATCCAGCCGCATGCGTGCGAACCGGGCATCCGAAACAGGGGAAAACGACGTGGGAATTCTGGCCCGTTTCCGACGGGATCGCCTCAACCGGCAGATCGTCGACCAGCTCTGGAATCAGGTCGTCGCCGCCGCGCGCGATCCGGTCCGCTTCACCGAAGGCGGGCTGCCCGACACGCTGGAAGGGCGTTTCGAGGCCTTGTCGCTGGAGATGATTGCCGTCCTCAATCGGATGTCGGGCGAGCCGGACCTGAAGGCGCTCTCGCAGGATTTGGTGGACCGGTTCATGACCGACATCGACCATTCCATGCGCGAGATCGGGATCAGCTACCTCGCCGTCCCGAAGCGCATGCGCAAGTTCGCAGCCCGCTTCTATACCCGCGTGCGCGACTGCCAGCCGGCGATGGCCGAGGGCGACGAGGCACGTCTCGCCGAAGCGCTGTCGCGGACCGTCCTCGTGGAAGCCGTCGGCGGCCGCCCTGATGCGGCCGCAGCGCTGGCGCACCATATGATCCGGCAGCAAGGCCGCTACGTCGCGCTCGCCAACGAACAGATTCTGGCGGGACGCCTCCTCGAGCCGCCGAAGACGGAGACCCCATGAAGAAGGCCGATCCGAAGGCGCCTTTGAGCCTCGTCGTCCATGTCGCCCGCCTGCCGCAGGCTGGAATGCCGCTGCGGCTCGACACGAACGCCGACGAGCGGGCCGGCGTCGCCGAGCGGCTGGGCATCCTGGCGGTGAACGACCTTACCGCGGATCTCCTCGTTCGCCGCTGGAAGCGCGACGGCGTGGTGGTGGAAGGGCGGATCAAGGGATCGCTGGATCAGGCCTGCGTCGTGACGCTCGAGCCCGTTCGGGAGATCGTGGACGAGGCGGTGGATCTCATTTTCGTTCCCGAGACCTCGAAGCTTGCCCGCATCGAGCCGGAAGGCGACGGCGAGTTGCACCTCGACCCGGAAGGCGCCGACATTCCCGAAACGTTCCGTGGCGATACGATCGATCTCGGGCCCTTCATCGAAGAGCTTGTCGGCCTGTCGCTCGACCCCTATCCAAGGGCGCCCGGCGTGGAGTTCTCCGAACTCGACACGGACCCCGATCCGTCCGGCGGCAAGGTTTCGCCCTTCGCCGCACTCGGACGCCTGAAGCCGACGGGCGGCTGACGGCGTCGGCCGAGCCGGTCCGGGCATCGCATCGATCTGAAGGCAGGTACTCTTTGTTGTCCAAAAGCACCATTACGATCGCCCTGGACGCGATGGGCGGCGACCACGGTCCCGCCGTCGTGCTGGCGGGGGCGCAGACGGCGCTGGAGCGTCACCCCGACATGCGCTTCGTGCTGTTCGGGCAGGAGGACGCCGTGCGCCCGGTGCTCGACGGCCTGCCGAAGCTGCGCGAGCGCTCGACTTTCCACCATTGCGACGTGTCGATCCGCATGGACGACAAGCCGTCGCAGGCGCTGCGGCAGGGCCGATACAAGTCGTCGATGTGGAAGGCGATCGAGGCGGTGAAGACCGGCGAGGCGGACGTCGCGGTCTCGGCCGGCAACACCGGCGCGTTGATGGCGATGGCGAAGTTCTGCCTGCGCACCATGGCCAACATCGAACGCCCGGCGATCGCCGCCATCTGGCCGACGCTGCGCGGCGAAAGCATCGTGCTTGACGTCGGCGCGACGATCGGGGCCGACTCGCAGCAGCTGATCGACTTTTCGGTGATGGGCGCGGCCATGTCGCGCGCCCTGTTCCAGATCGACCGCCCGACGGTCGGCCTCCTCAACATCGGTGTGGAGGAGGTGAAGGGGCAGGAGGATATCCGGGAGGCGGGTCGCCTGATGAAGGAGACGCCGATCGAAGGCCTCGACTATCGCGGCTTCGTGGAAGGGACGGACCTCGGCAAGGGCACCGTCGACGTCGTGGTGACCGAGGGCTTCACCGGCAACATTGCGCTGAAGACCGCCGAAGGCACGGCCCGCCAGATCGGCTCGTATCTGCGCGCGGCGATGACGCGCACATGGATGGCCAAGCTCGGCTATCTCCTCGCCAAGAGCGCCTTCGACCGGCTGCGCGACAAGATGGACCCGCGCAAGGTCAACGGCGGTGTCTTCCTTGGGCTGAACGGCGTCGTCATCAAGAGCCATGGCGGCTCGGATGCCGAAGGCACGGCGGCGGCGATCGACGTCGCCTACGCGATGGCCGCCAACGGCTTGCTCGCCAAGATCGAGAGCGATCTCGGCCGAGTCTACGCGAACGAGGTTTCGGTGCCGCTCGAACCCGAGGCGGCCGGTTCGGAAGAGGTCGCGCCATGACCATGTTTCGCTCGGTCGTCCGCGGCACCGGCTCGGCGCTGCCCCGCCAGGTCGTGACCAACCAGGACCTCGAGGCGCGCGTCGAGACGAGCGACGAGTGGATTCAGCAGCGGACCGGCATCAAGCAGCGCTACATCGCGGGTGAGGGCGAGACCACGGTTTCGCTCGGCGAGGCGGCGGCGCGAAAGGCGCTCGAGGCGGCGGGACTCGTGCCCGACGACATCGACCTCGTGATTCTGGCGACGGCGACGCCCGACAACACGTTTCCTGCATCGTCGACACAGGTCCAGCGCCGGCTTGGAATCACCAAGGGCTTCGCCTTCGACATCCAGGCCGTCTGCAGCGGCTTCGTCTATGCGATGACGACGGCCGACCTCTATCTGAAGGCAGGCATGGCGCGCCGGGCCTTGGTCATAGGCGCGGAAACCTTCAGCCGGATCGTCGACTGGTCCGATCGAACCACCTGCGTTCTATTCGGCGACGGCGCCGGCGCGGTCGTCCTCGAGCGCGAAGAGGGCGAGGCGAGCGATCCCGGCGTTCTGATCGCGCGCCTGCGCGCCGACGGATCGCACGGCGACAAGCTGTTCGTGGACGGCGGCCCGTCGTCCACCGGGACGATCGGTCATCTTCGGATGGAGGGCCGCGAGGTCTTCAAGCATGCGGTCGGGATGATCACCGACGTCGTGGAGGATTCGCTGCAGGCGCTCTCGCTTTCGGCGGCTGAGATCGACTGGTTCGTGCCGCATCAGGCGAACCGGCGCATCATCGAGGCCTCGGCGAAGAAGCTTGGAATTCCCATCGAGAAGGTCGTGATCACGGTCGATCGGCACGGCAACACCTCGGCCGCCTCGATCCCGCTGGCGATCGACACCGCGGTTCGCGACGGGCGAATTTCAGCCGGGGATATCGTCCTCCTCGAAGCGATGGGCGGTGGCTTTACCTGGGGCGCCGTCGTCGTCCGCTGGTAACGGGCGCGCTTGATTCACCCTTTCTTTTCGGTATTTTCCGAGGCCTAGCCGAGGCGCGTCGTCGCTCGGGGCGGGGGTTCCGGTTCGGTTTCAGCAGGGGTTTTGCATGGGAGACAGGACGGTGACGCGGGCCGATCTCGCCGAGGCGGTTTTCCGCAAGATCGGTCTTTCCAGATCCGAGTCGGCCTATCTGGTCGAGTCGATCCTGGAAGAGATCTGCACCACGATCGCGCGCGGGGAGGCGGTCAAGATCTCGTCCTTCGGCTCGTTCCTCGTTCGAGCCAAGAACGAGCGGGTCGGGCGCAATCCGAAGACCGGCGAAGAGGTTCCGATCTCGCCGCGCCGCGTGGCCGTCTTCAAGCCGTCGAACGTCATGAAGGACCGCATTCTCGAAGCCCACGAGGCGCGCGGACCGGACGAAGAGCCTGCTCTGAAGGCCGCGGAATGAAGGCCGTCGGCGCTTGAGCGGCGAGAAGAGCGCGGACGCGTTCCGCACCATCAGCGAGGCGGCGGAGGAGCTCGATCTGCCTCCCCACGTCCTGCGTTTCTGGGAGACGCGGTTCCCGCAGATCAAGCCGATGAAGCGCGGCGGCGGGCGGCGGTACTATCGACCGGACGACGTCGAGCTCCTGAAAGGCATCCGCTATCTCCTCTACGTCCGCGGCTTCACGATCCGGGGTGTCCAGCGCATCCTCAAGGAAAGCGGACATCGCGCCGTGATGGCGATCGGCGCCGGCGATCTCTCCGGGCTCGATCGTCTTCAGTCCGGCAAGGGGCAGCGCGTCGAGCCCGACACCGCAGCCGACATCGAACTGGTCGACGAGCTGCCGGTGGACGAGATCGATCATCCGGTCCCCGAGCAGCGGCGCGGACCCTTGTCGAATCTCTTGCGGCGCGACCGCGACGGCGCTGCCCATACGGGCGGCAACGCGTTGTCGGGCGACGGTGTCGATCGCCTCAACGGTGTGATTCTCGAACTTCTGGAGCTGAAGCGGCTGCTCGATCAGGTTCGTTGACCGGCCGGCGAACGCCTTGGCGCTTGCATCCGCCCCGCGCATTGATTAGGGAAGCTCGTGTCGGAGCGTAGCGCAGCCTGGTAGCGCACCTGAATGGGGTTCAGGGGGTCGGAGGTTCGAATCCTCTCGCTCCGACCACGACGAAGCCCGCAAATGCTGGCTTTCGGAAATGGGGAGGCTGGACGGGCCGCCCGTGACACATTCCACCCTGACACTTTCTTGACACCTCGGCACCGGCTGCCGGCTAAATCCTTTCCGATTTATGTCCGACATCGGCGTGATTCGACCGAATCGAAGTGATCCGGAGTGATGGATCTCTTAGCCTAGGGGAAACAGCATGATGGCGTTGCAGCGTATCGGCAGCGTAGTGATTTACTTTTTGCCGTCGCGTGGCTGGCAGCATCGGACTGGAAGGCTGAGACGCCCTGGGAGCCGATGACGGCTACGGTTGCCGCCGCTCTCGCATGGATTTATTGCGAGCTCGCTTCGTACCACGCTGAGGGCTCCAGTCAGCGTATCTCCGATCGCGACATCAGTGCAGGTACGCTTCTGCGGGAAATCTTCTCCACGAAAAGTCAGCGGCTCCTGCGCGACGCCGATTTTGGGACGCCATTCCGATCGACCGAGGACGACGACCTCGACAAGCTTTTTTATCGGTGGGAGGGGGTGGCTTGCGAGTTCGAGGATAAACACCTGCAGGACCGTGCCGCGAGAGCCGTGGCGGCGGGAAGAGATTTCCTCGAGCTTCTCTCGAAGCATTCGGGCGCCTACGATCGACGAAAGGGTACTGAAGATTATCATTGGAGATCCGTGCCGACGGAGGACGAGATCGGCAGAGACGAATTCGAGCAGCATACTCGCGACAACATTGCGGAACTCCGGCGCGCCGCAAGAGACACTCTGAGCAAGTTCGAAGACTGGGAGCGTTCATTTCGGAAGCTCCTGCCCAAGGGAAACGCCCCGATCACCTGAATGCGTCACACTTCCCGGTAGAAGCTCCGCCGAAGGCTTGCTACTCCTTCATTAGGACGTGTGCGTGTAAGGGGGAGTCGATGGGTAGCCGCGAGATCGAGATCGATGATCTCCTCTTGGATTTGGATGGCCTGCCCCCGTTGGGTGGCCCGGTTCAAATCTAATGCCTGGTTGGCTTGTCGGCGACGTTTGAGGTGGCCGGCGAAGCGGGTTGGGGTGGCGCAGCCGGCCACGGCACGACGGCAGGAGTGGGTGGACGGTAGCCCAGGCTCGAGTGTGGACGCCGGGTGTTGTAGTGCTTGCGCCAGCTTTCGATCACGATCCGGGCCTCGGCCAGGCTGTAGAGGATCTCGCCGTTCAGGAGTTCGTCCCGGAGCTTCGAGTTGAAGCTCTCGCAGTATCCATTCTCCCACGGACTGCCCGGCGCGATGAAGGCGGTCCTGGCGCCAACCGCCGCGATCCACTCGCGCACGGCCTTTGCGATGAACTCGGGACGTTGTCGGAACGGATGTGTCCCGGCACGCCGCGCAGGATGAAGAGGTCGGACAGAACGTCGATGACGTCTGCGGACTTCAGCTTCCGGTCGATCCGGATGGCGAGGCACTCGCGGGTGAACTC
>NZ_CAJYIU010000006.1 GCF_913775355.1 uncultured Aureimonas sp.
GTGAAGCCGTCGCGCCGGGCGGCGGCAAACACCTCGTCCTCCTGCGCGTAGTAGAAGTTGGCGACGTCGAGCCGGCCCTGTTCCTCGCGGAACGGGGTCTCGGGCAGCTCGCCCTTGCCGTAGGCCTCGAAGGGTCCGAGGTAGTGCTTGAGGCCGGTGACGAGCGCGACGTGACGCACCTCGCCGCCTGCGGCGCGCAGGCCGTCGAGGAGGTTGCGCACCATGCCGGCATTGACGCGGATGTTCTCGGCCTCGGTCGGCTGACGCAACCAGGTCGTGATGAAGACGCTGTCCGGTTTCAGGTCGCGCAGAGCGTTCGCCGTTCCGGATGCATCCTGCAGGTCGGCGGCCACGGGCCGCACACCCGGCTGCTCCACCGGCTTGCGGGCAAGGCCGTGCACCGTCCACCCTTCCGACAGGAGACGCGAGGCCGTCGCGCTGCCCACGATCCCGCTCGCACCCACCACAAGCGCTGTCTTCTTCATCATCGAACTCCTTCGTCTTCAAAGGTCAAACGGGTGCCGGCTGCCGCACGAGCTCGCCGATCGCCGATCCGGCGTCCGCGAGCGCCGCGTCGACGCTCTTATCGCGCGACAGCGCGGCATGGATCTCGCGGCCGATCACGGCCTCCATGCGCGTGTAGACCGGCAGATTCGGGCGCTGCCACGTGGTCAGGAGCTGGCGACGCGCGAGGCCGTCGACGAAGCGCACGATCGGCGAGCCGGCGCTCGCCTCCGGATCGGCGCTGGTCGAGAAGCGCGGCGCGACGGGAAAGCCGTTGCGCACATGCGCGTGCATCGCCTTTTCCGACGTCATCCAGGCGATCGCCTCGGCGGCGAGGCCGACGCGATCCTCCGGCAGATTGGCGGGGATCGCGAGCAGGAAACCGCCGATCGGCGAGGCGCGGCCGCCGCCGGGCCCGGCCGGCTGCGGCAGGTACTCGACCTTGCGCTTCACCACCGACTGGACGTCGTATTCCATGCGCGAGGCGCGCATGGTCCAGCAATAGGCCATGGAGGCGCTGCCCGACAGGAACAGGGACAGGTTCTGGTCCCACGCAAGATCGAGCGCGTCGGGCGGCGCGATCTCGAGGAGGCGGCGCATGTAGTCGAGCGCCGCGCGGCCCGCCGGCCCGTCGATCAGCGAGATCATCTCCTCGGCGTCGCCCGCGCGGATGGGGCCGCCGCCCTTCGGCGCGATCGGGGGCGAGCCGCAGGCGCCGAGGAAGAACAGGAAGGTCGAGGCGATCGGCATGCCGCGCGCGCCGTCGAAGACGATCCCGTAGCGGCCCTGTTCGGGCTGGTGGAAGCGCCGACCGCTGTCGATCACCTCGTCGAAGGTCTTCGGAAACGCGAGGTTGCGCTCCTCGAACAGGTCCTTGCGCGCCGCCAGGATCGCGATCGTGCAGTAGATCGGCACGCCGAACGTCTCGCCCTGCCAGTCGGCGGTGGACTGGATCACCGGATGGAAGTCGGTGAGATCGAGGACGCCGGACGAGATCAGCGGATCGAGGGGACGCAGGAGCCCCTGCCCCGCCATCTCGCCGAGCCAGGGCATGTTGACCGTGACGACGTCGTAGCTCGACACGGGACGCTGCGCGTTCGCTAGAAGCTCGCGGTGGAGATCGGGCAGCCGGCGCAGGCTGAAGTCGCGCGAGGCGGCCAGATTGCTGCGCAGGTCCACCCACATGTTGCGCATGGCCGAGAAGTAGTTGTCGTCGTTGAGCAGGAAGCGGATGTCGAGCCCCGCACCGGCGCGCCGCTCCATCAGGCGCGGCGGCGGCGGCGGATGGGAGGCAAGCGGCGTCCCGCCGAAGTAATACTGCTCCTCGTCCTCGCCCGACCCGCGCAGACCGACCGTGCGCGCGATCAGGGCCTTCATCGACCGCGCATAGGCTAGGAAGGCGCGGCGCATCTCGTCGCCCGGATGGAGCGAATGGCTCTTGCCGGTGCGCCCGCGCGGCACGCGCAGGATCACCCCGCCGTCGACCATCCGCCCGATCAGACGCATCGACGTCGCGTAGGGGACGCCCGTGACCTGCGCCAGCATCGAGACGGTCACCATCTGGCCGCGGATCTCCGACTTCATCAGGAAGGCGGTGATGTTCCAGATCGGCTCGTCGTCGCAGAGCGGCATCGTCTCGCGAAACGGCGCGCGCGTCTGCTCCAGGAACTCGATGACGCGAAGGATCTCGTATTCGTTCAACGCGCGGCCTCAGCGACGATGCGCGGCGGCCTGCTGCCGGTCGTCGCCCGCGCCCGTCGACGCCTCCGCCGGCGCAAAGCCGGCCTGCCGCTCGCACTGTTCGAGGAGCACGAAGAAGTCCTGCCCCGCAAGCCCGGCCGCGTAGGCGCCCTCGTATTGCTGGCGCACCAGCGCGGTCAGCTGCATCGGCACGTGGTCGTGGCGCGCGGCGCCGAGGATCAGGTCGAAGTCCTTCATCATCTGCTCGACCGTGAAGGCCGGGTCGAAGTCGCGCGAGACGAGAAGGTCGCGCTTGTAGGCGAGAAGCGGCGAGGCGACGGCGCTGTGCGCGATGACGTCGAGCATGGTGGCGGTGTCGAGGCCGCCCTTGCGCCCGAGCGTCAGTGCCTCGGCGACGAGCGCCGACATCGAGCCGACCAGCGCATTGAGGACGAGCTTGAGGTAGCGCGCCTCCTCGGCGTTGCCGACATGGAACTGGTGCGCCGAGAAGCAGGCGAGCACCGGCCGCGCGGCATGGAAGGCTGCCTCGGGACCCGACACGATCACCGAGAGCTGGCCGCTCGCGGCCGTCGCGGTCGAGCCGGACACCGGCGCGCGCAGGTAGGCGACGCCCCGTTCGGCAAGGGTCGCGGCCAGCCGCGCGGAGATGTCGGGCGAAACCGTGCTCATCTCCATCAGGATCTGGCCCGGACGCATCTGTCCCGCGAATCCGGCAGGACCGAGCGCCAGTTCATCCAGCACCTGGTCGTTCGGGATCGTCAGCGCCACGATGTCGCTGGCGGCCAGGAGGTCGGCGAGCGTATGGGCGACCTCCGCCCCTTCCGCCACGAGGCTCGCCCGGTTCTGCGCGAGCGGCTCGTAGATCGTGACGGGCATTCCCGCGTTCAGGACGCGCCGGCTCATCGGGCGCCCCATCTTGCCGGTGCCGATCCATCCGACGCGCGGTGCATCCTCACTCATGTCGAAGCTCCTCCCCTCCGGCGCCGCCCGTCTTTTCGCGGGTCCGCCCGGTGAGCCCAAGTTGTGAACGATGCGCCGGGCGCTGTTGAGACGAACGATATCCATTTTGGACAAATCTAGGTTTGTTCTTGGTACGCCTCGGTCATTAACGTGTCGTCAGGGTCGAACGAAGGCCCGTGGGAGGACTACAGCTTTGTTCGCCGAATATCTTGCGGTGCGATAACAGCATTCGCAGGAGAGAACACTTGCGCGCCTTCCAGACATTCCGTCGCTTTGGGAGGAGCTGCATATGAAAACGGGTTTCAGGCGATATCTCTTGAGTGCCGTCGCCGCCATGGCCGGCATCTGCTCGGCCCATGCAGGGCCCTACGAGGGTGCGCCGCGCACGTTCCTGTTCAATCCGTCGCAGGATATCTGCTTCAAGGACACGTCCAAGTACAAGAAGGACGGGCCCTACGTCATCGGCTTCTCGAACGCGGGCCTCGGCGACAGCTGGCGCGTCGTCATGCAGCACTCGGTGATGAAGGCGGCGGCCGAGCACAAGGACAAGATCAAGCAGCTGATCATCACCGATGCCGGCCACGACGACGCCAAGCAGGTCGCCGACATCCAGGACCTGATCTCGCGTCAGGTCGACCTTCTCCTCGTCAGCGCCAACACCGAGCAGGCGCTCGATCCCGCGATCAGCCGGGCGATGCAGCGCGGCATCCCGGTGGTCATGGTCGACCGGCGCATCGCCTCCGACAACTTCATCTCGTTCGTCACGGCCTCCGACACGATGATGGGCCGCCTCTTCGCCCAGTGGATCGTCGAGAAGCTGAACGGCCAGGGCAACGTCATCATGCTGGCCGGCCAGGCGGGCTCCAGCCCGAACGAGATCCGCACCCGCGCGGCCATGCAGGTGTTCAACCAGCACCCCGGCATCAAGATCCTCGACACGGTCTATTCCGACTGGAGCCCGGTAAAGGGCAAGCAGGTCATGCAGGCCGCGATCTCCAAGTACGGCAAGCAGATCAATGCCGTCTGGTCGGCGCACGGCCTCCAGACGCCGGGGTCGATCGAGGCCTTCATCGAGGCGGGCTGGAAAGACGGCGAGATCCCGCCGCACACGACGTCCGACGTCAACGGTCCGCTCCAGCTCGCGCTCCAGCACAAGGTGCCGATGCTCGAAGTCGGCTATCCGCCGGCCATGGGGGGTGTTGGCATCGACGTCGCGCTGAAGGTGCTCGACGGGCAGACCGTGCCCTGCATCTACGAGATCAACTCGCAGATCGCGACGACGGACGGCGACGAGACCGCCTCGATCCGCCGCGACCTGCCGATCTCGGAGGTCGTGGTGCCGAACGGCCCCGCCGACATGCTCGTCACCGGCGGCATGGGCGCGGACTACAATCCGACGACCTACAGCGTCGACTACCCCCGCTGATGTCGAACGGCGGCCCGGCTCCGGCCGGGCCGCCCATCCCCCAGTCTGTCGCGGGAGACCGGCCATGCTGATGCTCAAGGGTATTGCCAAGGGCTTTCCGGGCGTGCGCGCCCTCAACGACGTCGATTTCGAAGCACGATCGGGCGAGATCCATGCGCTGGTCGGCGAGAACGGCGCGGGCAAGTCGACGCTGACGCGCGTGATCGCGGGCGTCCACCAGCCCGATGCCGGCACCATCACCTTCGACGGCCAGCCGACGGTCTGGAAGGGTCCGGGCGACGCCAAGCGGCACGGCGTCCACGTGATCTACCAGGAATTCGTCCTCTTCCCGCATCTCAGCGTCGCCGAGAACATCTTCATCGGTCACGAGCGCCGCAACCGGCTCGGCCTCATCGACCACCGCCGCACCCGCGCCGACGCCAAGGCGCTCCTGGAGCGGTTCGGCATCGACATCGATCCGCGCAGCCGTGTCCGCGACCTGTCGGTCGCCGACCAGCAGATGGTCGAGATCGCCAAGGCGCTGATCCACGACGTCAAGCTCCTGATCCTCGACGAGCCGACCGCCGTGATCTCCGGCCGCGAGGTCGACGTCCTGTTCGAGCGCCTTCGCCGCCTGCGCGATGCCGGCGTCGCCATCGTCTACATCTCCCATCGGCTGGAGGAAATCTTCGCCCTCTGCGACCGCGTGACCGTCCTCAAGGACGGCGGCTTCGTCGCCAGCCGGCCGATCGGCGAGGTGACGCGCGACCAGCTCATCGCGCTCATGGTCGGGCGCAACCTCGCCGAACTCTTTCCCAAGCGCCGTGGGCCGAAGACGCCCGGTCCCGTGGTCGTCGAGGCGCGCGACATCGACGTGCCCGGACGCGTGCGCGGCGCCTCGATCGCGTTGCGGGCGGGCGAGATCACGGGGCTCGCCGGCATGGTCGGCGCCGGGCGATCGGAACTGGCTCTCGCCCTGTTCGGCGCCTTGAAGAAAAGCGGCGGCGAGGTCCTCGTCGAGGGACGAACCGTCGACATCGGTTCGCCGCGCCGCGCGATCGAGCTCGGGATCGGCCTCGTGACCGAGGACCGCAAGGGCCAGGGCCTCGCCATGCTCCTCGACGTCGCCGCCAACGTGTCGGCGTCGACGCTGCCCGAATTCACGCGGGCCGGCCTCTTCGACCGGCGCCGCGAGGACGCGGTCGCCGACGAGGCCATCGCCTCCTTCCGCATCGCCTGCCGCGGCCCCGGCACGCCGGTCGCGGTGATGTCGGGCGGCAACCAGCAGAAGGTGATCGTCGCCCGCTGGGCGCGCACCTCGACGCGGCTCCTGATCCTCGACGAGCCGACGCGCGGCGTCGACGTGGGCGCCAAGACCGAGATCTACCGCATCATGCAGGAACTCGCCGACCGCGGCGTCGCGATCCTGATGATCTCGTCGGAACTCCCCGAGATCGTCGGCATGTCGGAGCGCGTCGTCGTCATGCGCGAAGGCCTCGTCACCGGCGAACTCGGGCCCGGTGAGATCACCGAGGAAGCCGTGGTCGAACTCGCCACGCGCCGCATGGCCGGCTGAAGGAGGGAGAACGCATGTCCGCCACCCTGTCGCGCGCCCTGACCGGAAGCCGAACCGGCCTCCTCGTCGTCCTCGCCCTCCTCGTCGCCCTGTTCGCCGTCGGCGCCTTCGTCTCCGACCGGTTCGCCACCACGGGCAATATCCTCAACGTCTACGAGCAGTCGACGGGCCTGGCGCTCGTCAGCCTCGGCCAGACGCTGACGGTGCTGACCGGCGGCATCGACCTGTCGGTCGGCTCGGTGGTGAGCCTCCTGTCGATGCTGACCTCTGGCCTCATCGACGGGCGCGCCGAGATGGTCGTGCCGGTGTTGGCCGGCGTGCTCGCCCTCGGCACCCTGATCGGTGCCCTCAACGGTGGCCTGATCGTGTCGACCGGCGTCCATCCCCTGATCGTCACGCTCGGCACGGGGGCCATCGTGCAGGGCATCGCCCTTCTCTACGGTCTCGGACCGGTCGGCGGCGTGCCGCTGGAGTTCGACGTCTTCGCCTACGGCACCTTCGCCGGCGGCCTGTCGATCGGCGCGACGATCGCGCTCGCGCTCTTCCTTCTCGTCTCGTTCTTCCTGAACAACACCCGCACGGGACGACGCATCTATGCGGTGGGCGACGACGCGCACGCCGCCGACCTGATGGGTCTGCCGCGTCGGCGGATCCTCGTCGGGGTGTATGCCGCCTCGGGTTTCTTCGCCGCGCTCACCGCGATCTACCTCGTCAGCCGCTTCAGCGCTGGCCAGCCCTACACCGGCGCCAACTACACGCTCGCCTCGATCACGCCGGTCGTCGTCGGCGGCACGATGCTGACGGGTGGGCGCGGCGGGGTGATCGGCACGCTGCTCGGCGTCTACCTCGTCTCACTTCTCAACAACATGCTGAACTTCCTCGACATCTCGAGCCACTACCAGCTCGTCGTTCAGGGTCTCGTCATCATCCTGGCCGTGTCGGTCTACGTCGAAAAGCAGCGGGGGCTGGCATGAGCGAGGCACGGACCACCTTGGTGAAGCCCCTCGACGCGGCCCTGGCGCCCGCGCCCTTCCGGCGGCACCTATCGCGCTACGGCATCCTGATCTTCCTGCTTCTCGTCCTCGCGGTCGGCGGGGCGGCGGCACCGGGCTTCCTGTCGGGTGCCAACGTCTCGAACATGCTGCTGCAGTTCGCCCCGCTCGGCATCGTGGTGATCGGCCAGACCTTCGTGATCCTGGTGCGCGGCCTCGACCTGTCGGTCGCCTCGGTCATGGCGACGGCCGCCGTCACCGCCACCGCCTTCAACGGCGTCAACGCCGACGTGCCCTTCGTCTTCGCCACCGCGATCGCGATCGGGATGGCGGTCGGCCTCGTCAACGGCCTTCTCGTGACGCGCCGCCGCGTGTCGCCGTTCCTCGCGACGCTCGCCACGATGATCGTGCTGCAGGGCGCGCGCACGGCCTGGACGCAAGGCGCGCCCTCGGGGAACGTGCCGCCCCTCTTCCGCACGATCGGCGCCGGCACCTTCAACGGCGTTCCCTACAACATCTTCTTCCTCGTCGCCGTGGCGATCCTCGCGGCCGTCGCGCTTCACCGCAGCGCCTTCGGCCGACGCGTCTTCATCACCGGCGGCAATCCCGTCACCGCCCATCTCGTCGGCATCCGCTCCGACCTCGTCACCCTCCTCGCCTACGTCGTCAGCGGGGCCTGCGCGGCGCTCGCGGGGCTGGTGCTCGCCGGCTTCGTCGGGGTCGTCGACAACTTCGTCGGCCGTGGTTTCGAACTCGACTCGATCGTGGCGGCCGTGGTCGGCGGCATCGCGCTCTCGGGCGGTAAGGGGACGGTCGCCGGCGCCCTCACCGGGGCGGCCATCCTCGTCGCGATCTCCAACCTCGTCGTGATGCTCGGCCTGCCCGTGCAGATGCAGATCATCCTGAAGGGCGTCGTGATCATCGTGGCCGCCAGCTTCTACGTGAAGCGCGGGCGCTGAAGGGAGCAACGGACATGACACACTCTCTCGACGGCCGCAGCATCATCGTCACCGGCGCCGGGCGCGGCATCGGCGAGGCCATCGCCCGCGATCTCGCGGCCAGGGGCGCAAGAGTCGCGGTGGCCGATCTCGACGGGGCCCGCGCGGAAGCGGTCGCGGACGCCATCCGCAGCGATGGCGGCGCCGCGATCGGAATCGACGTCGACGTGTCGCGGCGCGACAGCGTGAGCGCCATGGTGGAGCGGACGGTCGCCGAGTTCGGCCGGCTCGACGTTCTCTTCAACAATGCCGGCATCAGCCAGACCTGCCCCTTCATGGAGGTGAGCGAGGCCGACTTCGACCGCATCATGGCGGTGAACGGGCGCGGCGTCCTCCTCGGCACGCAGGAAGCCGCCCGGCAGATGATCAGCCAGGGTGGCGGCGGCAAGATCGTCAACACCGCCTCGATCGCGGGCAAGCAGGGCTACCCGCTCTTTGCCCACTACTGCGCCTCGAAGTTCGCCGTCGTGGCGCTCACGCAGGCTGCAGCCCGCGCGCTCGCCGAGCACCGCATCACGGTCAACGCCTTCGCGCCGGGCGTCGTGGCCACCGAGCTCTGGCAACAGCTCGACCGCGAGTTCATGGACCACGGCCTGACCGAGACGCCCTCGCAGGCGATCAACGAGTTCTCGCAGTCGATCCTCATCGGCCGGCCTTCGACGCCCGCCGACATCGTCGGAACCACGGCGTTCCTCGCCTCCCCCGCCTCCGACACCATGACCGGCCAGACGGTGATGATCGACGGCGGGATGGTTCTCACCTGACCCCGGAACGGGTCCGGCTCTGCGCGAGCCCTCAAGACATAGACGCAATCGAACGGGAGGACATCATGGCACGGCTCGAAGGAAAGGTGGCGATAGTCACCGGTGGCGGCACCGGCATCGGCGAGGCGACGTGCCACCGCTTTGCCGAAGAGGGCGCGCGCGTCGCCGTGTTCGACGTGGTCGAGGATGCGGGACGCGAGACCGTGGAGACGATCCGCAGGACAGGCGCGCAAGCCGAGTTCCACCGCTGCGACGTGTCGAAGGAGAGCGATGTCGAGAGTGCCGTCGGCGCCGTCGTCTCGCAGTGGGGCACGCTCGACGTGCTGGTCAACAATGCGGCCATCACCGGCGTCAACAAGCTGGCGCACGAGGTGGCGGTCGAGGACTGGGACCGCATCTTCGCCGTCAACGTGCGCGGCGTCTTCCTCTGCACCAAGCATGCCGTGCGCGCGATGATGGAGAGGAAGCGCGGCTCGATCGTCAACTTCTCGTCGATCTACGGCCTCATCGGCAACGACGACCTGCCGCCCTACCACGCCACCAAGGGCGCGGTGCTCGCGATGACCAAGACGGACGCGATCTGCTACGGCCAGCACGGCATTCGCGTCAACGCGGTGCATCCCGGCTCGACCAAGACCCCGCTCTTCATGAAGGCCGGGGAGACCTATCCGGGCGGCCTCGACCACTACCTCGAGATGATGTCCGCCAAGCACGTTCTGCCGCTGGCCGAGCCAGTCGACATCGCCAACTGCGTGCTCTTCCTCGCCTCCGACGAATCCCGTTTCGTGACGGGCGCCAGCCTCGTCTGCGACGGCGGCTACACGGCACAGTAAGGGGGAGCGTGTCATGAAAGCTGTCCGCTATCACGCCCAGCGCGACATCCGGCTGGAGGACGTCCCGGCGCCTTCCGAAGACCTCGCGCCCGACGAGGTCCTCGTCGAGCCGCTGGTGTGCGGCATCTGCGGAACGGACCTGCATGAATACGTGGCGGGGCCGATCGTGACCCCGATCCAGCCGCACGTCTATTCCGGCGCCACGCTGCCGCAGATCCTCGGCCACGAGTTCTCCGCCCGCGTCCTCAAGGTCGGCAGCGAGATCAGCCATGTCGCGCCCGGCGACAAGGTTTCCATCCAGCCGTTGATCTCGCCGCGGGACGACTATTACGGTCGTCGCGGCCTCTATCATCTCAGCGAGAAGATGGCCTGCGTCGGCCTGTCCTGGGCATGGGGCGGGCTCGGGGAACGGGCGGTCCTCAACGGCTACAACGTCTTCAAGGTCTCCGAAGGGCTGACCGACGTCCAGGCGGCCATGATCGAGCCGGCCGCCGTCGCGCTCTACGGCGTTGACCGCGGCCGGGTGGAGGCAGGATCGAGCGTCCTCGTCTCGGGGATCGGGCCCATCGGCGCGCTGACGCTTCTGGCGGTCAAGGCGGCGGGCGCCGCGCCGATCTTTGTCTCCGAGCCCAACCCGAACCGGCGGGCGCTGGCGAAGGAATTGGTGCCGGAGGCGGTCGTCTTCGATCCGCGCTCGGGTGAGGACATTCCGGCCGCGATCCGCGCTGCGACGGAGGACGGGGTCGGCGTCGACGTCGCGCTCGAATGCGTCGGCGCCGAGGCCTCGCTCAATCTCTGCGTCGATGCCGTTCGCCGTCGGGGCACCGTCGTCCAGGTCGGGCTGCACATCAGGCGCGCCTCCGTCGATGCGATGCTCTGGGCGCTGAAGGACATCACGGTCGAGGCGACGTGGTGCTATCCGACCGACATCTGGCCGCGCGTCGCCGCGATGATCGAGAGCGGCAGCTTCCCGGTCGAGAAGATCGTCACCGCGACGATCCGCCCGGACGAGGTCGTCGACAAGGGCTTCGAGGCGCTGCTCGACCCGACGGGCCGCAACATGAAGATCCTCGTGGAGATGGGAGGCTCGGCGTGAGCGCGGCGGACAGGCTCCGTCTCGACGAGCGCATCGTCGTCGTCACCGGCGGCGCCGGCGGCATCGGCCGCGCGACCTGTCGCGAGCTCGCCCGGCTCGGGGCGACCGTCGTCGCGGCCGACCGGGACGAGGCGGTGCGATCCGTCGCAGAGGACCTTGCGAACGAGGGCCTTAGCGCCGACTGGATCGCCTTCGACGTGACGGATTCCCGGTCCATCGACGCCGCGCGCGACGAAATCCTGTCGCGGCACGGCCGGGTCGATCTCCTCTTCGCCAATGCCGGCATGGCCTACGAGCGGCCGGGCGCCGATCACTCGGACGAGGACTGGCAGCGCGTCATGCGCATCAACCTCGACGGCGTCTACTTCACCATCCGCGCCTTCGCCGCGAACATGTTGGAGCGCGGACGCGGCGCAATCGTCGCGACGTCCTCGATCGCGGGCGTCAAGGTGGTCCGGCCGGAGCTGCACGTCGGCTACGACGTGTCGAAGGCCGGCGTCGCGCACATGTGCCGCGTTCTCGGCGTCGAATGGGCAAAGCGGGGCGTTCGCGTGAACGCCGTCGGCCCCGGCTACACCGACACGGTCATGCTGGCGGAGGTCGGCATCAAGCAGCCCGAGATCATGGCCCGCTGGATGGACGATCAGCCGATCGGCCGCCTCGTCTCGCCGGACGAGATCGCAAGCGCCGTCGCCTTCCTGCTCTCGGACGCGGCGAGCGGCATCACCGCGCAACTTCTCATGGTCGACGGCGGCTACTCGGCCGCCTGATCCTCCCCAGTCGCAAACGGACCCCTGTCATGCACTTCATCGTCCATTGCCTCGACCGGCCGAACGCCGTCCAGGACCGCCTCGCGCACTACGACGCGCACAAGGCCTATCTCGCGTCCGCCTCCGTCAGGAGCGTCATCTCGGGGCCGCTGGTGGCCGACGACAACGAGACCATGATCGGCTCGCTCTTCCTCCTCGAAGCCGACAGCAAGGACGAGGTCCTCGCCTTCAACGCCGCCGATCCCTTCAACCGGGCCGGCATCTGGGAAAAGGTGGAGATCCACCCGTTCCTCAAGCGCGTCGACAACCGCTAGGAGCCGCCACGATGGAACCCGTCAAGACAGCGATCGTCGGCCTCGGATGGTGGGGCCGCAAGATGACCCGCCTGATGTCGGGCGGCGATGCCGGACTGAAGCTCGTGCGCGCGGTCGACCCCGCGCCGGAGGCGGCGGAGTTCGCCGCACAATACGGCATGGCCTTCTCGGCCGATCTCGAGACCGCGCTCGCCGACCCCGCCGTCGAAGCCGTGATCCTCGCGACCCCGCACGCGCTGCACGAGGCGCAGATCGAGGCCTGCGTCGCGGCCGGCAAGCACGTCTTCTGCGAGAAGCCGCTGGCGCTCACGAAGGCCGGCGCGGAAAAGGCCGTCCGGCTCTGCACCGACGCCGGGCTCGTGCTCGGCATGGGCCACGAGCGCCGCTTCGAGCCGCCGATCGCCGAGATCCTCGATCTCGCGCGCGAGGACGGTCTCGGCCGCATCCTTCAGATCGAGGCCAATTTCAGCCACGACAAGTTCCTGTCGCTGCCGGCCGAGAACTGGCGGCTGAAGGCGGACCAGGCGCCCGCCGGCGGCATGACGGCGACCGGCATCCACCTGACGGATCTCGCCGTGAAGCTGATGGGCCCGGCGTCCGACGTCCGCGTGTCCTGCGAGAATCTCGCGTCGAGCATCCCGCAGGGCGACACGATGAGCGCGCATGTGCGCTTCCGGGGCGGCGGCTCGGCCTATGTCTCGGCGACGCTCGCCACGCCTTTCGTCTCGCGCTTCGCCGTCTTCGGCACCAAGGGCTGGATCGAGGTGCGCGACAAGACCCATGTCGAGGCGCCGAGCGGCTGGATCGTCACGCGAGCCTCGACGGGCTCGCCGATCACGGTGGCCGAGGTCGGCGCCGCCGAGCCGGTGCGCGACAACCTGCGCGCCTTTGCCCGCGCGGTCCGGGGCGAGGCGCCCTATCCGATTACCGGCGAGGAGATGATCGCCAATATCGCGCTTCTGGAAGCCATCGTCCGCTCGGCGGAACATGGCGCCGTGGAAGCTGTCCACTAACCGCGTCCCGGGAGAGACACGCCATGAAAGCCCTGATCTTCGAAGCCCCTGAGAAGCCCGTCGTCGCCGACGTCGAGATGCCGCGGATCGCCCCGACCGAGGTCTTGGTGAGGACGCGCGCCGTCGGCATCTGCCACTCCGACTACGAGCTCCTCGCCGGCCGCTACATCATCCCGATCTCCTATCCGGTGACGCCTGGCCACGAATGGGCGGGCGAGATCGTCGAGGTCGGCCGCGACGTGAAGGGCTTTGCGGTCGGCGACCGGGTGGTGGGCGAATGCGTGGTTCGCACGCCCGAACGGCTTCACCACTTCGGCTTCTCCTTGAGCGGCGCCGACCGGGAATACTTCAACGTCAATCCGGAATGGCTGCACAAGCTGCCCGACGCCGTCGACGACAAGAAGGCCTCGCTGATCGAACCCTTCACCTGCGGCTTCTACGCCGTCCAGCGTTCGGGCGGCACCAATGCCAGCGAGACGGTCGTGGTCTCGGGTGGCGGCACGATCGGTCTCGTCTCGGCGGCAGCGGCGATCGGCATGGGCGCACGGGTCATCGTGGTCGATCCCATCGCCAAGCGGCGCGAGGTGGCGCTCGCCCTCGGCGCCGACCAGGCCCTCGACCCGTCCGACGGCGGCGCGGTCGAGCGCGTGATGCAGCTGACCGGCGGCCGGGGTGCCGATCTCGTCATCGAGGCGGCCGGTCACGACGCCTCGCTCGCCGCGACCTTCGAATTCGCGCGCGAGGAAGGCCGCGTGTCGATGGTCGGCATCAACATCGGGCGCAAGGTGTCGGTGAACCTCGGCCTGATCCAGATGAAGAACCTCGAGGTGAAGGGCTGCATCGGCTCGCCCGGCGTCTGGCCGGCTGCGATCCGCTTCCTGGAGCGCACTGGGCTCGACCTGTCGCCGATCCAGACGCACGAGTTCGCGCTGACGGAAGCCGTCGAGGCCTTCCGCCTCGGCGCCGACCCGCAGGCCTGCATCAAGGTCACGCTGCTCGCGGCCTGACCGTCTTCCACGAAGCTCGATGACGAAACGGGAGCCGCCCGGCCCGGCCGGCGGTCCCGTCGAAGGAGACGCGATGACCGACGCAACCGATCCGACCGCCGGCGACGGCTACTTCACGGAGGAGAACTCCGCCGAGGTCGTCATCGCGCGCAACCGGGATGCCCGGGACGAGCGGCTGAAGACCGTGATGGACAGCGCGGTGCGCCACCTCCATGCCTTCGTGAAGGAGGTCGAGCCGTCCAACGCCGAATGGATGCGGGTGATCGAGTTCCTCACCGCGACCGGTCACATCACGAGCGACTGGCGGCAGGAATGGATCCTCCTGTCCGACATCCTCGGCGTCTCGATGCTGGTCGATGCGATCGACAACCGCAAGCCGCGCGGCGCCACCGAGACGACGGTGCTCGGTCCCTTCCACGTCTCCAACGCCCCGCACTACGAGAACGGCCACGACATCTGTCTCGACGGCAAGGGCGAGAAGCTGCTCGTGACCGGGCGCGTCGTCGACACGGACGGGCGCCCGATCGCGGGTGCCACGCTCGACGTCTGGCAGGCCAACGACGAGGGCTTCTACGACGTGCAGCAGCAGGGCGTGCAGCCGGACTTCAACCTGCGCGGCGTCTTCACCTCGGGCCTCGACGGCGAGTTCTGGTTCCGCTCGGTCAAGCCGCGCTTCTACCCGATCCCGGCCGACGGCCCGGTCGGCCAGTTGCTGGGCGCCCTCGGCCGCCACCCCTACCGTCCCGCCCATATCCATTTCATCGTGGGCGCGCCGGGGTTCGAAGAGGTGACGACACACCTCTTCACGCCGGACTGCCCGTATCTGCACACCGACGCGGTGTTCGGCGTGAAGGCCGACCTCATCGCCGACTTCCAGACGGTCGACGACGCGGCACGGGCCGCCGAACTCGGCTTCCCCAATCCCTTCACGAAAGTGGACTGGACCTTCGTGCTCGCCCGCTCCGAGGAAAGGTCCGATGACGCCGACAAGGGCCGCCACGATGCGTGACTTCGTCTACAACGCCCACCCGGCCCGCGTGATCTTCGGCTCCGGCACGCTCGCGCGGCTGCCGGAAGAGGTCGAGCGCCTCGGCCTGTCGCGTGTGCTCGTGGTGGCGACGCTCGAGCAGGAAGCCGACGCGCATCGCATCGCCGGGCGCATCGGGGCGCGGGCGGCCGGCGTCTTCGCCGGCGCCCGGATGCACACTCCGAACGACGTCACCGCAAGGGCCATGAATGTCGTCACGGCCAACGGCATCGACGGGCTGGTGGCGGTCGGCGGCGGCTCGACCACGGGGCTCGCCAAGGCCATCGCGCTGCGCACCGACCTGCCGCAGATCGTCGCCCCGACGACCTATGCCGGCTCCGAGATGACGCCGATCCTCGGCGAGACCGAGAACGGCCGCAAGGTCACGAAATCCGATCCGAGAATCCTGCCCGAGGTCGTCATCTACGACGTCGACCTCACGCTGACGCTTCCCGTCGCGATGTCGGTCACCAGCGGCATGAACGCCATCGCCCATGCGGTCGAGGCGCTCTATGCCCGCGAGGCGAACCCGATCATCTCGATGATGGCCGAGCGCGCGGTCGAAAGCCTAGGCATGGCCCTGCCCGCGATCCACCGGCACCCGGACGATCGCGAGGCCCGGTCGGATGCCCTGTTCGGGGCCTGGCTCTGCGGCGTCTGCCTCGGCAGCGTCGGCATGGCGCTCCACCACAAGATCTGCCACACGCTGGGCGGCACCTACAACCTGCCGCACGCCGAGACGCATACGGCGGTGCTGCCGCACGCGATCGCCTACAATGCCGGCGCCGCGCCGGAGGCGATGCAGGCGCTGCGGCGTGCCCTGCGCACGGACGATCCGGCGGCCGCGACCTTCGATCTCGCCGAGCGGCTCGGCGCCAAGATGGCGCTCCAATCCTTCGGCCTGCCCGAGAGGGCGATCGACGACGTGCCGGACCTCGTGCTGGCCAACCCCTACTGGAACCCGGCCCCGCTCGAACGGGACACGCTGCGGACGCTCGTCGCCGACGCCTTCGCCGGACGACGCCCGTCCGCGAGGTGAGGTCGTCGGGCCGGGCTCCATTGTGCCTCGCCATTCAGCATCATCACGACGGGAAACCGGCGAAACGGAAAGTGTCCCTGACAGTTTCGCCTGTGCCTCGCTCCAGCGGCGCCCGATTCACCGTCGGAGGAACGGATGAGACGGAAGGCTCGCTGGAGACCGGTCCGTTCGTCTCGCCCCCCTTTCCTGAGGCGAGCGGCGGCTGCGCGCAGGCCATCGCAGCGCGATGGCGTGGCCCGCGGCACGCCCGGCCTGCTCCCATCAGGTCGCCCAATCGAAAGAACGGCGGCGCACAGCAGGTCGACGGGCTGGTCGCAACGCAGGGTCAGGGATGCGCCGCCTCGCCGGGCGCCTCCAGCGCGGTCACCTGGCTCTCCGGAAGCGAGGCCGGCATGTAGTGGTCGGTGCGGGCCGAAAGGCGGGCTCCGGTGAGGACGCGCGATCCGGCGTGATGCACGGAAAGCGCCTGCGGGCATCGCGACGCCAGCGTTTCCCGGTCGCGCGCCTCCAGCGCGGAACAGGCCGGCGTCGTCGGTGCCTCCGCTCCGGCGAGAAGCCCCGCCAGCCACTTAAGCCACGGCGCCCGGTCGGCGGCGTCGAGCGGCAAGCCCGCGCGCATCTTCGCGACGTTCCGGGCCAGGTGGACATCGTCGGCATCGAGGAAGCGGAACCCATGCCGGCCCGCCAGCGCCGGCCCCGACGTGGTCTTGCCCGAACCGCACACGCCCTCACGACGACGACGGACGCCCCGTTCGAGGCCGCGCGAGCCGGCCCACTCAAACGAGCGCCGTCGGCATTTCGCGTCCGGCAAAGTGGGCGTCGAGATTGGCGAGCACGAGATCCGCCATCGCTTGGCGCGTCTCATGCGTGGCGCTCGCCATATGCGGGGTGAGGACGACGTTGGGCAGGGAGAAGAAGCGCTCGGGCACACGCGGCTCGTCGGCGAAGACATCGAGCGCGGCGCCGGCGATGCGCCCGGCCTCCAGCGCGTCGAGAAGCGCCGCCTCGTCGACCAGCGATCCGCGTGCGACGTTGACGAGAACGCCTTTCGTGCCCAGCGCATCGAGAACGCCGGCATCCACGACGTTGCGCGTTTCCGGGGAAGCCGAGGCCGCGATGACCAGGACGTCGCTCCAGGCCGCGAGTTCATGGAGGCTCCCGACGGCGCGCACGGCGGTCTCGACCGGCGAACGGCTGGCATAGGCGAGTTCTGCATCGAACCCTTCGAGCCGACGCGCGATAGCCTGGCCGATCCGCCCGAAACCGAAGATCCCGTAGCGGCGGCGCGAGACCTTCGAGCCGAGGGCCAAGTCGCCCGACGGCCAGCGACCGGCGCGCACATGGCCGTCGCCGCGCGGAATCTGGCGGAGCGCTGAGACGATGAGGCCGATCGCGAGATCGGCGACGTCCTCGGTCAGGACGTCGGGCGTGTTGGAAACGCGCACCCCTCGCCGCTTCGCCTCGGCGAGATCGACCTTGTCGAAACCGACGCCGTTGATGGCGACGATCTCGAGCGCCGGAAGGCGCGCGGCAAGCTCGGCCGAAATGCCGATGTGCCCGCCGGTGACGACGCCGCGAACACGGGATGCATTCTCGGCAAGGAACGCATCGGCGTCGGCCACCTCGAAGAAGCGATGAACGATGAACCGCTCGGCGAGCGCCTTCTCCAAGGCAGGCATGAGCGGGCAGAGCTGCAGGAGTTCTGTGGGCATGGATGGCCTACCTGATGTCGGAGCGCATGAACTGCGCAAGCTTCGGGGTCCCGGGATTGC
>NZ_CAJYIU010000007.1 GCF_913775355.1 uncultured Aureimonas sp.
TCACCTCGACACCGACGCCACCCTCGCCGAGATCACCGAGCGCCTCACCGCGATCGGCCTCGAGGTGGAATCGCTCGACGACAAGGCCGCCATGCGCGCCTTCACGATCGCCCGCGTGCTCGACGCGCGCCGCCATCCCGACGCCGACAAGCTGCAGGTGCTGACCGTCGTTGCCGGGCCCGCCGTCAACGAGGGCAAGCCGCTGCAGGTGGTTTGCGGCGCGCCGAACGCGCGCGCCGGCCTCGTCGGCGTTCTCGGCCTGCCCGGCACCTATGTGCCCGGCCTCGACGTGACGCTCGGCATCGGTAAGATCCGCGGCATCGAAAGCTTCGGCATGATGTGCTCGGAGCGCGAGCTCGAGCTGTCGGACGAGCACAACGGCATCATCGATCTGCCGGGCGACGCGCCGGTCGGCACGGCCTTTGCCGACTATGCCGGCCTCGCCGACCCGGTCATCGAGATCAACCTGACGCCCAACCGGCCGGACGCGACGAGCGTCCATGGCATCGCGCGCGATCTCGCGGCGTCGGGCCTCGGCACGCTGAAGGGCGGCGCGGTCGAGCCGGTTGCGGGCGAGGGCGCCTGCCCGGTGACGGTCCGGGTCGAGAGCGAGACCTGCCTTGGCTTTGCGCTGCGCCGCGTGTCGGGGGTGCAGAACGGTCCGTCGCCGGAGTGGATGCAGAAGCGGCTGAAGGCGATCGGCCTTCGCCCGATCAACGCGCTCGTCGACATCACCAATTACGTCACCTTCGACCGGGGCCGTCCGCTCCACGTCTTCGACGCGAAGAAGGTCGCGGGCGACCTTGTGGTCCGGCAGGCGGCGGAGGGCGAGGAAATCCTCGGCCTCGACGGGCGCACGCATACGCTGAACCCCAAGGTCTGCGTGATCGCCGACGACCGGGGCGCGGAATCGATCGCCGGCATCATGGGCGGCGAGCATTCGGGCTGCGATGAGGGCACCACCGACGTCCTCATCGAATCGGCGCTGTGGGAGCCGCTGGCGATCGCCCGCGCCGGCCGCGCGCTCGGCATCATCACCGATGCGCGCTACCGCTTCGAGCGCGGCGTCGACCCGGCCTTCATGGAGCCGGGGCTGGAGCTCGCGACGCGCCTCGTGATGGACCTGTGCGGCGGTACCCCGAGCGAGGTCGCCCTGACGCCGGCCCGCATCGAGACGCGCGACGCCATCCGTTTCCCCTTCTCCGAAGTCGAGCGCCTGACCGGCCTCACCGTCGAGCCCGCCCGCCAGGTCGAGATCCTGACGCGGCTCGGGTTCGAGGTCGACGAGCGGCCCGACCATGCCCTCGTCGTCGCTCCGTCCTGGCGTCCGGACATCGAGGGCAAGGCCGACCTCGTGGAGGAGGTCATGCGCCTCGTCGGCGTCGACAACATCGCGCCGCAGCCGCTGCCCGCGATTGCCGGCGTCAACGGCCGCGTGCTGACATCGCGGCAGGTTCGCGACCGCGCGGCGCGCCGGACGCTCGCCGCCCGCGGGCTGGCGGAGGCCGTCACCTATTCCTTCGTCTCGGCCGAGGCGGCGAAGGCCTTCGGCGGCGGCGAGGCGCACCTCAGCCTCGAGAACCCCATCGCGGCCGATCTGTCCGACATGCGCCCGTCGCTCCTACCGAACCTCCTGCAAGCGGCGCAGCGCAACGCGCAGCGGGGCTACGGCGATCTCGCGCTCTTCGAGGTCGCCTCGATCTACCGCTCCGACGAGCCGGACGGGCAGCGGCGCGTGGCCGGCGGCGTGCGCCGGGGCACGGCAGGCCATGCCGGCGCGGGCCGCGACTGGGCGGGTAACGCCGCGGCGGTCGGCGTCTTCGACGCCAAGGCCGACGCGCTGGCCGTCCTCGAAGCCGTCGGCGTGCCGGTCGAGCGGCTGCAGTTCGAGACGCCCGCAAGCCCCTGGTATCACCCGGGCCGCTCGGGACGCATCAAGCTCGGGCCCAAGACGGTGCTGGCCGAGTTCGGCGAGTTCCATCCGCGCGCCCTCAAGGCTCTGGGCGTCACCGGTTCGGTCGCCGGCTTCGAGGTGTTCCTCGACGAGGCGCCGGAGGGCAAGCGCAAGGCCACGCGCACCAAGCCCGTGCTGCAGCTTTCGGCCTTCCAGCCGGTGAAGCGCGACTTCGCCTTCGTGGTGGATCGCGGGGTCGAGGCGATCAAGCTGATACGGGCCGCGGAGGGCGCCGATCGCAAGCTGATCGGCGAGGTCCGCCTCTTCGACGTGTTCGAGGGCGCGGCGCTCGGGCCCGACGCCAAGTCGGTCGCGATCGAGGTCACGCTGAACCCGGCCGAGAAGACCCTGACCGACGAGGATCTCGAGGCGGCCTCGAAGAAGATCGTCGCGGCGGTGGAGAAGGCGACCGGCGGGCGCCTGCGCGCCTGACCGGACGGGAAGAAGCGACAAGGGGGAGGGGACGCATGCTGCGTTGGGGAATTCTGTCGGGTGCGAAGATCGCGCGCGAGCACGTCATACCGGCGCTCCTGAAGGCGGAGGGCTGCGTCGTGGAGGGCATCGCCAGCCGTGACGAGGCGCGGGCGCGCGAGCTCGCCCGTCACTTCGGCGCGCCGCGCGCCTTCGGCTCCTACGAGGCGCTTCTGGCCTCGCCCGACATCGACGCGGTCTATGTGCCGCTGCCGACCGCGCAACACGTGGAATGGGCGGTGAAGGCGGCGGACGCGGGCAAGCATGTCCTCGTCGAGAAGCCGCTGGCACTGCGCGCGGCCGACATCGCCCCCGTGATCGCCGCGCGCGACCGGGCGGGCGTGACGGTCGCCGAGGCCTTCATGGTGCGCCACCATCCGCAATGGGCGAAGGTCCGTGAATGGATCGCGGCCGGCCGGATCGGGCGCCTGCGCCACGTGCAGGGCGCGTTCTCCTACTTCAACGACGACCCCGGCAACATGCGCAACCAGCTCGATCTCGGCGGCGGCGCACTGCCCGACATCGGCGTCTATCCGGTGGTCGCGACGCGCCTCGTCACCGGCCTCGAGGGCCGGGCGGCGCGCGCGCGGATCGAGCGCGACACGCGCTTCGGCACCGACATCCTCGCCGAGTGCGAGGTCGAGTTCGAGGGCTTCCGCCTCAGCTTCTACGTCGCGACGCAGCTCGCCGCGCGCCAGACCCTGGTGTTCCACGGCACCGAGGGCTTCATCGAGGTCGACGCCCCCTTCAACGCCGGGCTCTACGCGCAGGCCGCCGTGCACTGCCACGACCGCGGGCACGCCCATGCCGAGACCGTGCGCTTCGGCGGCGTCGATCAGTACCGGCTGCAGGCCGAGGCCTTTGCGCGCGCGGTCGCCGGCTCGGGCGAGACGCTGTTCACGCTGGAGGAATCGGTGCTCAACCAGCGGGTGATCGACGCGTTCTACGCCTCCGCCGAGGCGGGCGCGGCGGTTCCCGTCTGATCCGCGCCATCCCCGCGCAAGCTCCAGGCCAAGCGCCGGCCTTAGTTTCGGCCGATCTGTCGGGCTGATCGCAGCCGAACGGAAGGGCTGTGCGCATGGCGGGATCGATGAAGCTGGGACGAGCGGTCGGACTGGGGCTGGCGCTTGGGTTGGCACTCGCGGGCGCGGCGCGGGCCGAGACCCCCGCGAAGGACCTGTTCTCGGCCGAGCACTTTCCCTCGGCCGCGCCGCCGCAGAGCATCGGCTTCTATTCCAAGGGGTGTCTGGCCGGCGGCATGGCGATGCCGAAGGACGGGCCGACCTGGCAGGTGATGAAGCCCTCGCGCGACCGCGCCTATGCCCATCCCGCCCTGATCAAGCTCCTGCAGCGCCTGTCGGTGGACGCCCGGCGCGAGGCCAACTGGCGCGGCCTCCTGTTCGGCGACATGGCGCAGCCGCGCGGCGGCCCGATGAAGGACGGCCACGCCTCGCACCAGATCGGCCTCGACGCCGACATCTACCTCACCGAGATGCCGAACCGCCGGCTGACGGACGACGAGCGCGACCACATGCCGTTGCCCTCCGTCATCGACCCGCGCACCCGCCACATCGACCTGAAGCGCTGGCGGCCCGAGATGATGAAGCTCATCCGTACCGCGGCTACCGAGCCGGAGGTCGAGCGGATCTTCGTGCATCCCGGCATCAAAGAGCAGCTCTGCAAGACGGCCGGCCGCGACCGGGCCTGGCTGAACAAGGTGCGGCCGATGTACGGCCACGACTACCACTTCCACGTGCGCATGGTGTGCCAGCCCGGCTCGCCCAACTGCCAGCCGCAGGAGCCGACCGTGAAGGGCGACGGCTGCGACAAGCTGGACTGGTGGTTCGACGTGGCGCTGCAGCCGCCCAAGCCGAGCGCCAAGCCCTACAAGAAGCCGCCTCCGATCTTCCTGTCGGCGCTGCCGCGCGCCTGCGCGGCCGTCCTGAAGCAGCCGGACGCCGCGGGCGCGCGGGCCGCCGCGCCGGTGCGGGCCGCGCCCGTGGCGGCTGCGGCCCCTGCGATGGCCGACGACGTCGACGGCAACGCGCCGATGGCGCCCGAGCCGGCGCCACGCGCCTCGGCCGCCCCGGTTCCGCCCGCCGCGGTGCCGGACGACGAGGGCTTCGCCATGCCGCGCATGCGCCCGGCCGGCTGAGCGGCCGGTCCCGGCAAAACGGGCTCCCGGCGGCCTTTTGCCGGATGGCGCCGGATGCTATGGCGCGAGGCTCCAGAAGGCGAGACGGAGGGTTTCCATGGGTTCGGCGAGCGAGGGCACCGACGGTCTCCGGTTTCCGATCCTGATCGGCGACATCGGCGGCACCAATGCGCGCTTCGCGCTCCTGCGCGACGCGCGAGCCGAGCCCGAGACCTTCCCGATCGTTCAGACCGCGGACTTTCCCAATATCGACGACGCCATCCGTGCCGCCGTCTTCCGCAACACCACTGAGCGCCCGGCGACGGCGGTGCTGGCCATCGCCGGCCCGGTGGACGGCGACGAGATCGACCTCACCAACTGCCCCTGGGTGGTGCGCCCGCGCACGCTGATCGCCGATCTCGGCTTCAGCGAGGTGCTCGTCCTCAACGATTTCGAGGCGCAGGCGCTCGCCGTCTCGGCGCTGCCCGAGAGCGGCCGGCAGGCGATCGGCGGCGGCACGGTGCGCGAGGGCGCGAGCCGCGTCGTGGTCGGCCCCGGCACGGGGCTCGGCGTCGGCGCACTCGTCCACGCCCGCGGCATGTGGATCCCGGTGGCGGGCGAGGGCGGCCATGTCGATCTGGGCGCGCGGACGGCGCGCGACCGCGAGATCTGGCCGCATCTGGAGACCATCGCCGGGCGCATCTCGGGCGAGCAGATCCTGTCCGGCCGCGGCCTCGTCAACCTCTACCGCGCGATCTGCTCGGCCGACGGGGTCGAGCCGACGCATCCGACGCCCGCCTCCGTGACCGAGGCCGCGCTCAACGGGCGCGACGGGCAGTCGGGCGAGGCGGTGCAGCTCTTCGCCGCATATCTCGGCCGCCTCGCGGGCGATCTCGCGCTTCTCTTCATGGCGCGCGGCGGGGTCTACATCGCCGGCGGCATCTTCCAGCGCATCATCCCGATCGTCCATGCGCCCGAGATGCGCGCCGCCTTCGACGACAAGGCGCCGCACGAGGCGCTGATGCGCGACATCCCGCTCTTCGTCATCACGCAGCCGCTCGCCGCGCTCGTCGGGCTCGCCGCCTATGCCCGCAGCCCGCAGGGCTACGGGCTCGAGACCGCCGGCCGGCGCTGGGTGGGGTGAGGCGGCCGCACCGCGAGCCCCGTAGGCATCCCGCCGCCGACGCGCTATAGAGCCGCCGAACGAGGTTGGTGGCGTTGATCGGAACCAAGAAGAGCCTGTCCCTGTCCGACGGGGCCGAGCGCGGCGAAGCGCTGCGGCTTCTCAGGCGCATCTTTGCCGAGAACGGGCGCGAGCACATCCGCGGCTATGCCTTCGCGAGCGTCTGCCTTGTGCTGGTGGCGCTGTCGACGGCCTTCCTCGCCTGGATCATGCGCGACGTGATCGACGAGATCTTCGTCGAGGGCAACCGCGCGGTCCTCTTCTCGCTGCCCTTCGCCGTGTTCCTGTCGTTCCTCGTGCGGGGGCTTGCCTCCTACGGGCAGGGCGTCGTTCTCGCGCGCATCGGCAACGACATCGTGGCGCGCTACCAGCGCCGCCTGTTCCGGCACCTCACCGAGCTTTCGGTCGACTTCTACGGCGAGAACCGCTCGGCCCAGCTCGCCGCGCGCATCAACCAGAACGTGACGGGCGTGCGCGAGACGCTGAACCTCACGGTCACCTCGATCGCGCGCGACCTCCTGACGCTGATCTTCCTGATCGGCGCGATGATCTGGCAGGACTGGGTCCTGTCGCTGATCGCGCTGACCGCCGGCCCGCCGATCGCGATCATGATCTCGAACCTCTCGCGCAAGCTGCGCAAGGCGACGCGCCAGTCGGTCGACCTCAACGCGCGGGTGCTGGGCTCCATGCAGGAGACCGCGCAAGGGATCCAGGTCGTGAAGGCCTTTACGATGGAGGAGCTCCTGCGCGAGCGGACCGAAGGTCTGATCCGGCAGGCCGAGGAACGCTCCAACCGCATCGCCGTCATCACCGAGCGTTCCGGGCCGGTGACCGAAACCGTGGCGGGCCTTGCGGTCGCCGCCGTGATCGCCTGGTCGGGCTACCGCTCGATCGTCTACGGCTATTCGCCGGGCGCGATGTTCGCCTTCATCACCGCGCTGCTTCTCGCCTACGATCCCGCCCGGCGCCTCGCGCGCCTGCAGGTGCAGCTCGAAAAGGCGCTGGTCAACGCGCGCATGATCTACGAGATCCTCGACGAGCCGCCGCGCCAGGCCGATGCTCCGGGTGCCGAGGCTCTGACGGTCACGCGCGGCGAGATCGTGTTCGAGGACGTGCGCTTCCGCTATCCCGGCGGCGAGGACGTCCTGCGCGGCATCGGCTTCACCGCGCCGGCGGGGCGGACCACGGCGCTGGTCGGCGCTTCCGGCGGCGGCAAGTCGACCGTCCTGGCGCTTCTGGAGCGCTTTTACGATCCGGCGGCCGGGCGCATCACGATCGACGGGCAGGACATCCGCGCCGTCACCAAGCATTCGCTGCGCACCAGGATTGCCTACGTCCCGCAGCAGCCGGTCCTCTTCGAGGGCACGATCCGCGACAACATCCGTTTCGGGCGCCCGGCCGCCTCCGACGCCGAAGTGGAGGAGGCGGCGCGCCGTGCGCAGGCCGAGGAGTTCATCCTCGCCCAGCCGCTCGGCTACGAGACGCCGGTCGGCGAGAGCGGCGCGACATTGTCGGGCGGCCAGCGCCAGCGCCTGTCGATCGCCCGCGCGCTCCTGCGCGACGCGCCGATCCTGGTACTGGACGAGGCGACCTCGGCGCTGGATTCGCGCTCCGAGGTGCTGGTTCAGCGGGCGCTGGAGGAGGCGATGCGCGGTCGCACCGTCCTCGTCGTCGCGCACCGCCTCTCGACGATCGTCGGAGCCGACCAGATCCTCGTCGTTGATCGCGGCCGCATCGCGGAGGGCGGCACCCATGCCGAGCTGAGCCGCCGGCCGAACGGATTGTATGCCCGCTTCCACGCGCTCCAGTCGGGCGCGGGCGAGACGGTGGACTGAAGGGAAGACGGGCGATGGACGCGATGCGGCTGGTGATCCTCGGGGCGGGCGGGCGCATGGGCAGGACGCTGGTGCGTCTCGCCTCCGAGGCGCCGGAGTTCGCGGTCGCCGCCGCCGTGGAGCGGCCGGGCTCGGCCCATCTCGGGGAGGATGCCGGCACGCTCGCCGGGGTCGCCGCGCTCGGTGTCCCCGTGTCGGACGACCTCGAGGCCGCGCTGCGCGAGGCCGACGGCGTGATCGACTTCACCGCGCCCGCCGCCAGCGTGGCGCTGGCGCTTCAGACGGCGCGTCGCGGGCTGGTGCACGTCATCGGCACCACGGGCTGCTCGACCGAGGACGATGCGGCGATCGCGGTGGCGGGGTGCGATGGCGCGCGGATCGTCAAGTCCGGCAACATGAGCCTCGGGGTCAATCTCCTGTCGGTGCTCGTCGAGCAGGCGGCGCGTGCGCTGGGGCCCGACACCTTCGATCTCGAGATCCTGGAAATGCACCACCGCCACAAGGTCGATGCGCCCTCCGGCACCGCGCTCCTCCTCGGTCAGGCGGCCGCGGCGGGGCGCGGGATCGATCTCGCCGACCGGTCGGTGCGCGTGCGCGACGGCCACACCGGAGCGCGCCCGGCGGGTGCGATCGGCTTCGCGACGCTGCGCGGCGGCTCGGTGGTCGGCGACCACGAGGTGATCCTGGCCGGCGAAGGCGAGCGCATCACGCTGAAGCACCACGCCGAGGACCGCGCGATCTTCGCGCGCGGGGCGCTGCGCGCCGCGCTCTGGGCGCGAAGCCAGCCGCCGGGCCTCTACTCGATGCGCGACGTCCTCGGTCTCTGATCCTTTTCCTCCGTCCTCAAGCCAAGGGAGCCAAAGCCCATGTCCCGTACCCTCGTCCTCGTCCGCCACGGGCAGAGCGAATGGAACCTCAAGAACCTCTTCACTGGCTGGCGCGACCCAGACCTGACGGAGCTCGGCGTCGAGGAGGCGCGCGCCGCCGGCCGTCGCCTGAAGGATGCGGGCCTGCGCTTCGATGTCGCCTTCACGAGCGTCCTGTCGCGCGCCCAGCGCACGCTCGCCCTCATCGAAGGTGAGCTCGGGCAGGGCCCGATCGAGACGCATCGCGACCAGGCGCTGAACGAGCGCGACTACGGCGACCTGTCGGGCCTCAACAAGGACGACGCCCGCGCCAAGTGGGGCGAGGATCAGGTCCATGTCTGGCGCCGGTCCTACGACGTGCCGCCGCCGGGCGGCGAAAGCCTCAAGGACACCGGCGCGCGCGTCTGGCCCTACTACATACATCGCATCCAGCCGAAGGTACTGTCGGGCGGCACCGTGATCGTCGCCGCCCACGGCAATTCGCTGCGCGCCCTCATCATGGCGCTCGACGGGCTGACGGGCGAGGAGATCGTCGCGCAGGAACTCGCGACCGGCGTGCCCATCGTCTACCGGCTCAACGCCGATTCATCGGTCGCCTCGAAGGACGTCCTCGCCGGCTGACCGCCGGCACACGGGATCGGCGGCGTCCGCCGCCGATCCGCGACATCGAATTGTCCATAACGTGACCGGATTTAGTAGATCGTTCCTGTTCCCGACCGTTCGGGGGCTCTAGCTTCAACGCATCGAAGCCCGGGCTCCGGCCGGAAAGGAACCCCCGCGAATGCGTCTGTCCCTGTCGCTTGGAATTGCCGCCGCCACCCTGATGGCGCTCAGCCTGCCGGTCTCGGCCCAGACCCTTCTCAACGTCTCCTACGATCCGACGCGCGAACTCTACCGCGACTTCAACGCCGCCTTCGCCGCCCACCAGAAGGCGGACGGCAAGGACGCCCCGACGGTGCGCATGTCGCACGGCGGCTCGGGCGCGCAGGCGCGCACCGTGATCGACGGCCTCGATGCCGACGTCGTGACGCTCGCCCTACAGGCCGACATCGACGCCATCGCCAAGGCAACGAAGAAGATCCCCGACAACTGGCGCACGCTCCTGCCGCACAACTCCTCGCCCTACACGTCGACGATCGTGTTCCTGGTGCGCAAGGGCAACCCGAAGGCGATCAACGACTGGGGCGACCTCGTGAAGGACGGCGTCCAGGTCATCACGCCGAACCCGAAGACGTCCGGCGGCGCACGCTGGAACTATCTGGCCGCCTGGGCTTGGGCGAACAAGCAGTACGGCGGCGACGCGGAGAAGGTGAAGGGCTTCGTCGGCGACGTCTATCGCCACGTCCCGGTGCTCGATACCGGCGCGCGCGGCTCCACCACCACCTTCGTCCAGCGCGGCATCGGCGACGTGCTGCTCGCCTGGGAGAACGAGGCGTTCCTGGCGCTCGAGGAACTCGGTCCCGACCAGTTCGAGATCAAGGTGCCCTCGATCTCCATCCTCGCCGAGCCGCCGGTGGCCCTGGTGCCTGGCAACACCGACACCAAGGGCACGACCGAGGTGGCGAAGGCCTATCTCGACTACCTCTACTCGCCGGAGGGCCAGACCATCTCGGCCAAGCACTACTACCGCCCGTCCGAGCCCGAGAAGGTGACCGACAAGGCGCTGCTGGAGCGCTTTCCGAAGATCGATCTCGTGAAGATCGACGATGCGCAGTTCGGCGGATGGGCGAAGGTCCAGCCCGAGCACTTCGGCGACGGCGGCATCTTCGACCAGATCTACAAGCCCGCCAACTGAGGCGCGCAAAAGCCCTCGGCATCAGGGCCTGACGATCCCCGGCGCCTCGGGCATCCTCCCATCCCGGTGCGCGCCCCGGTCCCGCCGCTCCCGGCGGCGGAGCCGTTCCCGTGCCGCCGGATGATCGGCGCGGCAAGCCGGCGGTATCGCCGCGCGGCTTGCCGCGCTATTTTGCCACCCACGCGCCCGCCACCTCCAGCCGACGTCTCGTCAGGAACCGCATGGCTTCGACCACCGCTGATCGCCCGGCCTTTCACTTCCGCCAACCGAGCGTCGTGCCGGGCTTCGGCCTGTCGCTCGGGGTGACGCTCGCCTATCTCAGCCTCATCGTGCTCCTGCCGCTGTCGGCGCTGGCGGTGCGCGCGGCCGGGCTCGGCCTTTCCGATTTCCTGGCGCTGGCGAGCGACCGGCGCGTCGTCTCGGCGCTGACCCTGTCGTTCGGCGCCTCGCTAGTCTCGGCCGTCATCAACGCCGTGTTCGGCCTGCTCCTCGCCTGGGTGCTCGTGCGCTACCGCTTTCCCGGCAAGCGGCTGGTGGATGCGGCGATCGACCTGCCGTTCGCACTGCCGACAGCCGTCGCCGGCATCGCGCTGACCGCGCTCTACGCGCCGAACGGCTGGGTCGGCTCCCTGTTCGCGCCGGGCGGCCTCTTCGCGCCGCTGTTCGGCGAGGGGGGCCTTCGCATCGCCTATTCGCCGCTCGGCGTCATCGTGGCGCTGACCTTCGTGTCCTTGCCCTTCGTGGTGCGCACGGTGCAGCCGGTGCTGGAGGAGATGGACACCGAGCTCGAGCAGGCGGCCGCGACGCTGGGTGCTAACCGCTTCCAGACCGTATTCCGCGTCGTGCTGCCGACCGTCACGCCGGCGCTCCTCACCGGCTTCGCGCTGGCGCTCGCGCGCTCCATCGGCGAATACGGCTCGGTGATCTTCATCGCCGGCAACATCCCCTACGTGTCGGAGATCGCGCCGCTTCTGATCGTGATCCGGTTGGAGGAGTTCAACTATGCCGGCGCGACGGCGGTGGCTTCGCTGATGCTGATCTTCTCCTTCGCGATCCTGCTCGCGATCAACATCATCCAGACCTGGAGCCGCCGGAGGTATGGCCTTGGCGCTTGATACGACCCTCGAGGCCGCGCCGCCCGTGGAGACCGTGCGCTCCCGCCGGCCCTCGCCGACCGACGAGAGCCCCGCCGTCAAGTGGACGCTGATCGCGGTGGCCATGCTGTTCCTGGCGCTGGTCCTGTTCCTGCCGCTGGTCGCCGTGTTCGTGGAGGCGCTGCGCGGCGGCGTCGACGCCTTCCGGCAGGCGATCACCGACCCGGACGCGCTTGCCGCGATCAAGCTGACGCTGACCGTCGCCGCGATCGCCGTGCCGGTGAACCTCGTCTTCGGCCTGTGTGCCGCCTGGGCGATCGCCAAATTCGAGTTCAAGGGCAAGACGCTGCTGACGACGCTGATCGACCTGCCCTTCTCGGTCTCGCCGGTGATCGCGGGTCTCGTCTTCGTGCTCCTATTCGGCGCGCAGGGCTATTTCCACTGGATGGTGCAGGCGACCGGCATTCCGATCGTCTTCGCGCTGCCGGGCATCGTGCTCGCCACCGTGTTCGTCACGCTGCCCTTCGTCGCGCGCGAACTGATCCCGCTGATGCAGGAACAGGGCACGGGCGACGAGGAGGCGGCGATCTCGCTGGGGGCCACCGGCTGGCAGACCTTCCGGCGCGTGACGCTGCCCAACGTGAAATGGGCGCTCCTCTACGGGGTGCTCCTTTGCAACGCGCGCGCCATGGGCGAGTTCGGGGCGGTGGCCGTCATCTCCGGCAAGATCCGGGGCGAGACGAACACGATGCCGCTCCATGTCGAGATTCTCTACAACGAGTACGCCTTCTCGGCAGCCTTCGCCGTGGCGACGCTGCTCGCCATGCTGGCGCTCGTGACCCTCTGCCTCAAGACCTTCCTCGAATGGCGCTATGCCGGCGACATCAAGGCCAGCCGCGGCGGCCACTGACATGACGGATCACCACTGATGAAGATCGGCGTCCGCAATATCCGCAAGGAATTCGACCGCTATCCCGCGCTCCACGACGTGTCGCTCGACATCCGCTCGGGCGAACTGATCGCGCTGCTCGGGCCGTCCGGCTCCGGCAAGACGACGCTGCTCCGCCTCATCGCGGGGCTCGAGTTCCCGACCGCGGGCCAGATCCTGTTCGGCGACGAGGACGCGTCGGGCAAGAGCGTGCAGGAGCGCAACGTCGGCTTCGTGTTCCAGCACTATGCCCTGTTCAAGCACATGACGGTCGCCGACAATATCGGCTTCGGCCTGTCGGTGCGCGAGCGGGCCACGCGGCCCCCGGCCGCCGAGATCAGGCGGCGCGTCGAGGAGCTTCTGGAACTCATCCAGTTGCCCGACCTCGGCAAGCGCTACCCGATGCAGCTGTCCGGCGGCCAGCGCCAGCGCGTCGCGCTCGCCCGCGCGCTCGCGATCGAGCCGAAGGTGCTGCTTCTCGACGAGCCCTTCGGGGCGCTCGACGCCAAGGTGCGCAAGGACCTGCGCCGCTGGCTGCGCGAGCTGCACGACCGCACCGGGCACACCACGGTCTTCGTCACCCACGACCAGGACGAGGCGGTGGAACTCGCCGACCGCGTCGTCGTCATGAGTCAGGGGCGGATCGAGCAGGTGGGGTCCGCCGACGACATCTACGACCGGCCGCAGAGCCCCTTCGTCTTCTCCTTCATCGGCCAGTCGAACGAGCTGCCCGTCGAGGTGCGCGGCGGCGAGATCGCGTTTGCCGGCGTGCCGCTCGGGCGCACCGATGCGCGCGACGGGTCCTGGCGCATGTTCGTGCGCCCGCATGACTTCGAGGTGCTGGAGCCGAGCGCGCGCGGCCTCTCCGGCCAGATCGCGCTCACGCGGCGCGTCGGCGGTGCGCGCATGGCCGAGTTCAACCTCACCAACCCCGCGCGCCGGATCGAGGTGGAACTGCCCGCCCATGCGCCGAGCGAGACCGGCACGCCGATCACCGTGATCCCGAAGCGCTGGCAGCTCTTCGCCTGAGCCCCCCTAGCGGCGCGACATCGCGCCGCCTGCCGGGCCGGACCGTCGCCGCCCATCTTCCGCCCGTGCGAGCGAGGGGAGGGGGCGATTGAGCGAGGACGAGCTGTCCGAACTGATCCGGGACTGCCCGGTCCTCTACCACATGGCGGTCGCCGGCTCCTGGCCGTCGATCCGGCAGCACGGGCTCTGGGGCACCAGCGCGCTGCTCGACCTCTTCGAGGTTGCGGACGACATGCGGCGGGCGCTGGAGGCGCGGCGGCCGGCCTCGGTCGAAATCCGCCATGCCCGGCTTGGGCGGGCGGTGATCCGCGACCAGAAGCCGATGAGCGACCGGAGCCTCGCCGCCTGCCTCGAGGACGGGCTGGCGCCAGCGGACTGGTATGCGATCCTCAACGCACACGCCTTCTTCTCGCTGACCCGGAGCCGCCTCCTGCGGATGCTGAACGCCGGCTCCTATCGCGACGCGGCGCACGACGTGATCGAGGCGGACACGGCCTCGCTCATTGCCGCCCATCGTGGGCGCATCCGGCTTTCGGCGATCAATTCGGGTTTCGCCCAGCGCCGCGCCGCCTCGCGCGGTCGCTCGACCTTCTCGCCGATCGCCGACTATCCCTATGCCGCGTGGCGCCGGAAACGCGCGCGCAGCGAGCGCGTCGTGGAGCTCGCCGTCACGCCGGGGGTGCCCGACATCGCTGCCCACGCGCGGCGCGTCGTGCGGATGCGTGGCAGCGACGAACTCGAGACGCTCTGGACGCGGGATTGAGCCGGCTGGCGCGCGGCCGACACGTGCCGATCGCCCGGGGCGCTGGACGCCGCACCGCCGCCATCCTCGCCGGCAAGAAGGACGGGAGGCACGCGCTCGGCGACCTTCTCCGATCTCGCGCAAAACCTGTCGACAAATAAAATACAAGATGCTACGAGGGGTCATGAGGCGCGATCGAGCCGTCGCGCCGGCCCGAACCTTCAGGAGCCTTGCGATGTCTTCGTCCGTCTTCTCCGGCGTGATCCCCGCTCTCATGACCCCGTGCAAGCCGGACCGCGCGCCGGACTTCGACGCACTTGTTGCCTCGGGCCAGCGCATGATCGCCGCGGGCATGTCGGCGGTCGTCTACTGCGGATCGATGGGCGACTGGCCGCTCCTCACCGACGCGCAGCGCATGGAAGGCGTCGAGCGTCTCGTGAAGGCCGGCGTGCCGGTGATCGTCGGCACCGGCGCTGTCAACACGGCCTCTGCCGTTGCCCACGCCGCACACGCCGCCAAGGTCGGCGCCAAGGGCCTGATGGTCATCCCGCGCGTCCTGTCGCGCGGCACGGTGCCGGCCGCCCAGAAGGCGCACTTCAAGGCCGTGCTGTCCGCCGCGCCCGAGCTGCCGGCGGTCATCTACAACAGCCCGTACTACGGCTACGCCACCAAGGCCGACCTCTTCTTCGCCCTGCGCGCCGAGCACCCGAACCTCGTCGGCTTCAAGGAGTTCGGCGGTCCGGACGACCTGCGCTACGCCGCCGAGCACATCACCAGCCGCGACGACGGCGTGACCCTGATGGTCGGCGTCGACACCGCGGTGGTCCACGGCTTCGTCAACTGCGGCGCGACCGGCGCCATCACCGGCATCGGCAACGTCCTGCCGCGCGAGGTGCTGCATCTGTGCGCGCTCGCCCAGGCCGCTGCCAAGGGCGATGCCGACGCGCGCCGCCAGGCGCTCGAGCTGGAAGGGGCGCTCGCCGTCCTCTCCTCGTTCGACGAGGGGCCGGACCTCGTCCTCTATTTTAAGCACCTGATGGTGCTGAAGGGGCATGGCGAGTTCGCGCTGCAGTTCAACGAGACCGACGTCCTGTCGGATTCGCAGCGCGGTTTCGCCGAGGCGCAGCTGAAGCTCTTCGACGCCTGGTATGCGAGCTGGTCGAAGACCGCCTCCCACGCGCCGCGCCTTGCGGCCTGACGGCTGCGAGGGCATAGCTCGGCCATGAACGAGGCAGTGCAGCCGGATATCATCGTGATCGGGGCCGGCGTCGTCGGCCTCTCCGCGGCGCTCGCGCTCCAGGCGCGGGGCCGTCGGGTCGCGGTCGTCGACCGCGAGGGGCCGGCGGCGGGGGCGTCCGCTGGCAATGCCGGCGCCTTCGCCTTCACCGACATCCTGCCGCTCGCCTCGCCCGGCCTGATGCGCAAGGCGCCGCGCTGGCTGCTCGACCCGCTCGGGCCGCTTTCCGTGCCGCCGTCTTACGCGCTTCGCATCGCGCCCTGGATGCTGCGCGTGGCGCAGGCCTGCTCGCCGTCGCGCGTGGAAGCCGCGACCGCCGCCCAGACCGCCCTCATGGATCTTTCCAAGGCCGAGCTCGAGCCCTTCCTCGCCGCCACCGGCACGCTGCCGATGCTGCGCCGGGAGGGCAATCTCGAGGTGTTCGAGAACGAGGCGGAATGGCGGGCCTCCTTGCCCGGCTGGGACGCGCGCGAGCGCCACGGCATCGAGTTCCGCCACATGAGCGCGACCGAGATGGCCGAGGTGCAGCCCGGCATTGCGCCGCGCTTCGTGCGCGGCACCTTCACGCCCGGCTGGTTCTCGATCGCCGATCCGAAGCTCTACGTCCTCGCGCTCGCCGAACGCTTCCGCGAAAACGGCGGTACGATCGAGACGGCTGACGTGCGCGCCCTCCTGCCGGACGCCGCCGGCGTGACGCTCGACACCAGCGATGGGCCCCGCCGCGCCGCCGACGTCGTCGTGGCGGCCGGTGCGTTCTCGCACAGGATCGCCGCGACCGTCGGCGAGCGCGTGCCGCTCGAGACCGAACGCGGCTACAACACGACGCTGCCGGGCGACGCCTTCGACCTGCGCACGCAGGTGACCTTCGGCGGCCACGGCTTCGTGGTGACGCGGCTCTCCACCGGCATCCGCGTCGGCGGGGCGGTGGAACTCGGCGGCCTCCGGCTGAAGCCGAACTTCAAGCGCTCGGACGCGATGCTTGCCAAGGCGAAGAGCTTCCTGCCCGGGCTGAAGACGACCGGCGGCCGGCAGTGGATGGGCTTCCGCCCGTCGCTGCCCGACTCGCTTCCCGCCATCGGCTTCTCGCGCGGCAGCCGGCGCGTCGTCCATGCCTTCGGCCACGGCCATCTCGGTCTCACCCAGTCGGCCGGCACCGCCCGGATCGTCGCCGACCTCCTGACCGGCCGGGCCCCGCCGGTCGATCTCGCTCCCTTCTCCCCCCAGCGTTTCGCTTGAGGCGTTCCATGGCATCGCGCACCTTCTCCTGCCTCGACGGTCACACCTGCGGCAATCCGGTCCGCCTCGTCTCCGGCGGCGGTCCGGTGCTGCAGGGCGCGACCATGCTGGAGAAGCGGGCGCATTTCCTGGAGCAATACGACTGGATCCGCACCGGCCTGATGTTCGAGCCGCGCGGCCACGACATGATGTCGGGATCGATCCTCTATCCGCCGACGAGGCCGGACTGCGACGTCGGCGTCCTCTTCATCGAGACGAGCGGATGTCTGCCGATGTGCGGCCACGGCCTCATCGGCACCGTGACCATGGCGATCGAGAACGGGCTGGTGACGCCGCGCGAGGAGGGACGCCTAGCCGTCGACGCCCCGGCCGGCCGGGTCGACGTGACCTACCGGCAGGAGGGCCGCTTCGTCGAGGAGGTGCGCCTTCGCAACGTGCCGGGCTTCCTCCATTCGGAAGGCCTGACGGCCGAGGTGGAGGGTCTCGGCGAGGTGGTGGTGGACGTCGCCTACGGCGGCAACTTCTACGCCATCGTCGAGCCGCAGACGGTCTTCCGCGACATGGCGGACTTCACGGCCGGCGAGCTCGTCGGCTTCTCGCCGAAGCTGCGCAAGGCTCTCAACGAGAAGTACGAGTTCGTCCATCCCGAGCACCCGGCGATCCGCGGCCTCAGCCACATCCTGTGGACCGGTGCGCCGCGCCACGAGGAGGCGCACGCGCGCAACGCCGTGTTCTACGG
>NZ_CAJYIU010000008.1 GCF_913775355.1 uncultured Aureimonas sp.
CATTCATGACGAAACGATTTGCAACGACGGGCCTCGCCTTGGCCGCGGTCTCGGCCCTGGTGGCGGCGCTGCCGGCGCGAGCTGCCGACAATCCGCACGGGGGCGAGCGCATCGGGACGGTCTCGCAGATCTACGACGGCAAGCTCCTGCCGGACGAGGCGGTCTCCACCTTCCGCAACATCGACCGCCTCTTCCCCACGCGCACGATCCGGGCCGGCGGCACGGTGCGCGAGCTTCCCCCTGCGGAGAAGCCGCTCGGCGAGGTCAGCTTCCGCTCGGGCGAGGAGACCTACGACCTCTACGACGTCCTGGCGCTCGACAGCTTCACCGCGATGATCGTCCTGAAGGACGGCAAGGTCGCCTTCGAGACCTACCAGCGCGGCAACACGCCGGAGACGCGCTGGATGTCGATGTCGGTCGCCAAGTCGATCACCTCGACGCTCGCCGCGATCGCGATCAAGGAGGGCAAGCTCTCGGGCCTCGACGCGCCCGTCACCCAGTATGTCGAGGCGCTGAAGGGCAGCGCCTACGAGGGTGTCACCTTGCGCGACATCCTGATGATGAGCTCGGGCGTGCGCTGGAACGAGACCTACACCGACCCCGCCTCCGACCGGCGTGCCCTTCTAAAGGCGCAGATCTCGCAGGAGCCGGGCTCGGCGATGAAGCTGATGGCGAGCCTGCCGCGCGCCGCCGAACCCGGCACGGTCAACACCTACTCGACCGGCGAGACGCAGGTGCTCGGCGAGATCGTGCGCGGCGCGGTCGGCAAGCCGCTCGCCGACTACCTCTCCGAGAAGATCTGGGTGCCCTACGGCATGGAGGTCGACGCCAACTGGTGGCTGGATTCGCCCGACGGTCACGAGATCGGCGGCTCCGGCCTGTCTGCCACCTTGCGCGACTTCGCGCGCTTCGGCCAGTTCTTCCTGGAGAACGGGGTGATCGGCGGCGCCTCCATCCTGCCCGACGGCTGGGTGAAGGCGGCGGCCGGGCCGACGACGCTGAAGGACGGCTCGAAGCTCGACTACGGCTACATGTGGTGGACCGGCTGGACCGAGCCGTCGATCGCCGACGGGGCGTTCGCCGCGATCGGGATCCAGGGCCAGAACATCTACATCAACCCGAAGCGCAACGTCGTCATCGTCACCTTCGGCGCGCAGCCGAAGCCCACCGGCAAGGAACCGGTGGACCCGCTGGTCTTCTTCGACGCGGTCGCCGCCGCGCTCGACTAGTCGCGCGCCGGCACCACGGCTGAAGGGTTGAGGATCGCCGCCGGGTCGAGCGCCCGGCGGATCGAGCGCATGAGCTGGCGCTCGACGGGCGAGCGAAGCGCGTCGGCGAGCGCGATCTTGGCCTGCCCGAGCCCATGCTCGGCGGCAAAACTGCCGCCCATCTCGGTCGCCAGCCCCGCGACGGCGAGCCCGAGCTCCTGCGCCTTCGCGCCGAAATCGCCGGCCCCTGCCGGCGGCGACAGGTTGTAGTGGATGTTGCCGTCGGCCAGATGCCCGAACGGGTTGATCCGCACGCCGGGAAGGATCGTCTCGCACCGCGCGCCGGCCGCTGCGACGAACTCGGCGATCCGGCCGGGCGGCACGGCGACGTCGTGCTTGAGCTGCGCGCCCTCGAGCCGCTGGCCCTCCGGCTGCTCCTCGCGCAGCCGCCAGAAGGCGCCGCGCTGCGCCTCCGAGGCGGCGATGGCCCCGTCGAGCACGAGACCCTCCTCCATGCCCCATTCGAGCGTCGCGGTGAGGATGTCCTCCAGCGGCATCCGCTCCGAGGCGCTGGCGATCTCGACGAGAAGATAGCAGCCGCCGCGCGTCTCAAGGGGATAGGCGAGCGAGGTCACGTGGCGCAACGCGAGGTCGAGGCCGAGTTCGCAGAAGAACTCGAGCCCCGTCAGCACCTCGCCCGCCTCGGCGCGAAGCCGTGTGCCGAAGGCGACGGCTGCCGCCTCGTCCGGCAGGACGAGAAGCGCGGTCGAGCGCTGGCGGGGCGCGGGATGCAGCTTGAGGACGGCGCGGGTGACGACGCCGAGCGTGCCTTCCGAGCCGCAGAAGAGGCGGCGAAGCTGGTAGCCCGCATTGTCCTTCTGAACCGCGCGCATGCCGTTCCAGACCGTGCCGTCGGCCAGCACCACTTCGAGGCCGAGCACGAGGTCCTGCATCATGCCGAAGCGGAAGGCGTGGCTGCCGCCGGCATTGGTGCCGATCAGGCCGCCCAGCTGCGCGCTGCCCTCGGCGCCGAGATGCATCGGAAACATCAGACCGGATCCGTCGAGGCGATCGTGCAGCGTCTGAAGCACCAGCCCCGCCTCGACCTCGATCGAACCCGAGGCCGCATCGGGCGTGCCGCAGGCGTTCATGCGCGCGAGCGACAGGATGACGCCGCCGGGGCTGCCCAGCACCGCGCCGCCGCATAGGCCCGTATTGCCCCCTTGCGGCACGACGGGAACCCCGGCGGCCTGCGCCGCCGCGAGGACGGCCGAGACCTCGGCGGTGGAGGCGGGGCGCGCGACGCCGAGCGGCGGCGCACCATAGCGATCCAGCCAGTCCCGCTGCCAGGGTCCCGCCTCGGCCGCGGGCGTCCACCCCCTGGGTCCGAGGATGTCCGCCAGCCGCTCCGCCACTTCCGTCATGCCCGTCCCGCTCCTCGCATCGATCGAAAGACGTGTAGAGGCGGGAGGGGGCCGAGCACAACCGGCGTCAGACGGCCGCGCGTTCCGGCGGATGACCGAGAGCGTGGAGGATGCCGCGCAGCTCGGCGAGACCCCGCATGCGCCCCGTCGCGGGGTAGCCCGGCGTCACGTCCTTGTGGAGGTCGTCGAGCATACGGTGCCCGTGGTCGGACCGGAAGACGATGGTCGCGCCCTTGTCGCGACGCCGGTCCTCGGCGACGAGCTCCTTGAGGACGGCGACCATGTCGACGTCGCCCTCGAGATGGGCCGACTCGTGGAACGTGCGCGGATCCGTCTCGCGCTTGGTGGCGCGTAGATGCGCGAAGTGGATGCGCGGTGCGAAGCGGCGGGCGATCGCCGGCAGGTCGTTGTCGGCCCGCACCCCGAGGCTCCCCGTGCAGAAACACATGCCGTTGGCGCCGGACGGCACGGCGTCGAAGAGCGCGGCATAGTCGTCCCCCGTCGAGGCGACGCGCGGCAAGCCGAAGAGCGGGCGCGGCGGATCGTCGGGGTGCAGCGTGAGCTTCACACCGAATGCTTCCGCCGCGGGCGTCACCGCCTGCAGAAAGTCGACGAGGTGCCGGCGCAGGCGCGCGGCGTCGACGTCGCGGTACTGGTCGAGCTTGTCGCGAAACGCCGGAATGGTCATGGGCTCGGTGGTCGAGCCCGGCAGCGCGCTCGCGATGTTGCGCGTGAGATCGGCGACCTCGCCCTCCCCCATTGCCTCGAAGCGCGTACGGGCCCGGGCCTGCTCCTCCGGCGTGTAATCGCGCTCGGCCCCCTGCCGCTGGAGGATATGCAGTTCGAAGGCGGCAAAGGTCTCGAAGTCGAAGCGCATCGCCGTCGCGCCGGTGTCGGTCACGAAGTCGAGGTCGGTGCGGCACCAGTCCACCACCGGCATGAAGTTGTAGCAGACGATGCCGATGCCGGCCTTCGCGACGCTCTCGAGGCTGGCGATCCAGGCCTCGATCTCGGGTCTGGCCGTGCCTCCGGTGCGCTTCACGGCATCCGGGATCGGGATACTCTCCACCACCGACCAGGCGAGCGGCGTGCGGCCGGGCGGCGTCGTCTCGATCATGTCGCGCCGGGCCTCGACCGCCTCGCGCGTCCAGACCTCGCCGATCGGCATCTCGTGCAGCGCCGAGACGACATCGGTCGCCCCCACCTGCCGGACCTCGTCCAGCGTCACGCTGGCCTTCGGCCCGAACCATCTCCATCCCTGACGCATCGTACTCCCCCTCGTCCGGCGCGGATGCCGGCAGTCCTCAAATGAAATAGTCGGGATGGCGGGTGCGGATCTCGGCGACGTCCGGGATGACGGCGCCGAGATGCCCTTCCATCGCGTTTCGTGCCCCTGTGGCGTCGTTCGCGGCGATCCGGGCGAGGATCGCCTCGTGCTCGACGATCACCTGCTCGGCCCGGCCGAGGATCGGCAGCGTCAGGCGGCGGGCGCGGTCGAGTTGGTCCTTGGCCTGCGTCACCAGCGCCCAGATGCCGGGATGACCGGCGAGATCGGCGATGGCCGCGTGAAACGCCTCGTCGGCCTCGTGGAATCCGTCGTTGTCCCCCGCCGCCGCGCAGACCTTCTGACGCCGAACGAGACGCTCCAGCGACCCGAGACCACCCACCTCGGCCCGTTCGGCGGCCTTCTCGACAGTCACGCCTTCCAGCGCCTTGCGGATCAGCACCGCCTCCGGGATCGCCGCGACGGGTACGCGGGAGACGAAGGTCCCGGCCTGTGGCCGCACATCGACGAGGCCGATTTCCGACAGACGGGTGAGGGCTTCGCGCACCGGCGTCCGGCTGACGCCGAACCGTTCGACTAGCCCACGGTCGGCGAGCGGCGTGCCCGGCGGAAGTCGAGCCGCCACGATGTCCGCCCGCAGGGTCTCGAACACCTGCGTCGCCGACGTGACGCGACGGGCCGGGCGCAAGGGGGCCGAGCCTCCTCGACCAGACGTGGACGGTGCATCAGACATCGAAGGAGATCGCGACAGACAGAACCATACTGGCATACTTGTATGCCAGTGCCGCCTGTTTGTGAAGGTGCCGGTCAGCCCACCGGGCCGCCGGCGTCGGCGCGTGGACGGCGGTAGCGTGCCGCATTCTTGCGGAACGGCACGAGTTGGGCTTCGAGGGCCGTTTGAAACGCCGGACGCGCCTCGTGCCGGGCGACATAGGCGATGAGCGACGGGAACGGCTGGAGTTCGCCCTCTGCCGCGTCCCGCAGCACGGCGGCCATCATCAGGTCGGCGATCGTGAAGCGATCCCCGACCAGAAACGGCGCGCCGCCGACACGTCGGGCTCGACGGCGGCCGCGGCCGCCTTGTCCTTCGTGAAGAACCGAAGCATGGCCAGCATGGCGATCGGCTTCTCGATCGTGTCGAGCGCGGCGAAGGTCCTTGCAAGACACGCATCGCGCTCCGCCTCACCCGCCGGCAGAAGCGCGTCGCTCGTCTCCGCGATGCGCCAGACGCAGGCGCCCGTTTCGAAGAGCGTCTGCCCGCCGACCGTCATGGCGGGCACCTGTCCGAAGGGCTGACGCTGGAGATTGGCGGGCTCGCGCTGCGCCCCCTGCGCCACGAGGTCGACCTCGTAGGGCAATCCGGCCTCCTCGAGCGCCCAGCGCAGCCGCAGGTCGCGCACATGCCCCTCGGCGAACCGGGGCACCCAGTCATAGGCGGTGATGCGGATCGGACCGCGACGGAAGGCTTCGGCGTGCATGCAGGGCCGTCCTCGAGTGGCGGCAGCGACCGCGAGAATGGAACAGCGGCTTCGTCGCGACAACCGGCGTTCAGACGCGGCGCGCCGACATTCGCTTCACGGACGACTGCGTTCCGAACCGAGAGCGGCGGCGGGCGGCTTACACCGCCCCCGTCAGGTCTGCGGCTCGAACTCGTCGGGCGAGAACTCGTAGGCTTCGCCGCAGAACTCGCACGTCACCTGGATTCGGCCATCTTGCGTGCTGTGGGCGAGATCGTCGGCCGAGAAGCCCTGCAGCACGCCGCGGATCTTCTCGCGGTTGCAGGAGCAGTCGTCGCGCACCGGCGTCGCCGGGAAGACGCGCACGCCCCGCTCGTGGAACAGGCGGAACAGGAGACGCTCGACCCCGACGTCGGGATCGGCGAGTTCCGACGGCTCGACGGTTCCGACAAGCGCCTGCACCTCGGTCCAGGCATCGTCCTCGGCGTAAGCTTCGACTTCGGCGCCCTCCGGGGCGTCGCCGCCCGGCAGGTCCGCCATGCGCATGCGCTCGGGCGCCTCGGGCAGGAACTGTGCGATCAGGCCGCCGGCGCGCCAGCCTTGCGAGAAGCCGCCGCCGTCCTGCCGGCGCGCGATGCGCGCGACCGCCAGGCGCACCGTGGTCGGGATCTGCTCGGACTGGCGGAAATAGGTTTCCGCCACAGCCTCGAGCGAGGCGCCGGAGAGTTCCACGATGCCTTGGTAGCGCTGCATGTGCGCACCCTGGTCGATCGTCAGGGCGAGAACGCCGTTGCCGAGAAGCTCGGCCGATTCGACGCGCTTCGCCTCGATCGCCTGCGCGAGGCGATCGGCGTCGAAGCGCGCATAGGCCCGCACGCTCGACGGCATGGTGAAGTCGACCACGAGGAGATCGACGGGCCCGTCGGTCTGCGTCTGCGCGATGAACTTGCCGTCGAACTTCAGCGAGGTGCCGAGAAGGACGGTGAGGACGATCATCTCGGCCAGAAGCCGGGCGGCCGGCTCGGGATAGTCGTGGCGCGCGAGGATCGTATCGACCATCGAGCCGAGCTGCACCGCGCGTCCGCGCGCGTCGAGCGCCTCGACCGCGAACGGCACCACCGCATCGTCGCCGGCAAAGCCGAATTCGCCGAGTTCCGGGCTGTGGTCAGCCATGCGCGGCCACCTCGCCGAAGGCCCAGGCCAAGATCGACTTCTGGGCGTGGAGGCGGTTCTCTGCCTCGTCGAACACCACCGACTGCGGCCCGTCGATCACCTCGTCGGTCACCTCCTCGCCGCGGTGGGCGGGCAGGCAGTGCATGAACAGCGCCTGCGGGTTGGCGCGGCTCATCAGTGCCGCGTTCACCTGATAGGGCATGAAGACGTTGTGTCCCCGCGCCTCGGCCTCGCGGCCCATCGACACCCAGGTGTCGGTGACGACGCAGTCCGCGCCCGACACGGCCTCCTCGGCGTCGCGCGTGAGGTGCAGGCGCGTGCCGGCGGCGCGCGCGCGCTCGACATAGCGCGGGTCGGGGTCGGAGCCCTCAGGGGTGGCGATGCGCAGCGAGAAGTCGAAGGCACCCGCCGCCTCGATCAGCGAATTGAGGACGTTGTTGCCGTCGCCGGTCCAGGCGAAGGTCCGGCCCTTCACCGGCCCGCGATGCTCCTCGAAGGTGAGGAGGTCGGCCATGATCTGGCAAGGGTGCGTGTCGTCGGTCAAGGCGTTGATGACCGGCACGGTCGCCGCCTCGGCCATCTCCAGAAGACGCGCGTGCTCGGTGGTGCGGATCATGATCGCATCGACGTAGCGCGACAGGACGCGCGCCGTGTCGGCGATCGTCTCGGCGCGGCCGAGCTGCATTTCAGAGCCCGACAGGAACAGCGTCTCGCCGCCGAGCTGGCGCATGGCGACGTCGAACGACACGCGGGTGCGCGTCGAGGGCTTCTCGAAGATCATAGCGAGCACCCGCCCGTCGAGCGGCTTCGGCCCGGTGCGGCCGAGCGCCTTGCGTTCGCCCGCATCGTCGAGGATGGCGCGCAGGTCACCGGCCGACATGGCCGACAGGTCGAGGAAGTGCCGGGGCTGCTGGGTCAGGGCGCTCATGCCGCGGAGCTTTCGCTGGAGCCGACGGAGAGTTCGGCGCAAGCCGCCTCGATCCGGTTCATCGCCTCGCGCACCTCGTCCGCGCTGACGACCAGCGGCGGCAGGAAGCGCACCACGTTGTCACCGGCGGGCGCGGCCAGCATCTGGTGGCGACGCAGCGTCTCGACGAACTGGCCGTTCGGCACGCGAGGCTTGAGGCCGATGAGGAGGCCCTCGCCGCGCACCTCCTCGACGATGTCGGGGAAGCGGTCCTTCAGCGAGGCGAGGCTCTGCTTGAAGAGAAGCGCGGTGTGGCGCACCTCGTCGAGGAAGCCGTCGGCGAGGACGACGTCGAGCACGGCATTGCCGACCGCCATGCCGAGCGGGTTGCCGCCGAACGTGGTGCCGTGGGTGCCGGCGGTCATGCCCTTGGCCGCCTCCGCCGTGGCGAGGCACGCGCCGAGCGGGAAGCCGCCGCCGATGCCCTTGGCCGAGGCCAGGATGTCGGGCTCGACGCCTGCGTTCTCGTAGGCGAAGAAGCGGCCGGTGCGCCCGACGCCGGTCTGCACCTCGTCGAAGATCAGCATCAGGCCGTGCTCGTCGCAGAGTGCGCGAAGCTGGCGCAGGAACTCGGGCGGTGCGGCGCGCACGCCGCCCTCGCCCTGGATCGGCTCGATCAGGATGCCGGCCGTCTCCGGCCCGACCGCGGCGCGCACCAGCTCGATGTCGCCGAAGGCCACCTGGTCGAAGCCCTCGACCTTCGGGCCGAAGCCCTCGAGATACTTCTTCTGGCCGCCGGCCGCGATGGTCGCGAGCGTCCGGCCGTGGAAGGCGCCCTCGAAGGTCACGATGCGGAAGCGCTCGGGATGCCCCGAGACGTACTGGTAGCGCCGCGCGGTCTTGATCGCGCATTCCAGCGCCTCGGCGCCCGAATTGGTGAAGAACACCTTGTCGGCGAACGACGCCTCGACGAGACGCGCGGCGAGCCGCTCCTGCCCCGGGATCTGGAAGAGGTTCGAGACGTGCCAGAGGCGCGCAGCCTGATCGCTCAAGGCCGCCACGAGATGCGGGTGGGCATGGCCCAGCGAATTGACCGCGATGCCGCCGGTGAAGTCGAGGAACCGCCGGCCGTCCTCGGTCACGAGCCACACGCCCTCACCTCGCTCGACGCGCAGGTCCGCACGGGCGAAGGTGGCGAAAAGCGGGTTGTCGTGCTCGGACATGGGGCTGACTTCTTCGGTTTTCCCGGAACGGGTTCTGGGCGACGGCACATGGCGGCCCGCTTGGGGGCTGGCCGCCGTGCCGCCCTCACGGTGGACGAGGCCCGTCGAACGGGCCCGTGGCAGCGGCCCGCTATACCATGTCGCAACGCGGGATTGTCAATCGAAACCCCGGATTTGCGGCCGTTTCGAACGCTCCGCCCGATGCACTGACCTGTTGAAAAACCGCAAAAGCGATTCGTGCAACACTGTGCGCACCTTGCCACAGCGCCCCGCCGCGCGTTAAGTTGGGTCTGGACACCATATTTCGTGCGACGAGATCGGCTGTCTACCAGATCTGGTGGTTCGAGGATCGTCCTCTGTCATGCTGCGTGGATCGGTGGCGCGTCGCATGGGTCAAGAGTTAGGAGTCAGTTCATGAGCTGGACCGACGAGCGGATCGATCTTCTCAAGCAACTGTGGGGCGATGGCCTGAGCGCCAGCCAGATCGCCGCGCAACTGGGCGGCGTCACCCGCAACGCCGTGATCGGCAAGGTCCATCGCCTGAAGCTCGACAGCCGCCTCAAGGCCTCCGCGCCGCTCGAGGCGGTGGTCGCCCCACGCGCCGTCCGGCCGGTTCTCGTCGAGACGATGCCGGACGAGGTGCCGGCGCCGCGCGTCCTGCCGGTGCAGGCCCCGACGGTCGCCGTGATCACGCCGGCCGTCGCCGCGGCTCCGCGCCCCGTCCGGCCCGCGACGCTCGGCGCGACCGCGCTGAAGATCGAGGTCGAGCCGGAGGAGCAGGAGGAGATCGTCGGCCGCGCTGCGGTGCCCCACGGTCCCGGCGAGGTGGTGCCGATCTCTCGCAACCTGACGCTCGTCCAGCTGTCGGACCGCACCTGCAAGTGGCCGCTCGGCGACCCGCTGTCGGACGAGTTCCGCTTCTGCGGCAACAACGCGCCGGACGCCTCGCCCTACTGCCAGTACCACGCGCGCATCGCGTTCCAGCCGGTCTCGGAGCGCCGCCGCGTCCGCTGACGGGTTCGCCGTCCACGAAAAGGGCCCCGCCATCGCGCGGGGCCTTTTCGTTTTCAGGGAAGCCTTGAGACATTCATGGCCGCGGACTGGCATGGGCCGGGCGCTTGCGCTATGGGGGCGCCCATGACCCAAGACACCCTCCCCGACCGCCTCGCCATCGATCCCGACAGCCCGTTCCACAACGAGGAACTTCTGTCGCAGGGCATCGGTATCCGCTTCAACGGCTCCGAGAAGACCAATGTCGAGGAGTATTGCGTCAGCGAGGGCTGGATCAAGGTCGCGGCCGGCACGGCGCGCGACCGCAAGGGCAAGCCGATCCTCCTGAAGCTGAAGGGAACGGTCGAGCCCTTCCTGAAGGGTGACGCGGCCTGACGGCACGGTTGCGGGACGGCCGGACACAGGCCGCCCCGCCTGATTGAAATCCTCAAGCCGTCAGACGGCTTCCGGGCGAACGCTCGATGCGCGCGGCGCGGCGGCCGTGAACGTCTCGTCCAGTGCGTAGCCCGCGCCGCGGACGGTGCGGATCGGATCGCGCTGGCGGCCGCGGTTCACGGCCTTCCGCAGGCGCCCGACATGGACGTCCACCGTGCGCTCGTCGACGTAGATGTCGCGGCCCCAGACGCCGTCGAGCAGCTGCTCGCGCGAGAACACCCGGCCCGGCGACTGCATCAGGAATTCCAAAAGCTTGAACTCCGTCGGCCCGAGCTTCAGCTCGCGGCCTGCCCGTCGCACGCGGTGCGTCTCGCGGTCGAGGTCGATATCGCCGGCGACGAGCTGCGAGGAGATCCGCTCCGGCTTAACCCGGCGCAGCATGGCACGCACGCGGGCCATGAGTTCGGGCGTCGAGAACGGCTTCACGACATAGTCGTCGGCGCCGGTCGACAGGCCGCGCACGCGCTCGGACTCCTCGCCCCGCGCCGTCAGCATGATGATCGGCAGCCGCTCGGTCTCGGGCCGCGCGCGCAGACGCCGGCAGAGCTCGACGCCCGACAGGCCCGGCAGCATCCAGTCGAGGAGGAGAAGGTCGGGCACCTGCTCCTTGAGGCGCAGGTCCGCCTCGTCGCCGCGCGCGATTGTATCGACAGCGTAGCCCTCGGCCTCCAGGTTGTAGCGCAGGAGGATCGACAGAGCCTCCTCGTCCTCCACCACCGTGATGCGCGGCGCCATGGTCAGGCGCCCCGCAGGCCGACCGGTGCGACCAGGGTCGGCGTCGAGTCGCCCTTCGGGCGCTCGATCTCCATCTGGCTGCCGGTCTTGATGTAGAAGATCGTCTCCGCGATGTTGGTCGCGTGGTCGCCGATGCGCTCGATGTTCTTGGCCGAAAATAGGAGGTGCGTGCAGGCGGTGATGTTGCGTGGGTCTTCCATCATGTAGGTCAGGAGCTCGCGGAAGATCGAGGTGTAGAGTGCGTCGATCTCTTGGTCGCCCCGGCGGATCGCCTCGGCGCGCAGATGGTCGCGCGTCGCATAGGCGTCGAGCACCTCCTTCAGCTGGCCGAGTGCCAGTTCCGACATGTGCTCGATGCCGCGCACGAGCTGCACCGGCTGGGTGTGCTCCTGCGTGGCGAGGACGCGCTTGGCGATGTTCTTGCCGAGATCGCCGATGCGCTCCAGATCGTTCGAGATGCGGATCGCGCCGACGATCTCGCGCAGGTCGTGGGCCATCGGCTGGCGCTTGCCGATGGTCATGATCGCGTGCTCGTCGATCTCGCGCTGGGCCGCGTCGAGAAGCACGTCGTCGGCGACCACCGACTGGGCGAGCCCGGCATCCGAGCGGATCAGCGCCGACACGGCCTGCTCCACCATGCGCTCCGCCTGGCCGCCCATCTCGGAGATGCGGCGCAGGATGAACTTCAGTTCCTCGTCGTAGGATGTGACGATGTGGTGTTCCATGACGCATCTCCCTTCATGGATTGGGGCCGCCGCCCGGTTGTGCCTCGGTCCGGTCAGCCGAAGCGGCCGGTGATGTAGTCCTGCGTCCGCTTGTCGTCCGGGTTCTGGAACATCTTCTCGGTCGGGCCGACCTCGACGATCTTGCCCAGGTGGAACATGGCGGTGCGCTGCGAGACGCGGGCCGCCTGCTGCATCGAGTGCGTGACGATGACGATCGTGTAGTTCTGGCGCAGCTCGTCGATCAGTTCCTCGACCGTGGCCGTCGCGATCGGATCGAGCGCCGAACAGGGCTCGTCCATGAGGATGACCTCGGGGCTGACGGCGATCGCGCGCGCGATGCACAGGCGCTGCTGCTGGCCGCCCGACAGGCCCGTGCCGGGATCGTGCAGCCGGTCCTTCACCTCCTCGAACAGGCCCGCCTTGCGAAGCGAGGTGACGACGATCTCCTCGAGGTCCGTCTTGGACTTGGCGAGACCGTGGATCTTCGGGCCGTAGGAGATGTTCTCGAAGATCGACTTCGGGAACGGGTTCGGCTTCTGGAACACCATGCCGACGCGAGCGCGAAGCTCCACGACGTCGATGCCCGAGTTGTAGATGTCCTCGCCGTCGAGCGCCACGAGACCCTCGACGCGCGCGCCGTCGACCGTGTCGTTCATGCGGTTGAGCGTGCGCAGGAAGGTCGACTTGCCGCAGCCCGACGGGCCGATCAGCGCGGTCACCTGCCGCTCGTAGACGTCGAGGTCGACGGCGAAGAGCGCCTGCTTCTGGCCGTAGAAGACCGACACGCCCTTGCCGCGCATCTTGGCGGCGGGAGCCTTGCCCGCGGCCGCCGGGGCGGCCGCCTTGATCGGAAGCTGTTCCATCATGAGTGTCGCCTCTACCAGCGCCGCTCGAAGCGGCGGCGAAGAATGATCGCCGTGATGTTCATCACGGCCAGGAAAAGGAGCAGCACGATGATCGCGCCGGAGGTGCGCTCGACGAAGGCGCGCTCGGCCTCGTTCGCCCACATATAGATCTGGACGGGCAGCGCGGTGGCCGGGTCCATCGGCGTCGCCGGATAGTTGGCAACGAACGCCACCATGCCGATCAGGAGGAGCGGCGCGGTCTCGCCGAGCGCGTGGGCGAGGCCGATGATCGTGCCGGTGAGGATGCCGGGCATCGCGAGCGGCAGGACGTGGTGGAACACCATCTGCATCTTCGAGGCGCCGAGACCGAGGGCCGCCGCGCGGATCGAGGGCGGCACCGCCTTCAGCGCCGCGCGCGTCGCGATGATGATCGTCGGCAGCGTCATCAGTGTCAGCACCAGGCCGCCGACCAGCGAGGCCGAGCGCGGCAGGCCCATGTAGTTGACGAAGATCGCGAGGCCCAGCAGGCCGTAGACGATCGAGGGCACGGCCGCGAGGTTGTTGATGTTCACCTCGATGAAGTCGGTGAAGCGGTTCTTCGGCGCGAACTCCTCGAGATAGATCGAGGCGGCGACGCCGATCGGCAGCGCGAGCGCCAGCACGATCGCCATCATGTAGAGCGAGCCGATGATGGCGACGCCGACGCCCGCCGTCTCGGCGCGCGACGAGGCGCCGAAGGTGAAGAGGCCGGTGTTGAAGCGCTGCTCGAGATCGCCCGACTGCTCGAGCGTGCGGATCCACTCGAGCTGCTTGTCCTTGATCGGACGGCGCTCCTCGGGGATCGACAGGTCGAACTGGCCCTTCACGGCCGAGTCCACGGTCGAGTTGGCGTAGAGCCAGACGTCCTGCGTGGTGCCGATGACGGAGAGATCCGACATCACGATGCCGCCGAGCTGGGTCCGCACGCCCTGCGAGACGAGCTGGGTCGCGGCCGCGACGTCGGCGCGGTTGGTCGGGTCGATGCCGAGGCGCTGGACCAGCGCGTCCTGGACGAGCTTCGGATAGTTGGCGAGGCGCAGCGCCTGCATGTCCTTGCCGCCCGTGTTCTTCGGGTCGATCACGCTCTGAGAGAAGGTGATCGGCAGGCGGATCTGCGTCTGCCAGAAGGCCGTGTAGCCCTGGCTGATCACGGTGTAGAGCAGCGTCGCGAGGAAGATCATGCCGATCGCGATCGCCGAGATGCCGTAGGCCTTGAAGCGACGCTCGGACGCGTAGCGCTTCTTCAGGCCGATGTCGCGGCGCGGCGGCGCCTTGGCGTCGGCGACCGCACGGCCGCCGGTGGGGAAGGTCGCGTCGCTCATCAGTCGTACTGCTCCCGATACTTGCGCACGATCGCCAGCGCGATGACGTTGAGGACGAGGGTGATCGCGAACAGCGTGATGCCGAGCGCGAAGGCGACGAGGCTCTGCGGCGAGGTGAAGTCGAGATCGCCGGTCAGCTGCGAGACGATCTTGATGGTGACCGTCGTCATCGCCTCGAACGGGTTGGCGGTGATGTTGGCGGCGATGCCGGCGGCGAGCACCACGATCATGGTCTCGCCGATGGCACGCGAGGCGGTGAGGAGAAGCGCCGAGACGATGCCGGGAAGCGCGGCCGGAAGCACCACCTTCTTCACCGTCTCGGACGGCGTCGCGCCGAGGCCGAGCGAGCCGTCGCGGAGCGAGCGCGGCACGGCGGTGATGATGTCGTCCGACAGGGACGACACGAAGGGGATCAGCATGATACCCATCACGAGGCCGGCGGTCAGGATCGACTGGGCCTGGATGAAGCTCGAATAATCGCCCGTCAGGAGGCCGTTGATATCAGCCGAGAGGTCGCGCAGGAACGGGCCGACCGTGATCAGGGCGAAGAAGCCGTAGACGATGGTCGGGATGCCGGCGAGGACCTCGAGCAGCGGCTTCACCACCGAGCGCACGCGGTTGGAGGCGTATTCGGCCATGTAGATCGCAGCGAACAGGCCAACCGGCACCGCGAAGAGCATCGCGACGAAGGCGATGTAGAGGGTGCCGATGAGAAGCGGGATGAGGCCGAACTGGCCGGTCGCGGTGGACCCCGCCGCGGCAAAGCGCGGCTCCCAGACGGTCCCGAAGAAGAAGCTCGACGGCGGCACGCGGCTGAAGAAGTCGATCGATTCGAACAGCATCGACGAGACGATGCCAACCGTCGTCAGGATCGCGATCGAGGAGCAGAGCACCAGGAACGACTTGACCACCCGCTCGACCTGGTTGCGGGCGCGAAGGCGCACGGCGACGCGGCGCAGCGCGAAGACGAGGCCGGCGACCGCGACCGCCAGGACGACAACCGTCATCGCGAGGCGGCTCGTGTCCTCCAGCCGGTTGCGCTCGAGCGCCTGGCGGATCATCGAGTCGGTCGCCTCGGTCGGCACCGGGATGCCGCGCCGGGCGAGCATCGGGCGAAGGTCCGCGACGTTGATGTTCTCGAGGTTCTCGCGCTCCTCGGGCGGAAGAAGGCGGATGCCCTCCCCGATCGAGCGCACGAGGCTGGCGCGCAGCGCCGGGGCGAGATTCGTCTCGGTCGCGGTCGCGTCCGGCACGACGACGAGGCTCGTCACCACGACGGGCGAGACGGCGAGCCAGATCGCCAGCAGGAGGAGCGCCGGGATCGTCGTCGCCATGGCGGCGTAGACCCCGTGATAGATCGAGCGGGAATGCAGCTTGTCGGTGGACGCGGCGGCGAGCATGGCGCTTCGTCGGCGTGCCAACACGAAACCGACGGTGCCCAGCACCAGCACGGTCAGAACGATTGCAAGGATGGACACCGTCCCGCGTCTCCCGACAGGATGAACGAACGAAACGGCCCGGTGATCCGGGCCGCCGAGAAGAACGACGCGGCCCGGTGAGGGCCGCGTCGCGAAAGTCCGGTCAGCCGCTGATCGTGGTGCCGGCCGCGAACTTCTGGCGGGCTTCCTCGCGCTGGGCGTCCGGCGCCGGGACGAGGCCGTACTGGGCGAGCGGGCCGTCCGGGCCGATCATCTGCTCGGACAGGAAGAAGTCGACGAACTCCGACAGGCCCGGAACGACGCCGATATGCGCCTTCTTGACGTAGAAGAAGAGCGGACGCGACACCGGGTATTCGCCCGAGGCGACGGTGGCGACCGAGGGGGTGACGCCCGCGACGGTCGCGACCTTCAGCTTGTCCTGGTTCTGCTCGTAGAAGGCGAGGCCGAACACGCCCATGCCCTGCGGGTTGGCGGCGATGCGGGCCAGCGTCTCGGTATAGTCGCCGGCGATGTCCGTCGCCTTGCCGTCGTTGCGGACCTGATGGCACTGCGCGGCGGCCGCCTTGTCGTCCATGCCGGCGGCCTTGAAGGCCTCCAGGGCGCCCGAGGCCTTGCAGCCGGCGTCGAGGACCTTCTGGTCGAAGACTTCACGCGTGCCGTGGTTCTCGGCCGGGATGAAGGCGGCGATCGGCTGGCTCGGCAGCGACGCGTCGGCCTCGTTCCAGGCCGCGTTGGTGTTGTCGACGACCTTGCCGTCCTTGACGATCTTGGCGGCGAGCGCGTTGAAGACCGCGGTCGGGGTCAGCGCGAAGCTCGGGCCTTGGGCAGCCGAGGCGAAGACGATGCCGTCGTAGCCGAAGCGCACTTCCTGGATGTCGTTGACGCCGCCGTCCATGCAGGCCTTCTTCTCGGAATCCGAGATCGGGCGCGAGGCGTTGGCGATGTCGACGGTCGCCGGGCCGACGCCCTGGCAGAACTGGCGGAAGCCGCCCGACGTGCCGCCGGACTCGACCACCGGGGTCGGGAAGTCGGGATAGACCTCGCCGAAGTTCTCGGCGACGATCTGCGCATAGGGCAGCACCGTCGAGGAGCCGGCGGCCTGCACGGGCTCGGCGGACTGCGCGAAGGCCTGGCTGGAAAGGGCGAAGGCAGCGCCGAGCGCGAGGCCGGCAAGCGTCTTGTTCAACACGAGGTTGTCTCCGTCATGGAGTTTCGAAAGCGAACCGCCCGACGTCTGCGAGTCTGCGGTGCCGGTTCGCCGCTTGGTCTATCGACCCCGCGCAACTCCTATATGACAACAGCATATGCGATTTATGACAGTCCAAGTCTATGTTATCGCTCGGGTTTATCGAACGCATCGAGAAAGCGGATGAAACGGACCGCGAAGGTCGCGCCCTTTCCGGGCTCCGAGGTGATCGCCAGCCGCGTGCGGTGTCGGGTCAGGACGTGCCGGACGATCGATAGGCCGAGGCCCGTGCCGGGCTTGCCGGCGGTGCCCTCCTCCACCCGGTAGAAGCGCTCGGTGAGGCGTGGCACATGCTCGGCCTTGATGCCCTTGCCGAAGTCCCGGACATAGGCCTCGACCCCATCCCCCTCGCGCCGCAGGCCGATCTCGACGCGCCCGCCGTCGCTGCCGTACTTGCAGGCGTTCTCCATGAGGTTGGCGAAGACCTGGATCAGCTCGTCGCGGTCGCCGTTGACGAGGACCCCGTCGCCGTCGAGCCCGACGAGCTGGACCGACAGGCCGCTCTCGGCGGCCTGAGGCCCGAGCTGCCGGGCGACGGTGCGCAGGACGTCGGCGATGTCGGCCGCCTCGTTGGCGCGCAGGCGTCGGCGCGTCTCAATGCGCGACAGGGACAGGAGGTCGTCGATCAGCCGCGACATGCGCCGCGCCTGATCCTGCATGATGTCGAGGAAGCGGGCGCGCGCGGCGGCGTCGTCGCGCGCCGGCCCCTTCAGCGTCTCGATGAAGCCGGTGAGCGAGGCGAGCGGCGTGCGCAGCTCATGGCTGGCATTGGCGACGAAGTCGGTGCGCATGCGCTCCAGCCGCCGCGCCTGCGTGTGGTCGCGCAGGAGCAGCAGGAAGAACGGCGGACGCGCCTCGCCCGCAAGACGCAGCGGCAGGATGTCGATGCCCCAGGACCGGTCGGTCGGCAGGCGCTCGTTCAGCTCCTCCTGCTCGGCCTCGTCGTTCTCGACCGCGCGCTCCAGCGCGGCCAGAAGATCGGGGGCGCGAAACCGCATGGCGATCGGATCGCCGAGCACGAGCGGCCCGAAGGCGCGCATGGCGCCCGCATTGGCATAGCGCAGCGCCAGCGTGCGATCGACGACGAGCGCCGGCTCGCGCACCGCCTCGACGACGCTCTTGACGCTGGCGTCCGGCCAGAGCGGCTGGCGCCGCGTGCGCGCGCCCTGGGCGCCCTTCGGCAGCGTCCGGTTCGCGCTGCGCACGAGAAGATGGACCGTGAGGCCCGCGACGACGAAGACGATCGCCATCGGCCGCACCGCGGGCGTGGTCACGGCCACCATGGCGAGGCCGGTCGCCCAGATCAGCGCCGGCGCGTATCGCAGCCAGCGCCGCGCGGTGTCCCTTGCGGAGCGTCCCGTCTCGTCCACGCGTCACCTTGTGCGTTTGAAAAGGGGATCAGCCGACGCGGCGAAGGCGCAGCGAGAAGACGTCGACGTCGTTGGTGGTGCCGTCGACGCCGGGCTCGATCGCGATCGAAGCGGGCGAGCGCGCATCGGCCGGCACCGGCACGTCGAAGATGAAGGCCTCCTCGGTCATCGTCGTGGAGAAGCTCTGGCGCTCGCAAAGGCTCGTGCCGCCGAAGAGGCAGCGCACCGAGAACGCGCGCGGCGTGCCGTCGGGCGAGCCGGCCGTCACCTCGATGCGCACGTTGGAGCCCGCGATCTCGCCGACGACGCCCGGACCGATCGCCATCAGCACCTCACCCTCGCCGGCCGCAGGCCCGGAGACGCGCACGGCATCGCGCCCGCCGGAGCGGGGCGCCGCCTCGATCCGCCCGCCCTCGGGCGTCGACAGGCTTTCGAGGTCGTCGCCGCTGAAGACCGTGATCCAGTCGAGCGCCGAGGTCTCGGACTGCGTCGTGGACGCACCGACGCCCGAGCCGCGGATCATGCCGCCGACGAAGTAGGCGAGAAGCGCGAGGACCACCGCAAAGGCCACCGCCGCCAGAAGCACGGAACGGCCGGAGCGTGCGGGCGCGGCGGCATCGGCCGCCGTCCGGTCGCCGCCCGGCGTCCAGGTCCCGTCCACCGGATCGCCGTCGGCCTCGACGGGATCGAGGGCGCGCGGGCTGCGGGCCTCGTGCGTGCGATCGGCGCCGGGCCCGGCGGAGGGAGGCGCCGGCGGGATGAAGCCCGGATCGGCCTCGGCTTCCGCGATCCCGGCCCCCGACGGCCAGTCGGCATAGTCGGCCTCGACGCGGTCGATCGTCTCGGCGAGCTTGGCGCGTTGCGCGCTTGCCTCGTCCTCGCTGCCGCCGCGCGTTTCCAGCATCCGCTCCAGCGCGCGCTCGGAGGCGGCATAGATGCTTTCCCGGAAGGCCGGATCGCTCGCGTCGCCAGCCGCGAGGGCGCGTCGCAGGCTGTCTTCCATTGCGCTCATGACATCTCCCGGCCGATCGAGGCGACACCGTCGCGACGGTGCCTCGGCATCGCATCTGGATAGCGAATGCGGCGGAATGGAGCAATCGCGCGCAATCCCCCGCGCGGCGCTCTGGCGCAAGGCCGCACAACGCCCCGGCCTTTCCTTTCCGCCGGCGCGCCCGACCTTTTGCGGACGAACCAGCCAACAGCGTGCGAAATCCACCCCATGCCGCCCCCGAACGCCACGCCCAACCCGATCGGCCAACATGGCGTGATCGGCGACCTGAAGACGCTCGCGCTGGTGGCGCCCGACGGGCGCATCGACTTCCTGTGCCATCCCAACATCGATTCGCCGACGCTCTTCGCCGGCCTGCTCGACCCCGAGAACGGCGGCGAGTTCCGCCTGTGGGCGATGGCCGAGGGTATGGGCCAGAAGCAGATCTACCTGCCCGACACCAATATCCTGCTGACGCGCTTCCTCGGGCCGAACGGCATCGGCGAGATCTCCGACTTCATGCCGCTCGACGGCTCCGGGCGCATCGTGCGCCGGGCGAAGGCGATCATGGGCCGCGTCACCTTCGCGCTGCGCCTCGACCCGCGGCCGGAATATGCGAGCCTGCGCCCGGCCGTGTCGATCGACGACGGCACGGCGCGGATCGCCTGGTCGCGCGACGACGGGACGCCCCAGACCATGTGGCTCCACACCTCGCTCCCCTTGCGGATCGAGGACGGCACCATCGTCGGCGAGATCACACTGAAAGAAGGCGAGACGGTCTATGCGATCCTGTGTCCGGGGCACGAGGGCTGGGACGCGCCGGGCATGGACTACGTGCGCTCCTCGTTCCGGGAGACGCGGGCCTATTGGCACGACTGGGTGTCGCGCGGGCAGTATCCGACCTTCTGGCGCGAGCTCGTGGTGCGCTCGGCGCTGACGCTGAAGCTCCTGACCTCGGCGCAGCATGGCTCGATCGCGGCCGCCGCGACCTTCGGCCTGCCCGAGGTCGTCGGCGGCGAGCGCAACTGGGACTATCGCTTCTGCTGGGTGCGCGACTCCGCCTTCACCCTCTACGCCCTGTCGCGCCTCAACTACTACGACGAGGCCGAGGCCTTCATCCACTTCCTGATGGAGCGGGTGACAGTGAGCGAGGGCGACCGGTCGGGCCTGCAGATCATGTACGGCATGGACGGGCGCGCCGAGATCCCGGAAGCCGAACTTCCGCACCTGTCCGGCTACGGCGGCTCGAAGCCGGTGCGCGTCGGCAACGGCGCCTTCGACCAGCGCCAGATGGACATCTACGGCGAGTTCATGGACGCCGTCTACATTGCGACGCGCGCGCGGGGTAAGCCGAGCTATTCGGTCTGGGCGAAGCTTTCGGGCCTCATCGACTGGCTCTGCGTCAACTGGCGCCTGCCCGACCGGGGCATCTGGGAAAGCCGCGGCGAGGACAAGGAATACCTGTCGTCGCGCCTGATGTGCTGGGTGGCGATCGACCGCGCCATCCGCATCGCCACGCGCGAGTCGATGCCGGCCGATCTCGTCGCCTGGCGCCAGCAGCGCGACGCCATCCAGAAGACCATCGTCGAGGAATTCTGGAACCCGGAGATCGGCGCCTTCACGCAGTTCAAGGGCGGCGACACGCTCGACGCCGTCGTGCTCCTCATGCCGCTCGTGCGCTTCATCAACCCGCGCGACCCGATGTGGGTGTCGACCCTGAAGGCGGTGCGAGAGACCCTCGTCCACGACTGCCTCGTGAAGCGCTACGTCAACGGGCCGGAGAACGACGACGGGCTGAAGGGCGAGGAAGGCTTCTTCTCGATCTGCTCGTTCTGGTACGTCGAGGCCCTGGCGCGCACCGGATACGTCGCGGAGGCGCGGCTCCTGTTCGAGAAGCTGCACTCCTACGCCAACCATCTCGGCCTCTACGCCGAGGAACTCTCCACCGACGGACAGCATCTCGGCAACTTCCCGCAGGCGCTCACCCACCTGTCGCTGATCTCGGCGGCGATCTGGCTGAACCGGGCGCTGACGGCGGACAGGTCTGACCCCCACCATGCCGGCTTCCAGATGATCGAGGACCCCGATGGCATCTTCTAACCTTCTTTCGCTCGCCGGCCAGGTGGCCGTCGTCACCGGCGCCTCGGCCGGCATCGGCCGGGCCTGCGCGGTCGAGCTCGCGCGCGCCGGCGCCGACGTCGCGGTGAACTACCGCGGCTCGCGCGAGGGCGCCGAGGAGACCGTCGCCCTGATCGAGGCGCTCGGGCGACGTGCAATTCCGGTGCAGGGCGACGTCGGTGCGGAGGCCGATGTCGCGCGCCTCTTCGACGAGGCGGAGCGCCAGCTCGGGCCCGTCGACATCGCCGTGTCGAACGCCGGGCGCCAGAAGGACGCCGCCCTCGCCGATATGACGCTCGACGACTGGAACGCGGTCATCGGCACCAATCTCACCGGCGGCTTCCTGATGGCGCGCGAGGCCGTGCGCCGGTTTCGCGCCAAGGGACACCGCCCGGAGGTCAGCCGCGCGCTCGGCAAGCTGATCTTCGATTCCTCCGTGCACCAGCGCATCCCTTGGGCATTCCACGTCAACTACGCGGCGTCCAAGGGTGGGCTAAAGCTCCTGATGGAATCGGTCGCCCAGGAGGTCGCCTCCGAAGGAATCCGCGTCAACGCGGTCGCGCCCGGCGCCATCGCCACCGCGATCAACCAGTCGGAGCGCGAGAAGGCGGGCGGCATGGACGCGATGCTGAAGCTCATCCCTTATGGGCGCGTCGGCGACCCCGAGGATATCGGCCGGGTCGTCGCCTTCCTCGCCTCGGACGCCGCGGACTATATCACAGGGCAGACGCTGTTCGTCGACGGCGGCATGGCGCTCTATCCCGGCTTCAAGGGCAACGGCTGACACGAAAAAGGGCGGCTCGAGGCCGCCCTTTGCTTCATTCGATTGAGGGGACGTGCGCTCAGCGCAGTTCGTCCTCCTCCTCGTTCTCCTCCGGCTCGGTGCGGCGCATCGAGGTGAGCTTGGCGAACACGGCGGCGGCATCGAGCTCGCCGTCCTCGCGGGCGCTGCCGGAGCGGTAGTTCTGGGTCTGCGCGGCCGACAGGAGGCGCTCCTCCTCGGCCACCTCCTCCGGACGCGGCATGCCGCGCGAGGCCTTCTCGACCTCGAGGTCGAGGTCGATCTGCGAGCAGAGGCCGAGCGTCACCGGGTCCATCGGCTGCAGGTTGGCCGAGTTCCAGTGGGTGCGCTCGCGGATCTGCTCGATCGTGTGCTTGGTGGTGCCGACGAGCCGCGAGATCGCCGGGTCCTTCAGCTCGGGATGGTTGCGAACCAGCCAGAGAATGGCGTTCGGGCGGTCCTGGCGCTTGGAGACCGGCGTGTAGCGCGGTCCCTTGCGCTTGGCCTCCGGCACGCGCACCTTCGGCGGCGCGAGCTTCAGGCGATACTTCTCGTCCTTCTCGGCGCGCACGATCTCGTCGCGCGTGAGCTGGCCCGTGATGATCGGATCCATGCCCTTGATGCCCTGCGCCGCTTCGCCGTCCGCGATCGCCTTCACCTCCAGGGGGTGCAAGGTGCAGAACTCGGCGATCTGGTCGAAGGACAGGGACGTGTTGTCGACGAGCCAGACGGCCGTGGCCTTGGGCATCAGAAGCTGCTGAGCCATGGATATAGGTCTCCTGTAGGCCGGCCCCGGTCAGGCAGGCTGTGGTCACGCCACGAATTCCGGAAATCGACGCTGACTATAGGCATGCGCCGCGCGCTTCGCAAGGAACGATGCGCGGCGCCGGGGCCAGCGGCCGCCGTCCGGCCTAGTCGGGCGAGGCGACGAGGACGATCTTGCCGATGTGGTCGACATCCATGTGCGCGTGCGCCTCGGACGCTTTCTCCAGCGGATAGGTCGTGTCGATGAGCGGCTTCACACGCCCCTCCGACAGGAGCGGCCAGACCTTGGCCTCCAGCTCGGCGGCGAGCGCCGCCTTGAATGCCTTGTCGCGCGCGCGCAGCGTCGAGCCGGTCAGCGTCAGACGCTTGCGCATGATGGCGAACAGGTCGACCTCGCCCTTGCGCCCGTTGAGATGCGCGATCTGGACGATGCGCCCGTCGACGGCCGCGACCTCGATGTTGCGGGGCAGATAGTCGCCGCCGATCATGTCGAGCGTGAGGTCGATGCCGCGCCCGCCCTGCCAGTCCTTGAGGACCGTGGCGAAGTCCTCGCGGCGGTAGTTCACCGCGCGGTCGGCGCCGAGGCGACGCGCGGCCTCGGCCTTGCCGTCGCTGCCGACCGTGGTCGCGACATGGGCCCCGAAGGCATGGGCGAGCTGGATCGCCACCGTGCCGATGCCCGAGGTCCCGCCATGCACGAGAAACGTCTCGCCGGCCCGCAGCGTACCGCGCTGGAAGACGTTGTGCCAGACGGTGAGGAAGGTCTCGGGAATCGCCGCGGCCTCGACGAAGCCCACGCCATCCGGAACCGGAAGGACGGAGCCCTCGTCCGCCAGGGCGAACTCGGCGTAGCCACCACCGGACAGGAGCGCCATCACCCGGTCGCCCTCGCGCCAGCGCGACACGCCCGGCCCGACCGCCGCCACCGTGCCGGCGACCTCGAGGCCCGGCCAGTCCGGCGCGCCGGGCGGCGGCGGGTAGGCGCCCATGCGCTGAAGGACGTCGGGGCGATTGACCCCGGCGGCCCGCACCGCGATCAGCACCTCGCCCGTGCCGGGACGCGGCACCGGGGCGCGGCGGGGTTTCAGGACCTCCGGCCCGCCGTGGCCGTCGAGGGCAATGATCGTCATCTCGTGGGGCGTCGTCATGGGGCCGATCTCCTGGCTGCGGGACGACACTTAACGCGAGGCGACCAAATGTCTGTCCCCGGTTAACCCCTCGTTCACCATTCCCGCGCATAGTCGGGGCAGTCCAGATTGCTTTGGATGGCGACCTTGCTGGTTGTCGAATCTCCCTGTTGAACTTCAAGAGCCGCCCCGTGCGGCTCTCTTTTTGCCGCGATCGCGGACTGTCCACATGCTTTCCGGCCGTTAACTATCCTGAGGCAGCGCGGCTTGCGGAAGGACGCCGGGCAGTGGATTCTAGCGGGAACAGGGCAGCGACGCGCGTTCGGACGCCGCGCCGCGTGCAACGATTCGCTTCAAGATCGGTTTTCCCGCGCATGACACACTCAGTTCTCGATCACAGCGATTCAGCCCGGACGATCAAGCTGGCGGAGCGGCTTGCGTTCTCGTCCTCCTTCCAGCCGATCTTCGACGAGGGCATGACGCTGGTCGACGAGACCGCGGCCTATCTCGACGGCGACGGACGGCGCGACGCGCGCACCATCTCGCGCGGCGCCTCAACGCTCTACGCCGCCGAATCCATGCGCCTGACGACGCGCCTGATGCAGGTGGCCTCGTGGCTCCTCCTGCAGCGCGCCGCCAACCAGGGCGACATGTCGCGCGCGCAGGTCGAGGCCGAGAAGGTCAAGGTGCGGCTCGACGGGATCGGCGGCGGCGCCGACTCGCCCTTCTACGACGAACTGCCGGACGCCTTCCGCGACCTCGTGGAGCGCGCGGTGATGCTGGAGCGACGCGTCGCGATCCTCGACCGCGAGATCTACGGCGAGCCGCAGCCGGAGGCCTCGAGCAATCCGGTGGGCGAGCAGATGCACCTTCTGCGCACGGCCTTCGCCGTCTGAGCCTTCGTCCGCGAATTCTCAAAGGGCGCGTCGGATTTAGGTCCGGCGCGCCCTTTTCGTTTGGGCTGCGCGCAACAAAAAACCCGGCCGAAGCCGGGTCTTTCGAAACCTCGCAGAACGATCGGCAATCAGATGCCGAGGCCCTCGTAGCGCTTCTTGAAGCGCGACACGCGGCCGCCGCGGTCCAGCATCTGCTGGTTGCCGCCGGTCCAGGCCGGGTGGCTCATCGGGTCAATGTCGAGGTTGAGCTTGTCGCCCTCGGCGCCCCAGGTCGAGCGGGTCTGGTACTCGGTGCCGTTGGTCATCACGACCGTGATCGTGTGGTAGTCGGGGTGGATGTTCTGCTTCATCTCTTCGTTCCCAGCTTCACGCGCTCGCACCCACTGAGGTCCCAAGTGACTGCCCGCCGGCGGGGTGCCGGGTGGACATTTCGACCAAGGACCGGAATGAGGAGCGCGATCGCTTTCAAATTCAAGGGCGAGCCTATACATCAGGGCCCGATAGCGCACAAGGGCCGCGCAGGCGGTCGCAAGGGACAGCCGATTTGCGAAACGGAACCGCCGAGAAAGCCGGCAGCGGGTCGTCCCGCCGCACGCTGAAGCCGCTGGCGCGCCTGTGGCCCTACATGATGGAGCACAAGGCCCACGTGGCCGCCGCGCTCTTCTTCCTGGCGCTCGCCTCCGTCACCACCCTGTCCCTGCCGCTGGCCGTGCGCCGCGTGGTGGACCACGGCTTCGCCTCCGCCGACGCCGGCTTCGTGAACACCTATTTCGGGATGCTCGGCGTCCTGGCGCTCGTCCTCGCGCTGGCGAGCGCCGGTCGCTACTACTTCGTCATCACGATCGGCGAGCGGGTGGTGGCGGCGCTCCGCAAGGACGTGTTCGCCCACGTCCTGACCCTGTCGCCGGCCTTCTACGACAAGAACCTGTCCGGCGAGATCGTCTCGCGCCTCACCGCCGACGCGACGCAGATCAAGTCCGCCGTCGGCGCCACCGCCTCGCTCGCGCTGCGCAACTCGATCCTCTTCATCGGCGCCGCCGCCATGATGGTGGTGACGAGCCCCGGCCTGTCGGCCATCGTGCTCGGCGCCATCCCGCTCATCGTCCTGCCGCTCGTCGCCTTCGGCCGTCAGGTGCGGGCCCGCTCGCGCGCCGCGCAGGATGTTCTGGCCGGCGCCAGCGCCTATGCCGGCGAGGCGATCGGCTCGGTGCGCGCCGTGCAGGCCTTCACCGCGGAAGCCCAGGCGCGCGGCCGGTTCGATGCGGCCGTCGACGACGCCTTCGAGGCGGCCCGCCGCTCGGTCTCGGCGCGCGCCGCGCTGACAGCCTTTGCGATCTTCCTCGTCACCGCCTCGATCGTTGCCGTGCTCTGGGTCGGCGCGCAGCAGGTGATCGGCGGCACGATGACGCCCGGCACGCTCGGCCAGTTCCTGCTCTATGCCGTGTTCGCCGCCTCCAGCCTCGGCCAGCTGTCGGAGGTCTGGGGCGAGCTCACGGCGGCGGCGGGCGCCACCGAGCGCCTGTCCGAGCTTCTGGAGGACCGGCCGGAGATCGCCGATCCCGCCGCGCCCCTCCCCCTCCCCGCCCGCGCGCTCGGTGCCGTGCGCTTCGAGGACGTCGCCTTCCACTATCCGACGAGCCCCAGCCGCGAGACGCTGCGCGGCCTGTCCTTCGACGTGCGCCCCGGCGAGACCGTGGCGCTGGTGGGCGCGTCCGGCGCCGGCAAGTCGACGATCTTCTCGCTGCTCGAGCGCTTCTACGATCCGACGGCCGGACGCATCACGGTCGACGGGATCGACATTCGCCATGTCGGGCTCGAAGCGCTCCGCCGGCGCCTCGCGCTGGTGCCGCAGGACGTGACGGTATTTGCCGGAACGCTCGCCTCCAACATCGCCTTCGGCCGACCGGAGGCGAGCCGCGCCGAGATCGAGGCGGCGGCCGAGGCGGCGCTCGTGACGCCCTTCGTGCGCCCTCTGCCGGACGGGTTCGACACGGCGGTCGGCGAACGCGGCATCACCCTGTCGGGCGGACAGCGCCAGCGCGTGGCGATCGCCCGCGCCATCCTGCGCGACGCGCCGATCCTCCTTCTCGACGAGGCGACCTCGGCGCTCGACGCCGAGAGCGAGGGTCTCGTGCAGAAGGCGCTGGACGGGCTGATGCGCGGCCGCACGACCCTCGTGATCGCCCATCGCCTCGCGACCATCCTGAAGGCCGACCGCATCCTCGTGGTGGATGCCGGGCGGATCGTCGAGGAGGGAACGCATGCCAGCCTGATCCAGGCCGGCGGCGCCTATGCCCGCCTCGCGCGCCTCCAGTTCGGTGCGGCGGAAGCCGCCATGCGCGGGGCTGCCGAATAAAGTCCCGTCCGAGAAAAATAGGTCAGCATTATTGACATATTTTCCCGCCGGGTGTGAAGCAGGGTCAGGAGGACAGACATGACCCTGACCGATCTCTTCGCTACCCGCTCCAGCCGCATGAAGGCGTCCGAAATCCGGGAGCTTCTAAAGCTCCTCGACCAGCCGGACATCATTTCCTTCGCCGGCGGCATTCCGGACCCGTCGCTGTTCCCCCACGAGGCCTTTCGCCGGGCCTATGCCGACGTGCTCGGCGGCGCCGGGGCCAACGCGGCGCTGCAGTATCAGGTGAGCGAGGGCTACCTGCCGCTGCGCCGCTGGCTGGCCGCCCACATGACCGATCTCGGCGTGCCCTGCGACGAGGGCAACATCTTCATCACCTCGGGCTCGCAGCAGGGTCTCGACTATCTCGGCAAGCTGATGCTGTCGCCCGCCGACACGGCGCTGGTGACCTGGCCGACCTATCTCGGTGCGCTCCAGGCGTTCAACGCCTACGAGCCGACCTATGCGCGCCTCCAGCCGAACGGCGGCAACACGACGCCGGCCGAGTATGCGGAGGCCGCCACCGCCGCGGGTGGACGCATCAAGTTCGCCTACCTCGTGCCCGACTTCGCCAACCCGACCGGCGAGACGCTGACGCGCGCGCAGCGCGAGGGCGTGCTCGATCTCGCGGGCGAGCTCGACTGTGCCATGATCGAGGACGCCGCCTATCAGGCTCTGCGCTACGACGGCGAGCCCGTGCCGCCGATCATCGCGCTCGACTGCGCCCGGTCCGGCGGTCTCGACGCCGCGCGCACCATCTATTGCGGCTCCTTCTCCAAGATCCTCGCGCCCGGCCTTCGGATGGGCTGGATCTGCGCGCCGCGCCGCATCGTGGAAAAGCTCGTCCTGATGAAGCAGGCGGCCGACCTCCACAGCCCCTCGATCAACCAGATGGCGATCCTGCACGTCGCCGAGACGAGCTACGCCGCGCAGGTCGAGACCGTCCGCCGCGTCTACGGCGAGCGGCGGAACGCCATCCTCGCCGCGCTTCAGGCGGCGATGCCCGCCGGCGTCGAGTGGAGCCGGCCGGAGGGCGGCATGTTCATCTGGGTGACGCTGCCGGACGGCATCGACACGACGGCGCTTCTGGCGCGCGCGGTAGCGGAGGAGCGCGTCGCCTTCGTGCCGGGCAGCGCCTTCTTCGCCGACGGCTCCGGCCGCAACACGCTCCGCCTGTCATTCACGCTGGCGGACGAGCGCGCGGTGACGGAAGGCATCCCCAGCCTCGGCCGCCTGATCCGCGACGAGCTGGCGCGTCGCTAAAGCCGCGCCAGGCCCTGACGACGCCTCGGTCGCGCCTTTTCAGCCCGGCATCTCGCCGGGCCGGAACACGCGAAGGCGGAACGGGCCGGGCAGCGAGGCGACGGCGGTATAGCCGAAGTCCATCTCGGTCGGCGCCTGAAGGACGGCAAGCCCCTTCTCCTGCCAGCCGGCATGGTGGCGGTCGACCGCCTCGCGCGTGTCGACACTGATCGACAGCTCGCTGTTCTCGCCGCGCGGCTGCGGTGCGGGCTCCACGCCGTCGACACGCCAGAAACCAAGGCGCATCCTGTCCAGCACGAAGAGGACGAAGGTCGGCGACCGCTCGACGGGCGCAAGGCCGAAGAGGGCTTCGATCGCCCCGGCGGAGTCGGCGGGATTGTCGACATAGAAGAGGAGGTAGGGGGTCATGACGGGCTCCGTTCGGTTTGAACGTCCCTTGCCTAGACCGTCCCCCTGTCAGCCCATGTCAGCAGCACAGCGCTCGGCGTCGCGCATCAGGCGCCAGTCGGCCAGGAGCACGCGGTGGCGTCGGCCCATGCGACGCCCGGCCGGCACCGCTTCGGCGATGCGGTCGAGGCGGAAATGGCGAAAATCGCCGCGCATCTCGCACCACGCGGCGAGCACCTCCGCCTGGTCGAAGAAGCCCACGATGATCGGCCAGACGACGCGCTGCGACGCGGCGCCCGCCTTGTCCGTGTAGCGGATCGCGAGCGCGTCCTCCGCGCGGATCGCCTCGCGGATCGTCCCGAGACAGGCCAACTCCTCGGCCGCCGCGCCGCCTGCGAAGAGTTGCACCGCCTCGGCCGAACGGTTCGCGGGCAGGACCGCCTCGATCTTGGCGAGCGCACCGGCCGCGCCCGGCCCGAGCGTCTCGGGAAGACGCCGCGTCACGAGGCGCAGACCGAGCACCAGCGCGTCGATCTCGTCCTCGTCGAACATCAGGGGCGGCAGTGTGAGGCCGGGACGCAGAACGTAGCCGAGGCCCGCCGCGCCCTCGACCGGCACGCCCTGCCCCTGGAGCACGGCGATGTCGCGGTAGAGCGTCCGGAGACTGATGCCGAGTTCGGCGGCGAGCGTCTCGCCCGCCACCGCCCGCCTGTGACGACGCAGAAGCTCCACGAGATCGAGGAGCCGCGCGGCGCGCGTCATCGTTCGGTGAGCTTCAGCTCGATGCGCCGGTTGCGGGCGCGCGCGTCCGGCGTGTCGCCCGCGACCAGCGGCTGGAACTCGCCGAAGCCGGTCGCGGCGAGGCGGTTGGCCGGAACGCCCGCGCCGACGAGAAAGCGCACCACGGCAGCCGCGCGGGCGGTGGAGAGCTGCCAGTTATCGGCGAACCGCCCGCCGGTGATCGGCACGTTGTCGGTGTGGCCGTCGACACGGATGATCCAGTTGATGTCGGAGGGGATCTCGCGGTTCAGCTGGATGATCGCCTCGGCGAGCTTTTCCATCTCGTCGCGCCCCGCCGGCTGCAGTACGTCGGCGCCCGACGAGAACAGGACCTCCGACTGGAACACGAAGCGGTCGCCGACGATGCGGATGTTGTCGCGGTCGGCAAGGATCTCGCGCAGGCGGCCGAAGAAGTCCGAGCGGTAGCGCGCGAGTTCCTGCACGCGCTGGGCGAGCGCGACGTTGAGGCGGCGGCCGAGATCGGCGATCTGCGTCTGAGATTCGCGGTCGCGGCTCTCGGAGGCGCCGAGCGCGTCCTCGAGCGCGGCGATCTGCTGGCGGAGCGCCGACAGCTGCTGGTTGAGAAGGTCGATCTGGGTGCGGGCCTGCGCCGACACCTGCCGCTCGGAATCGACCTGCGCCTGGAGCGTTCCGATCTGCGAGCCGGCGTCGCCGGAGCCCGGCCCCGAGCGGGTTCCGTCGAGCGCTGCCTGAAGCCGCGTGCGCTCGGTCTCGGCGCCGGCGAGCGAGGCTTGCAGCGCCGATATCTGGTCCTGGAAATCGGTCGAGTTGGAACGCTCCAGCGCGAGCAACTGGTTGAGCTCTGCGATCTGCGAGTTCAGGCGGTCGAGCACCGTGTCGCGACCCGAGAGGTCGCGGCTGAGCAGGAACTGCGCGATCACGAAGACCGACAGAAGGAACATGATGGCCAGAAGCAGCGTCGACAGCGCGTCCACGAAGCCCGGCCAGTAGTCGACCTCGCGCCGCAGCCGGCGTCCGCGCCCGAGCGCCATCGCGTCAGTTCCGCTCGATCTCGGTCAGCGACCGGTTCAGCCGCTCCAGAACGCGGCGCATCTCGCGCTGCTCGCC
>NZ_CAJYIU010000009.1 GCF_913775355.1 uncultured Aureimonas sp.
CAGGGCCGTGGGCTTCCTCTGCGTCCAGGCGTCGCTCATCGTCTCTACTCCTTGAGATCCTTCGGGGGCCATCGGCGCGTGGAGCGCGGGCGCACCCTTCCGGAGCGTCCATATCGCGCCATCGGCCCTTCGGCGCAACCCTTCGCGTGGCCGAGCGCCCGGATCATGCATGACTGTGGAGCATGGCAGGCGTGCGCTTGCCAAAGTCCGCAGGCGTCATTAATCCTTCATCAACCTTGATCGCGGCGGCGGCCGGCAGAGCCATGCGGCGATCGGTGAACGCCTTGAGTTATCCACGGGATTCGACAAGCGCCAGGGCTGCGGACCGCTTCCGGTCATCCGAAACCACACCATTTTCCCACAAGCTGACACGATCATTCTCGTCCGTCTCGGACGGGAGGGGATCGACCCGCGCAAGATAGCGCCGCAAAGGCGCCCGCGCGGACGAACAGGACGAGTTGGAATGCGCGATCAGATCGCAGACGCATTGCAGGCGGCCATGGCCAGCGGCGACAAACGCCGCATCGCGACGCTTCGGCTGGTCGCCGCTGGTCTCAAGGACAAGGAGGCGGCGTTCCGCGAGGCCGGCAAGGGCCGCCCCGAGGACGCCGACATCGTGGGCTTCCTCCACTGCATGATCCGCCACCGCGAGAGCGCCGAGACGACGCTTCGCGAGGCCGGCCGGGTCGAGGAGGCTGCCGCAGAGCACGCCACCGCCGAGATGATCCGCAGCCTGCTTCCGGCGCCCGTGCCGAGCGGCGAGATCGAGGCGGCGTGCCGGCAGATCGTATCCGACACCGGCTCGAAGGGCCTGCGCGATGTCGGCCGCTGCATGAATGCGCTGAAGGAGCGCTATCACGACAAGCTGAACCTCATCGAGGCCGGCAGCGTGATGCGCGGGCTCCTCAGCTAGCCGCGCGCCGCGAGCACCTTTTCCCAGTCCGCCCTCGCAAGCCGATGGCACTGCCAGTCCGTCGGCTGGCCCGACAGGTCGAGCCGCGCGTCGTAGGCATGAACCGCCCCGAGCTTGGCGGTCGCCTTCTGCGAGCGGATGTTGCTCGGCGCGATGTGGAACCAGACCTCGTCGAAGTGCCGGAAGGCGTGGGTGAGCATCAGCGTCTTCCACTCGAAGTTCGCCGGGCCGCCCCAGTGGCTGCGGTCGAGGAAGGTGAAGCCGATCGCGATCGAGCCCGGCTGATCGGGCGGCACGTAGAACCGCGATCCGCCGACGATCCGTCCCTCCTCGCGGTCCTCCACCGCGACCGCGCCGCCGAGCGCCACCAGCGTCGCGAAGAACGGCTCGAACACCTCGCGCTTCCAGCGCTCCTTCGCGGGGTGGCCGGCCCAGGTCTCGGGGTCGGACGCCGCGGCGTGGAGGCCGTCGAGATCGTCCGGCACGAGCTTTCGAACCGTCAGGCGCGGACCGACGAGCGTCGCGCCGGGGTCGAAGGTCGCGGCGTTCATCCCGCGGACTTCTCGGCGAGTTCGCGCGCCGCCGCCTCGTGGTAGCGGATTACCTCGCGCACCACGAAGGCGAGGTACTTCTCGGCGAAATCCGGGTCGAGCTGGGCGGAAGCCGCCAGGTCGCGCAGGCGCGCCACCTGTCGCTTCTCGCGCGCCGGGTCGGCGGGCGGCAGATCGTTTTCGGCCTTCAGGACGCCGACGCGCTGGGTGCAACGGAAGCGCTCGGCCAGCATATGGACGATCGCCGCGTCGATGTTGTCGATCGAGTTCCGCAGCGACTGCAGCTCGGGCAGGATGGCGGGGGTCTGGTCCATGGGCTCTGGTGTCCGGCGTTTCTCTCCGGCCTCTGGATTAAGCGCCCGGCCACGATCCGTCAAAGCCGGAGGGCGCCTGTGGAACGAGGTGGACAAGCGGCGGACCCGGCGAAACCTATGGCATTCGGCGCCGCGTGAGCCGATATGAACTCCATGCGCTTTCCGCCCCAGTTCCTCGACGAAATCCGTGCCCGCATTCCGATCTCGGACGTGATCGGGCGGCGCGTCGTCTGGGATCGTCGCAAGACCCAGTCGTCGAAGGGCGACTGGTGGGCGTGCTGTCCCTTCCACGGCGAAAAGTCGCCCTCGTTCCACTGCGAGGATGCCAAGGGGCGCTACCACTGCTTCGGCTGCGGCGTCTCGGGCGACCATTTCCGCTTTCTCACCGAACTCGAGGGCATGAGCTTCCCCGAGGCTGTCGAGCGGTTGGCCGGCGAGGCGGGCCTGCCGATGCCTGCGCGCGACCGCGAGGAGGAGAAGCGTCAGGACGCCCAGGCGACGCTCCTCGATGCGCTGCGCCTGTCGGCCGAGTTCTTCCGGCAGACGCTTCAGGAGTCAGACGGTGCGAAGGCGCGCGCCTACCTGCGCGACCGGGGTCTCAATCCGGTCGTCCAGAAGACGTTCGGCATCGGCTACGCGCCCGACAGTCGAAACCGGCTGAAGGAGTTCCTCGCGGGTCGGGGAGTAGGCAAGGCCGAGATCGAGGGCGCCGGCATGGTGGTGCACGGCGAGGGGATCGCGGTCTCCTACGACCGGTTCCGCGATCGCGTGATGTTCCCGATCCTCGACGTCCGCGAGCGGCCGATCGCTTTCGGCGGGCGGGCGCTGGCCGCCGGCGTTCCCGCCAAATACCTCAACTCGCCGGAGACCGACGTCTTCCATAAGGGGCAGGTGCTCTACAACCTCGCCTCCGCCCGGCGGGCGTCCAAGGGTTCGAACACGCTGATCGTGGCCGAAGGCTACATGGACGTGATCGCGCTGCACCAGGGCGGCTTCGAGAACGCGGTCGCTCCGCTCGGCACGGCGCTGACCGAGCGCCAGCTCGACCTTCTCTGGCGCACGGTGCCCGAGCCGATCCTCTGCTTCGACGGCGACGCGGCGGGCCTGAAGGCGGCCAACCGCGCGGCGGAACTGGCGCTGCCTCTCCTGCGTCCCGGCCGCTCCCTGCGCTTCGCGCTCCTGCCGGAGGGCAAGGATCCCGACGATCTCCTGCGCGCATCGGGCCCGGAAGCCATGCGTGAGGTGCTCGACCGCGCCCGACCGCTCGCCGACCTCGTCTGGATGCGCGAGACCGGGGGCGGCAGCTTCGACACGCCGGAGCGCCGCGCCGAGCTGGAAGGCCGCCTCAAGGCCATGATGCGCCAGATCGGCGACGAGAGCGTGCGCCGCCATTACCTCCAGGACGTCGAGGAGCGGCTGGCCGGCTTCTTCGGCCCCGCGCCCTCGCGCGGTGGCGGGGGGCGGGGGGACTGGAACAACCGACGGCGCGACGATGGGCGTGGCGGCGGCGGCGGCGGTGGGGGCGCACGCCGGAGCGCGGCGCCGGGGGCCGGCCGCCGGTCGCCGGTATCGGACCGCCTTGCGCGCAGCGCGCTGCTGGGCGGCGGCGCGCGGACGAGCGCCGCGCCGATGCGCGAGATGTCGATCCTCGTCGGCTTCGTGAACCACCCGCTGCTCCTGCGCGAGGCCTTCGATTATTTCGCCGACCTCGAACTGACGAGCCCCGAACTCGAGCGGCTGCGCTCAGCGGTGATCGACGTCTATGCCGACGGCCAGCCGCATTCGCGCGACGAGATTCTCGCCGAGCTCGACCGGCGCATGCTGCTGGAGCCCTTCCAGGCCTGCGAGGCCAAGCTCCAGGCGGTGCGGCTCTGGAGCTTCCTGCCGCAGGCGGCGCTGGAGGATGCCCGCGAGGCGGTGCGCCAGGCGCTCCACTTGCAGCACCGATACCTGTCACTACATAGGGAGCTCCGGGCGGCCGAGGCCGCGCTGGCGACCGACGGCGACGAGCTCGCGCATGCGCAGCTTGTCGAGATCCATCGGGAAATCAACAATTTGGCGGGAACCGAGGCGCTGATAGACGGGTTTGGACTGCTGTCTGGCCGGCCGGCCAAGGGTATCTGAAATCCCGTCGGCGATCCCCGCGACTCTGGGGCGCCGGCTCCACCAATTCATCCGCGATGCTTCAAACCCTTGACTTCGCGGCAGGAAAGACGAAACACGCATCGGCCGGACGCCGGCGCCCGCTCGACGGGGGCTCGGCTCATCCGCCGGTTGGACATGGTTTGAACCGACCGATCGACCGCGACCCGCCGGGGGTCATGGTTAATCGATCATTCACGGCCGGCGGTTAAGGCTGGCGGGAATGGGCGCGGGAGGCGCCGCTTTCCGCAAGCGACCGCGCCAGATGGAGACGAATGCACATGGCGACGAAAGTCAAGGAAGGCGAGGCCGCCGTCGAGGAGCGTCAGGAGACGCCTGACAGTCCTCTGCTGGACCTGTCGGACGACGCCGTCAAGAAGATGATTAAGGCCGCGAAGAAGCGCGGCTTCGTGTCGATGGACAAGCTGAACTCGGTCCTGTCGGCCGAGGACGTGACCTCCGAGCAGATCGAAGACCTCATGTCGATGCTGTCCGACATGGGCATCAACGTCGTCGAGGACGAGGAAGGCGAGAACGAGGAGGAGAAGGAGTCCGAGGAGTCCGGCTCGACCGAGGTCGCCGAGGCCACGACGGGCGCCGTCGCCACTACGACCAAGAAGGAAACCTCCGACCGGACCGACGACCCTGTGCGCATGTACCTGCGCGAGATGGGCTCGGTCGAGCTTCTGTCGCGCGAGGGCGAGATCGCCATCGCCAAGCGCATCGAGGCCGGTCGCGAGACGATGATCGCGGGCCTCTGCGAGAGCCCGCTGACCTTCCAGGCCATCATCATCTGGCGCGAGGAGCTGAACGAGGGCAACATCATGCTCCGCGAGGTCGTCGACCTCGAGGCGACCTATGCCGGCCCCGAGGCCAAGATGCCGTCGGCCCCGGTCGAGGGCGGCGAGGCGGGCGGCGTGCCGGCGCCCAACGGCGAGCTGCGCCCCGGCGAGGAGGAAGAGGACGACGAGGACGACCTCGAGAACTCGCTCTCGCTCGCCGCAATGGAGGCCGAGATCCGTCCGCAGGTCATGGAGACCTTCGACGCGATCGCCGAGAACTACAAGCGCCTGCGCAAGCTGCAGGACCAGCAGGTCGAGAACCGTCTTGCCGCGCAGGGCACGCTGTCGTCCTCGCAGGAGCGCTCCTATCGCAAGCTGAAGGAAGACCTCGTCGCCGCGGTGAAGGGCCTGTCCCTCAACCAGAACCGCATCGACGCGCTGGTCGCCCAGCTCTACGACATCAACAAGCGGCTCGTCGGCAACGAGGGCAAGCTCCTGCGCCTCGCTGAAAGCCACGGCGTGAAGCGCGACGAGTTCCTGCATACCTATCAGGGCTCGGAGCTCGACCCGAACTGGACGCAGTCGATCGCGAACCTCTCGGGCAAGGGCTGGCTGAAGTTCGTCCAGAACGAGAAGGACGGCATCCGGAACCTCCGCCAGGAGATCCAGAACCTCGCCACCGAGACGGGCCTTGAGATCACCGAGTTCCGCCGCATCGTCCACATGGTGCAGAAGGGCGAGCGCGAGGCCCGGCAGGCCAAGAAGGAGATGGTCGAGGCGAACCTGCGCCTCGTGATCTCGATCGCGAAGAAGTACACCAACCGCGGCCTGCAGTTCCTGGACCTCATCCAAGAGGGCAACATCGGCCTGATGAAGGCCGTCGACAAGTTCGAGTACCGCCGCGGTTACAAGTTCTCGACCTATGCGACATGGTGGATCCGGCAGGCGATCACCCGCTCGATCGCCGACCAGGCGCGCACGATCCGCATTCCGGTGCACATGATCGAGACGATCAACAAGATCGTGCGCACCTCGCGCCAGATGCTG
>NZ_CAJYIU010000010.1 GCF_913775355.1 uncultured Aureimonas sp.
GCCCGGTCAGACGGCAGAAGGGGTAGAGCGCCATCAGTTCGGGGTTGAGGGCGACGTCGGCGCCCATTTCGCCGTCGAACTCGAAGTCGACGCTGTTCTGCGCGAGCAGCGCCACGGCCTCGCGCACACGCTCGGAGCGCTCCGAGGCCGGATGGCCGAAGGTCGAGTGCGCGAGGAAGGCGACGCGCGGGGCGTGGCCGAGCTTGCGGGCGAAGCGCGCAGCCTCGGTCGCGATGCGCGCGAGCTGCGGCGCGGTGGGCATGTCGTGGACGGCCGTGTCCGCGACGAAGGTCGTGCGGCCCTTGGAGATCACGATCGAGATGCCGATCACGGCGCGGTTCGGCTTCGGGTCGATGACGTGGCGCACATCGTCGAGGACCACCGAATAGTTGCGCGTCAGGCCCGACACCATCGCGTCCGCGTCGCCGAGCGCCACCATGGCGGCGGCGAAATGGTTGCGGTCGGTGTTGATCAGACGATGGCAGTCGCGCTGCAGGTAGCCGTGGCGCTGGAGCCGGCCGTAGAGGTGTTCGGAATAGGCGCTGGTGCGCTCCGACAGCCGCGCGTTGTTGATCGAGATCCCGTCCTTCAGCTCGACGCCGGCAAAGCGGGCCGTCTCGCGGATGCGGTCCTCGCGGCCGACGAGCACGGCCTGGCCGAGCCCTTGCGTGACGTAGTTCGTCGCCGCGCGGATCACCTGCTCCTCCTCCCCTTCCGCGAAGACGACCTTGCGCGGCCGCTGGCGGAGCGTGGCGAAGATGTTCTGGAAGGTGCCGGCGGTCGGGTCACGGCGCGAGGCGAGCTGGTTGCGATAGGCGGTCCAGTCCGCGATGTCCTTGCGCGCGGCGCCCGATTCCATCGCGGCGCGGGCCACGGCTTCCGGGATGTGGGTGATGAGGCGCGGGTCGAAGGGCGCGGGGATGATGTAGTCGCGGCCGAACTTCGGCCGGCCGGAGCCCTTGTAGGCCGAAGCGACGGCATCGGGCACGTCCTCGCGCGCGAGCGCGGCGAGCGCTTCGGCCGCCGCGATCTTCATCGCGTCGTTGATCTGCGTCGCGCGCACGTCGAGCGCTCCGCGGAAGATGTAGGGGAAGCCGAGGACGTTGTTGACCTGGTTCGGATAGTCCGAGCGACCGGTCGCCACGATCGCGTCGTCGCGGATCGTATGCGCCTCCTCCGGCGTGATCTCAGGATCGGGATTGGCCATGGCGAAGATGATCGGGTTCGGCGCCATCGACCGCACCATCTCGGTGGTCAGCGCGCCCTTGGCCGACACGCCGAAGAACACGTCGGCGTCGCGCATCGCCTCCTCCAGCGTGCGCGCGTCCGTGTGGGCGGCATGGGCCGACTTCCACTGGTTCATGTTGTCGGTGCGGCCCTGGAAGATCACGCCCTTGGTGTCGCAGAGGATGACATTGTCGTGCGGCACGCCCATCGCCTTGACGAGTTCGACGCAGGCGATGCCCGCCGCCCCGGCGCCGTTGCAGACGAGCTTGATGTCCTTCATCTCGCGCCCCGTCAGGTGCAGCGCGTTGATGATGCCGGCGGCGGCGATGATGGCGGTGCCGTGCTGGTCGTCGTGGAAGACGGGAATGTCCATCAGCTCGCGCAGGCGCTGCTCGATGATGAAGCACTCGGGGGCCTTGATATCCTCGAGGTTGATGCCGCCGAACGAGGGGCCGAGGTAGCGCACGGCGTTGACGAAGGTCTCCGGGTCTTCGGTGTCGACCTCGAGGTCGATGGAATCGACATCAGCGAAGCGCTTGAAGAGGACCGCCTTGCCCTCCATCACGGGCTTGGAGGCGAGCGGCCCGAGATTGCCGAGGCCGAGGATCGCGGTGCCGTTGGAGATCACGGCGACCATGTTGCCGCGCGTCGTGTAGTCGAACGCCTTGGCGGGATCCTCGGCGATCGCCTTGACGGGAACGGCGACGCCCGGCGAGTAGGCGAGACTGAGGTCACGCTGGGTCGCCATCGGCTTCGTCGGCGCGATCTCCAGCTTGCCGGGCCGGCCGTCGGCGTGGAAGGCGAGCGCTTCCGCCTCGGTGGTGCGGATGCCGCTGCGTCGCGTCGTTTCGGCCATGGAATCCCTCGCTCGCTGGGCCGGCTCATCGAGCCGACCGGAGGGCCGTTGTTTCGTGTCGACCGGGCTGCGTCAACGGGTCGGGCATGCGGCAGTGCAGCGAATCCCCCGGTGGCATGGGGCTTCAGCGCGGTCAGGCCCGACGCCGCGTCCGTGCGCGCCGGGGCCATCCATGACGGTCGTTCAAACTAAAAAGGGAGAGACCTGGGACGACAGGTCTCTCCTCGAAACTGGAGGCAGGAGACGAAGGGGCCGGAGCCCCTTCGGTATCGCGATCGGCTTAGAAGTTGCGCTGGAAGCGCAGGAAGCCGTTGACTTGGTCGGTGTCGCCGATCGGGCCGCCGAAGTCGACGTTCCGGTAGGAGACTTCGGCGAGCGTCGCGAAGTTGTTCGTGATCTGGTAGCCGACGTTGCCGACGAACGAGTAGTACTCGCCCGACAGATCGACCGGAACGACCGTGCCGATCGGGCTGAGGGCGAAGAAGCGGGTGTCGAAGGTCTCACCGTACTGACCGGAGACCGCGAGACCGAGCTTGCCGAACGCCTGGGCGTAACCGGCGCCAGCGGCCCACTCGAGGAAGATCGGCAGCGAGCCCGGGGTCGGGTTCAGGATGTTCGGGTTGTTGGCGGCGAAGGTGTTGACCGTCGCGAGGCCCGAGATCGACGAGTAGACCGTCGGGTCGAAGGCGTAGTGACCTTCGATCTTCAGCTGCGAGCCGGCCGCGACCAGGTCCTTCAGGAGCACGCCGCCCTTCAGAGCGAAGGCGTCGTTGTTGCCGTCCTCGAGGAGCGTCGGGAAGTTGCCCGAGAGCGTCACGAAGTTGAAGTTGTTGCCGAAGGCGGTGCGGAGATCTTCGCGGTTGAAGGTCTCGTCGTAGACGGCCGACAGGTAGGCGCCACCGAACGCGCCCGAGTAGACGAGCTTGCCGTGGACGTCCGGAACCACGTCGCCGGTGCCGTCGTCCTCGAGGCCGATCGAGGCCGAGAAGCCGCCGAGGGCGAAGGTGTAGGACACCTGGTTGGTGTTGAAGTCGCCGACCACGAGGTCGGTATCGGTCAGGAGGCCGTCCTCGATGCCGCCGATGTTCGACGACCACATCGTGTCACGGTAGCCCATTAGCAGGCCGCCGAGCTGGATGTAGGCCTGGTCCATCGCCACGCCGTTGTTGGCGCCCGAGGTGTTGGTCGCCTGGAGACGGGCGAAGGCGCGCAGGGTGCCGAGCTCGGTCTCTTCGCGGGCGTCGAAGTTCAGACGGGCGCGGACGCGGCTGGCGAGCTGGTAGTCGTCGCCTTCGAGGTTGACGGCCGGGTCAC
>NZ_CAJYIU010000011.1 GCF_913775355.1 uncultured Aureimonas sp.
GCCAGCTGGCTGGCGCTCGTCATGTCGGTCAGCCCGTTCCACTGCGCCGCCGAGCCGGGGAAGCGGAACGGGCGGCCGGTCTCGCGGCAGAGCGTGGCGTAGACGGCAAGCGTCGTGCCCATGTTCATCGCGTTGCCGACCGCCTTGCCGATCACCGTGTGCGGGCGGTGGACGCTCCAGGTGAAGCCGTCGCGCCGGGCGGCGGCAAACACCTCGTCCTCCTGCGCGTAGTAGAAGTTGGCGACGTCGAGCCGGCCCTGTTCCTCGCGGAAAGGGGTCTCGGGCAGCTCGCCCTTTCCGTATGCCTCGAAGGGTCCGAGGTAGTGCTTGAGGCCGGTGACGAGCGCGACGTGGCGCACCCCGCCGCCTGCAGCGCGAAGGCCGTCGAGGAGGTTGCGCACCATGCCGGCGTTGACGCGGATGTTCTCGGCCTCGGTCGGCTGACGCAACCAGGTCGTGATGAAGACGCTGTCGGGGCGGATGTCCGTCAGCGCCTCGGCGGTGCCTTGCGCGTCCTGCAGGTCGGCGGCCACGGGCCGGACGCCCAGCTGATCCACGGGCCGGCGGGCGAGGCCGTGCACGGTCCACCCCTCCGACAGAAGGAGCGAGGCCGTCGCACTGCCCACGATCCCGCTCGCACCCACCACCAGCGCTGTCTTCTTCATCATCGAACTCCTTGATGCGAAGAGACCAAGGTGGGGCACGACGCGGCAAAGGCCCGCCGGTCGACGCGGCTTTCAGTGCAGGCCGACATGGCACGGGTGGAGGATCGGACGCTGCCGCAGACAGCAGGCCGGCCAGGGGGCGGCAGCGAAGGGCGCGTGCGGCCGGCTCCCGGCCGACCGCACGCCGGTCGTCAGGCCGAGCGCTTCACGCCCCGGCACGCGGCCTCGGAGGCGGCCTGGTCGAAGCCGTCCATCCAGCAGTTCCAGGCCTCGGTGTTGATGTCGTAGGGGTTCTCGTGCCGGGCCTTCCCGTCGTCGTGAGCCTTACGGCCTTCCGCGTGCTGCGCAGTCATGCGAACGTCTCCAATGCGTCCCCTGCGACGTTTTGACAGACAATTGAGATCGTTTGAAGGCTAAAGACCGCGCGTCGTCTAGACGAGCGCGGGCATCGCCCGGCGGCCGTTCGCCCCGACGCGCTCGTGCTCCTCCCCGCCCCCGGCAAAGAGCGCGCTCGCCCGCTCGATGTCCAGCGGCTTGGAATAGAGGTAGCCCTGCCCCTCGCCGCAGCCGAGCTCGCGCAGGATATCGGCCTGATGCGGCGTCTCGACGCCCTCGGCGATGGTGCGGATGCCGAGCCCGTCCGCGAGCACCACCACAGAGCGCAGGACCGCCATCGAATGCCGACTGCCGGGAATGTCGGTCACGAAGCTGCGGTCGATCTTGATCTTGGCGATGGGAAAGCGGTGGAGGTAGCCGAGCGAGGAATAGCCGGTGCCGAAATCGTCGAGCGCGAAGGTGACGCCGAGCGCCAGAAGGTCCTCGAAGATCCCCGCGAGGCGGTGGTTCTCGCCGACGAAGGCCGATTCCGTGATCTCGAGTTCGAGGCGCCTCGGATCGAGCCCCGACGCCGCAAGAGCCGAGCGCACGGTGCCGACGATGTCGCCGGTCAAAAACTGCAGCGGCGAGACGTTGACGGCGACCTTGATCGTCTCCGGCCAGCGGAGGGCGTCCCGGCAGGCGGCGTGGAGAACGAGGGCTCCGAGCCTGTGGATCAGGCCGGTCTCCTCGGCGACCGGAATGAACTCCGCCGGCGAGACGAGGCCGCGTTCGGGATGGCGCCAGCGCACCAGCGCTTCCGCGCCGGTCCAGGCGCCACTGCAAAAGCCGATCTGCGGCTGGTAGGCGAGTTCGAACGCCCCCGCCTCGATGGCATCCGTCAGATCGCGCTCCAGCGCCAGGCGTTCGAGGCGCGCGGCGTCCATCGACAGGTCGAACTCGACCACCGGCCCCGCCGCCGTCCGCTTCGCCTGATAGAGGGCGACGTCGGCGCGGCGGCGCAGCACCGACGCGTCGCGGCAGCCGTCGACCTCGGTGGCGATGCCGACGGAGGTGCCGATCGAGATGCGATGCCCGTTCACCTCGTACGGGCGGCCGACCTCCGCGACGACGTGCTCGGCCAGACGCCGGGCGCGTTCGCGGTCGGCCGAGCGCAGGAGCACCAGGAACTCGTCGCCGCCGATGCGGAACACCGTGGCCTCGGGCGGCAGCGCGGCCCCGGCGCGGCGCGCCGTCTCGGTGAGGACGGCGTCGCCCGTCGCGTGGCCGAGCGCGTCGTTGACCCCCTTGAAGCGGTCGAGGTCGAAGGCGAGGAGCGACATCGGCGCCCCGTCCGCGGCCAGTGCGTTGAGTTGCTCCTCCAGCGCCCGGCGGTTGGGAAGGCCGGTCAGGCTGTCGTGGAAGGCGGCAAAGCGCAGCCGCTCCTGCGCCCGCTCGCGGTCGGTGACGTCGTGGAGCACGAGACTGGCATAGCGCAGCCGGTGGCCCTCGCCCCCGGCACGTCGGCGGTCCTCCAGCCAGAACGGCGAGACCGCGTATTCGAGGATGCGCGCGTCGCCCGTACCGCCGAGCCGCGCGATGCGGCGGACCGGCGACCGGCGCGGGCCGGCCTCCGTCTCCGACGCCATGGCCTCGCGAACGGCCTCGACGAAGGCGGGCGGCAGGTCAGCCAGGCTTCCCGAGCCGCCGTCCGGCGGCAGATCGAGAAGGCGCCGCGCCACGTCGTTGATGCGCATGATGCGCCCCTCTCCGTCGACGATGACGATCGCATCGAACCCGTCGTCGACCACCCGCTCGAGAAGGCGCGCCGTGTTGCGTGTCTCGACCCGCGAGACCCATAGCCGGAACTGGCGGAGGTCGAACTCGCGCACGAGGCTCCAGAGTGCCACCGCCATGACCGAGAGCTGCAGCGTGGCCGTCTCGATCATCACGGCGCGATCGAGGTAGAACCAGGCGGCCACCGCCTCGAACGAGAGGGCGGCGAGCGCTGCGGCCATCAGGCTGCGGCGCAGGCCCCACCGCACCGCGAACCCCACGCCGAGCGCGAGCACGAGCGGCACGAGGGCAAGCGGCGGTTGCCAGAGGACGAGCGCGCGGCCCTGCTTGAGCGTCTCGGCCGCCAGCGCGATCACGGTCGATCCCGAGACGATGCCGGCGCCCGGCACGGGAAACAGGTCGTGAAGCTCGATCGCGCTCGCCCCGACGATCAAGGTCTTTCCAGCCAGTGCGCCGTTCGCGATCCGGCCGTGGAGGAGGTCGACGAAGGATACGCGCGGGATCGAGGCGGCATCGATCCCGTGATCGATGCCGACATCGTCCGTTCCCGCCTCGCGGCCCGTGAGCACCGCCGGCATCGAGCCGATCGTCTCGCCGTCGACGTCGATGCCTAGGGGAAAGCGCCTCACGCGCCCGTCGTCGTCCACCGGCACGTTGATCGAGACCGGCCAGGAGGCCGACAGGAGCGGTGCGATCGGCATCGACGCCAGCATCGCCCCGGAGGCCGGGTCATGCTGGACGAAGGCGGCGAGGAAGGTCTCGGGGCCGGCGGAGGCGAGCGCCTCGGCGAAGGCGGCGTCGTCCTCGGGGCGCGTGCGCGCGGAGAAGTCGACGTCGAAGGCGACGCGCACGGCGCCCGCCGTGGCCGCTGCATGGAGGAGATCGGCGTGGAGCCGGCGCGGCCAGGGCCAGACCCCGACCTCGCCGAGGCTCCGGGCGTCGATGTCGACAAGGACGATCTCGCCGGAGGCCGCCCGCGATCCGACGAGGAACCGGGCGTCGGACAGGGCCCTGTCCAGCGCCGCGGGGACGCCGGACAGGAGGGCTCCGGCGAGACAGGCGGCCACTGCGAGGAGCGTCGCCAGCGACCGGATGTCCGCCACCGTCAGACGGGCGGCGCGGCGGCGGATCGTCGGGCTCAGCATCCTCGTCAAACTCCTGTCCCGCGATCCGCCGATGGGGCGGGCGTCAGCTACTTGGTGCTGCCGCCAAAGCCACTCGGCCCGTGGCCGTTGCCGTTGTTGCCCTTGTCGCTGCCAAGGGCGCCCTTCGGACCGCCGTTGCCAAGACCCTTTCCGTTGTTGCCCTTGCCGTTGCCGGGGGCGCCGTCGCCGTTCGGGCCGCCGTTGCCCTTGCCGTTGTTGCCGCCGCCGTTGCCGTTGCCATTGCTGTCCTTCGGGCCGTCCTTGCCGGGGCCGCCGACCGGGCCGCCGGCTCCGGGGCCGCCCTTGCCGGCATCGCCCTTGCCCGCGTCGTCCTTGTCGGGGCCGTTGTGGCCTTTGCCGTCCTTACCCGGGCCACCGGCGGCCGGGCCGCCCTTTTCCGGCCCATCCTTGTCCGGGCCGCCCTTGCCGGGGCCATCGTGACCGGGGCCGCCCTTGCCGGTGCCACCCTTGTCCGGGCCGCCCTTGTCGGGGCCGCCCTTGTCCGGGCCGCCCTTGTCGTTGCCGCCCGCGCCCGGTCCGCCGGCGGGACCGCCGTTCTGCGGGCCGCCCTGGCCGGGCGTGCCGGCGCCGTTCCCGCCGGGGCGGCCGTCGCCGGCTCCGGTCCCGACAGTGCCGCCGAACCCGTTGCCGCCGGTGCCCGCCCCGGTGCTGCCGGCCGGGCTCGCGCCGCCGCCGAAGCTCTCGCTGCTGGCCGCCGCCTGGCTGCGCGCCTCGCCGCTCGGCGCATTGGTCTCGGCGACGCTGCTGCCGATCGACTGGCGGTCGCGGCCGTTGGAATCGGCACCGCCGAAGCCGCCTGAACTTGCCGCATCCGACGAACGCGAGGCGCCCGCGCCGTTCGCGGCACCGTGGGTCGAGGCGGCCGCATCGCGGCTCGTCGACGTCGTGGAGGAGCGGGCCGCCTCCGGCGCCTGCGCGGCGCGGAAGCTCTGAAGCGCCTGACCGACCGGGGCGACGCTCGGCGCGGCCGGCTTGCCCGGCGTCACGCCCGGCGCGTTCACGCCTGCCGTGCGAAGGCCCGACGTCGCGGCCGACACGCTGGCGCGCTGCCCGGCAGCGATGCCGGCCGTCTCGCCCGTCTTCAGGTCGCTCACCTGCACGAGCCCGCGATTGACGCCGATCTTGGTGTCGGTCTTGGTAACGCTGATCGTGAAGGCCGTTCCCTTGACGACGGCCGCCATGAACGGGGTCTTCACGGTGAAATGGGGGGCCGAGCGCTTCTCGATATCGAAGGCGATGCTGCCGGTCTGCTGCAGAACTTCGGTCTTGGAGCTCAAGAAGCCCTTGGGCTGCACCATCGCGACGCTGCCGGGCCCGAGCGTCATGACGTTGTTCTCGCTCGACAGACGCACGCGGCCCGATTTCGCGGTCGCAATCGTCAGACCCTCGGGGATCATCATGCCGGCCGTCAGGACGTTGCGCTTCTCGTTGCTTTCCATCGCCCAGGCCGTCCCGCTGACGCGGTCGACCCGCCACTCGCGCGCCCATCCGACATCCGCCTGGAAGAGCATCACGAGGAGAAGGAAAAAGGCGGACAGACGTGCGGGCATCGGGTTCGGACCTCGGCTTCAATCCCGGTCACCCTGACGGACGAAGGAAAGGACGAGCCTAAGCGAATCCGTCAAATGCGCCCGATCCCTGCGGCAAATCGCGCTTGTCCCGTCGAACTTGCGGTCGCGGACATGAAACCGGCCGGGTCAGCGGGAGAGAGACGAGCGATCCGGCCTGCCGACCCGCACGGGGCACCGGGGGATTGGCCGATTTTCGAAGCCCGGCCGTGGCCGGCCTGGTGCTCGCCTCAGCCCTCGATCGCGTGCGGCACGAAGCGCGACAGGTTGCGGGTGATGCGCGAGCGGTCCTCGCGAATGCCGAGCCCCGCCGCCTCGTCGCCGACGACCCAGGCGCCGAGGACCGCGAACTGCCCCTCGGCTTCGAAGAGTGGCGTCAGTTGCTGGACGATGGCGGGCCCCGCACCGTAGTCGCCCCCCGTCGCCTCGGCCTCCCGGCCGCCTTCGAGAATCGCGATGTTCTCGCCCTCGCGCGAGAAGAACGGCTTGCGCACCGAGCGCTCGAGCGAGCCGGCGCGCGGGACGTCGGCGAAGAAGGCCGGCAGGAGGTTGGGGTGGCCGGGATGGCGCTCCCAGAGGAGCGGCAGGATGCCCTTGTTCGACAGGATCGCCTTCCACGGCGGCTCGACCCACTGCGTTCCCGAGCCCTCGAGATGGCGCGCGAAGGGCTCGCGCATCATATCCTCCCACGGATAGAGCTTGAAGCAGCGGTCGATGACGCGCTCGTTCGGGTCGGTGAAGCGGCCGAGCGCGTCGACGCCGATCGAGCCCATGTCGATGAGGGCCGTGTGGTGCCCGGCCTGCACGGCGCAGTCCATGAGATAGGCGGCCGTCCCGCGGTCCTCGTCACTCGCCGTCACCGCCGCGAAATGGAAGATGCGGTCCGCCGGAAACGCCGCGAAGGCCGAGACGAGGCTCTCCTGCAGGAGGTTGAACTGGTCGGCGTCGCCGGGCAGGCGCCCGAGCGCGATCTGGTCGGTCAGCCAGTTGTGCTGGAAATAGGCCGCCTCGAAGATGCCGGTCGGCGTGTCGGCGTTGTATTCGAGAAGCTTGGCGGGCCCGCGCCCGTCATAGGCGAGGTCGAAGCGGCCGTAGAGCGAGGGCTCCCGCTCGCGGAACGACCGGCGCACGAAATCGAACTGCTCGGGCGGGATGTCGAGGCGCGACATCAGCGCGTCGGACGCGGCGACCTCCGCCGCAAGGTCGAGGCAGAGCGCGTGCAGCGCCTGCGTCGGGGCTTCGATCTCCGCCTCGATCTCGGCGAGGCTGAAGCGGTAGTAGGTGTCGTCCAGCCAGTAGGGCTCGCCGTACATCTCGTGGAAGCCGAAGCCGACCGCCTCGGCCGTCCGCTGCCAGCCCTCGCGCGGCTCGATGCGTCGACGCTCCACCCTCAGCCGCCGAAGGAGAAGCCGCCGCGGCTCGACGACAGGCCGCCGAAGCCGCTGCGCGAGACGGTGCGGGTGTTGACGTTGGCGGGCCGCGGCGTCGCGGTCTGCGTGCCGATCACCGGGTCGGAGCGGTAGGCGGTGCCGTTCCGTCCGGTGAAGATCGGCGTCGGGCGCGTATAGGAGCCGCCGCCGACATAGCGGCCGTAGGAGTTGTAATCCGTCATCCGCTGCACGGCGGAGGAGATGAGATAGCCGGTCATGAAGGGCAGGAAGAAGCTGCCACCGCCGGAAGCGCCAGCCTGCTCGCGCGGCACCTCCATGCAGCGCCCGGCACCGTATTCGGTCTCGCAGGCGGCCTTGCCGTCGAACTTCGGCGCGTCGCGCAGGTGCCGGCTGAGCGCCGTCTGATACTCGGCGTTGCAGATGCCCTGGTCGAAACCGGCCTCGATGCACTGCGCCGGCGAGGTGAAGAGCGTGTTGTCAGAGGGCTCGTCCCCGCAGCCCGACAGCGCCAGACCGCCGGCGGCGATGGTGCCGAGCGCCAGGAGCGGCGGCCGTTGGGAGAGGAAGCGTCGGGTCATGGCCGCATCCCTCAGTAGGTCATGCAGGCGGCGTTGAGCATGCCGATCGCCAGCGAAATGCCGGCCGACCACAGCCCGCCGGCCATCTCGCCGTTCGTGATCCGCCGGGGAAGCCCGCGCATCGTCAGGCAGGCGACGGCAAAGGCGATCGCCTGGAACACGGCGCCGATCAGCGCCCAGATCACGAAGTCGGCGAGCGAGACGGAGTTCACCGCGGCCGAGGCGAGCGGCAGGGAGAAGCCGAGGATCGCGCCGAGGAAGGCGACGACCGCCGTCGCGTTGCCGGTGCGGATCAGCGTCAGCTCGTGCTGCGGCGTCAGCGCGGAATAGAGGACGGAAAAGGCGGCGAGCGAGCCGAGCCCGGTGGCGAAGTAGGCGAGAAAGGCCGGCAGGCCTGCGACGTAGCCGAACATGCTGCGGGAGGTCCTTGTTGTCAGAAGAGAGGGCGCGCTGGGATCACAGGCGGCGCACGTCGGCCGCCATCAGGCCGTAGCCGAGGATGAACTCGATCGAGGAGCCTTGCGAGGCCGCCGTGCCGAGATCGCGCTCGATGTTGATCAGCAGCATCTCGCGCGCCTGGCCGAGCGGGCGGGCGTAGAGCATGCAGGACTGGTGGATCTCGCGCCGGCTCTGGCCGTCGCTCACGGTCTCGACGAACTCCACGAGGTCGGCGCGCCCTGCCCCGTCGCCCCAGAAGCGCTCGAAGACGATGCCGTCCGCGTCGTAGCGCGGCTGGCCGATGAGGCCGGAGGGCCCGCGCCAGCGCGCCCAGTCCGCCGCGCCCGCCGGCACCACCGAGTCCCACGGCTGGTAGAGGCTGACGTCGAGAAGCTCGTCGCCGGGCGCCGCGGACGCCGAGAGGACCTGGAGCATCGTGTTGTCGTCGGCATAATAGCGCGAGAGAACCGTCTGCGGGTCGAGCCGCGCCTCGCCGTAGGCAGCGACCAGCATCACCCCGCCGGCCGGCAGCGGCATGGCGGGCTGCGCCCCCGCCGTCATCGCCTGGAGGCTGAGGGTATCGATCTCGATGCCGCCACCGAAGGCAACGCCGAGCGGCCCGTATTCCGCAGGCAGCGCCGCCGGGCTTTCGCCCGATCCCCAGCCGAAGAAGCGTCCGATCATCCGCGTTCCACCTTGTGCCGCTCGCTGCAACCCTTATGACATGCCGGCCGCCCGACGGAAGGGCGACGACGGTTCGAGACGGGAGTTTGAGAGACATGGCCAACTGGAATCTCGCATCCCTGACGGAGCTTTTCGCCTCTGATCCTCCGGCGCTGGGCGATGTCGACGTGTCGATCGAGGGCGACGTCCTGCGCGTCACCCTCAAGGAGAAGGGCCATCTCGACGTCTTCGTCGTCGCGGGCGGCGAGCAGATTCTGGCCAGCGTCATGCTGGCGCCCGCCGACAGCGTGCCCGAGCGCAGCGCCTTCGAACGCCTCGCGCTCAAGACGCACAAGCTCGTGCCGCTTTCCACCTTCGGCATCTCGATCGTGAACGGGCAGGAGTGGTACGAACTCTTCGGCTCGCTCTCGGCCCGCTCGTCGGCCGAGGTGGTGGTCGAGGAGGTCGCCGTGCTCGCCGGCAACGCCGAGGACGCGGCGCGCCTCATCGAGGAATGGCGCAACGGGGAGATCGCGGCATGAGCGTCTGGGGCAAACTCTTCTCCGCCGTGCGCGGCGGCATCAACGAGGCGGCCGAGAGCGCCGCGGACACGCAGGCGCTGCGCATCCTCGACCAGGAGATCCGCGACGCCGACAACGCGCTGCGCAAGGCGCGCTCCGACCTCGCCGGCATCATGGCGACGGCCAAGGCGCTCGGCCGCCGGGTCGACGAGGCCCGCGCCAAGGACCAGAAGGACCTCGAATCGGCGCGCGCGGCGATGACGGCCGGCCGCGAGGACCTTGCCCGACAGCTCGCCGACCGCATATCACGCAACCGCGCCGACATGGCCCGCGACGAGGCCGAGCTGCAGCGCCTCCAGGCCGCGCAGTCGCAGATGCTGCGGGCCGTGCAGGACACCGAGACGCGCATCCAGACGATGCGCCGCGAGGTGGAGGGCGTGAAGGCGAACGAGTCGCTCCTGCAGGCGCAGTCGGCGATCGCCTCCAGCCATGCCGGCGTCAACTCGCGCCTCGGCAGCGCGATGGAATCGCTCGAGCGCGTCAAGAAGCGGCAGGAAGCGATGGCGGGCCGGCTCGAGGCCGGGGCCGAGCTTCAGGCGCTGCAGAGCGGTTCCTCGCTCGATCAGGCGCTTCTGGAAGCGGGGATCAGCGGCAACCGCTCCTCGTCCGACGACATCTTCGCCGAGATCACGCGCGGCGACCAGACCCAGGCGATCGGCGTCGAGCGCCCCAGCGCCACGATCACCTACGACCCCAAGCGATAAAATTGCCGGGCGGCCCCGGCGGCCACCCGGCAAACTCGACGCCGGACGCAATCGTCCGGCGTCGACGGGTTCCGGCAGGCCGGTGCGTTACTGCGCCGTCTGCATGTTGAGCTGCATGGGCGCCTGGTTGGCGGGGATGTCGATCGCCTTGCCCTGGTTCAGGATTTCGCCGTTGCGCTGGTCGGTCGGCGTCGACTGGACGTAGGCGCGCATCATCCACTGGTACTTGTCGAGGCTGCCCTCGACCTCTTGAAGGATGTTCGACGTCTGCGGATCGTTCTCCTCGGAGGCGAGGATCGCGCCGCGCACCTCCTCGCCGACCTGTTTGTAGGCGAGCGTGAACCAGCGCACGATCTCGGCGTCGTCGACGAAGCCGCCCGGGAACTCCGGCAGGGACGAGGTCTGGACGATCGTCGTGGCGCGCCCGTCCGACGAGACGCCGATCGCGAGCAGGCGCTCGGCCACCTCGTCGGCATGTTTGCCCCAGGCGGTATGCTGCTCGTCGAGCTGCTCGTGCAGTGGATAGAAGAACGGGCCGCTGACGTTCCAGTGCGCCTGCTTGGTCTGGAGCTGCAGCGTCTGGAGTTCGGTCAGCGTGTTCTGGAGCGCGCGCACCGAAGCCTTCAGCCCCTCCTCGCCGCCGTTCGGCGAGACGAAGGGGGCGGAACTCACCTGATTGTTCGGAAACGGCGCCTGGTCCTGCGGCAGGGCGAGCGAGGCCGAGGAGGAGGTCGACCCTTCAGAGCCCAGTCGGCGCAGGGTGGGGGCGAGGTCCTTGCCCTCGGCGGACGCCGCCGTGGACGACGGTGTGGCTTGCGCCCCGCCGGACGAGGCGGTGGAGGACATCGGGGTGGCGGACTGGGCCGTGGCCTGCGTCCCGCCCTGAGCCTGCGCCAGCGCGGGAAGCGCCGTGCCGGACAGGCCGGCGACAAGGAGGGATACGGAGAGAAGCGTCTTGCGCATGAGGTCGCCTTGCTTTGGAGGATGCCTCCACAATGGCGCGGGAATCGATGCGGTTGCAGCTATACGAAAGCGTATAGAGACGGACGTGCCCGCCCTTCACCAGATCCGCATGCGGTTCAAAAGGCCGTCGCGCCGGATGAACTGGTGGTTGAGCGCGCCCGCGACGTGCAGCCCGGTGAGCGCCAGGATCGCCCAGCCGATGGTGCCGTGGATCTCGAAGACCTGATCGCTGAGATCCTCGTTCATCGCCACGAGATCCGGCAGCGCCACGCCGAAGAAGCGGATCGTGTCGCCCGACAGGGCCGAAGCGTACAAGCCGACCAGCGGCATGGCGATGAGGAGCGCATAGAGCGCGGCCTGGACCAGCGTCGCCAGACGCATCTCCCAGCGCGGCGTGTCGCCGGGCAGCGGCTCGATCGGATGCGTCACGCGCCAGACGATGCGCACCGCCACGACGAGGAGGATCAGGAGGCCGAAGGACTGGTGCAGGGAGACGAGCGACGCACTCGTGTCGCTCGGCCCGAGCGCGTCGAAGGTCCAGGCGAGAGCGAACATGAGGACGAGGATCGCGGCCGTCAGCCAGTGCAGCGCGCGCGTCACTGCTGGAAGCGGACGGGGACGCCCGGCCGCGAGACGGTCGGTTCGGGAGGTTACGAACATGTATAGCTCTCGCCATTCGACAGAAATATTTCGGGCCTAGATTATGTCGCAGGCAGGTTGCCGTCAAATATCGCAGTCCTTCATAACTGGAGAAATACAATGAACTTCTTTCGTCTCGCCGTCGTCTCCGGTCTCCTCGCCGTGATGCTCCCCGCCTCCGCCTTCGCGGCCGAGACGGTTTCGGTGCAACTCGTGGGCGAGCGCGGCGGCCAGATGGCGATCAAGCTCGACAAGACCGAGGTTCCGGCCGGCGAGGTGACGTTCGAGGTCGCCAACGTCGCGGCGAACACCCCGCACGAGATGGTGGTGATCAAGCTCGATAAGCCGGGCGAGATGCTGAAGGTCGATCCGGCCAAGAACCGCATCGACGAGAAGAAGCTGATGAGCATGGGCGAGGTGTCCGACCTCAAGGCGGGCCAGTCCGGCAAGCTCACGGTCAACCTGAAGCCCGGTTCCTACGAGCTGATCTGCAACATCAAGGGGCACGTCGCGGCCGGCATGGTCGCCATGTTCACCGTCAAGGGCTGACGCCGCGGCCGTCGCCTCTGGGGAAGCATGCGCTTCTCCCGACGCAGGCGGTGCGGTCGACCCTTCGAGGGGGCGGGCCGGGATCGGCGCGGCGGCAAGGCCGGCGGCGATCCCGGCCTCTTTTTTGTCGGCAGGCGCACGGCACCGACTGCCGTCTCCTGCGGTTCGTCGACCCCGACCGACCGCCGGGCGACGAGCCGGTGGTCCGGCGATCGGGGATGCCGCTTGAGGGCGGACACGTGGTTGGCGAAGCCATCCCAGCGTGCTAGATCCCTCTTGTTTAGAACAATTCCAAACTGGAGACCGCGATGCGTTGGTTCGCGCATGGCCGCAAGCGTTTTGCCGATCTGTCGGAGCGCGAGATCCTGGCGCTCGCCATCTCGGCCGAAGAGGACGATGCCCGCATCTATGCGGGCTTCGCCGAACGACTGAAAGGCGACTATCCAGAAACCGCCGCCGTATTCCGGGCGATGGAGGCGGAGGAGGACGGTCACCGCCGCGCCCTGATCGACGAGCACGAGCGCCGGTTCGGCGGCGCCATCCCCCTGATCCGGCGCGAGCACGTCGCCGACTATGTCAGCCGCCGCCCGGTCTGGCTGGTCGCTCAGCTCGGGATCGAGCGCATGCGCGAGGAGGCCGACCGGATGGAGGACGCGGCCTGCCGCTTCTACGAGGAGGCGGTCAAGCGCGTCGGTGATCCCTCGACGCGGCGCCTTCTCGGCGACCTCGCCGAGGCCGAGCGTCGCCACAAGGGCAAGGCGAACGCGCTGGAGGAGGCGCACCTCACACCGGACGCCCGCGCCGAGGAGGACAAGACGGCGCGCAAGCAGCTGATCCTGACGCTCGTCCAGCCGGGGCTGGCGGGCCTGATGGACGGATCGGTGTCGACGCTCGCGCCGATCTTCGCCACGGCCTTCGCCACCCAGAACTCGCACACGACGCTGCTCGTCGGCTTGGCCGCCGCCGTCGGCGCCGGCATCTCGATGGGCTTTACCGAGGCCGCGCACGACGACGGCGTCCTGTCGGGGCGCGGCTCGCCGGTCAAGCGCGGGCTCGCGTCCGGCATCATGACCGCGGTCGGCGGGCTCGGCCACGCCCTCCCCTACCTGATCCCGGACTTCTGGACCGCCACCGCGATCGCGCTCGTCGTGGTCTTCGTCGAGCTCTGGGCGATCGTCTGGATCCAGCACCGCTTCATGGAAACGCCGATCGTGCGCGCGGCCGTCCAGATCATCGTCGGCGGCGCGCTGGTGCTGGCGGCGGGCATCCTGATCGGGGGCGGCTGAGGACGCCGGACCTCCGCGCCCGGCACCCCGCCCCGCCCCGGCCCGACCTCCGCTCCGCGTCAGGCGGCGGTCCGCGTCGCGTTCCGCCCTTCGGCCTTGGCGCGGTAGAGCGCGGCGTCGGCGCGACGCATCAGCGCGGCGGGCTCCTCGTCGCCGTCCATGGTGGCGATGCCGATGCTGACCGTGACGCTGGCGGCGCCATGGCGGCCAGTGCTGTCCTCGATCGTCCGGCGAATCCGTTCGGCGACCTCCATCGCCGCCGCCCGGTCCGCCTCCGGCAGAACGACGATGAACTCCTCGCCGCCGAGACGACCGACGAGGCCGGCCTGGCCGACGGCGGCCCTCGCCGTGGAGGCGACGGACTGGAGGGCGAAATCTCCCGCGGCATGTCCGTGGGTGTCGTTGACGCGCTTGAAATGGTCGACGTCCAGCATGGCGATCGACAGGGCGCCGCCCGAACGCGCGGCCTCCCGGACCGCCTCGTCCAGCGCACCGAGCACGCGCCGCCGGTTGGCGAGCCCGGTCAGGGCGTCGGTCTCGGCAAGCGCGGTCGCACGAGCGGCCTCGGCTTCTGCCGCGCGCCGCGAGGCCTCCAGTCCGCGCTCGATCTCGACCTGGCGGGTGACGTCCTGCACCACGCCGAACAGCGCGCGGACCACCTCGCGGCTGATGACCGCCTCGCCGCTCACATCGGCATGACGAACCATGCCGTCCGGGCGCACGATGCGGGCCCGCAGATGGAAGGGCCCGCCCGTCTCGATCGACGCGGTGATGGCGTCGACGAGGCGCTCCCGGTCGTCCTCGTGATAGGCCGCGATCGCGGTCTCGAGGCTCGGCATGCCGCCTTCGGGCAGGCCGTAGAGGCGAAACACCTCGTCCGACCAGACGACGGCCATCGTCTCGAGGTCGAGATGCCAGTGCCCGATCCGCGCGACGCGCTCGGCCATGAACAGGAGGCGGGTCCGCCCCTGCAGGTCCGCCACCAGCCTGTCACGCGTCGTCTGAAGGGCCGCCATCGACAGGCTGCACCCCATGAGGACGACAAGATAGAACTGCAGGAAGAAGCCCTGAACCGCCGGCCCGTCATCGATCAGGAGCGTCGGCCCATGGCCGAGCGCGATCGCGGCGGAACCGATGAGCGCGACGACGAGCGTTCCCGCGGCCGCGCCGATCGGTCCGGTGACGTAGGTCGCCGCGATCACCGCGGCGAAGGGCAGGAACAGGACCGGCAACGTGGACTGCGCGAAGACGAGGGCCGTGATGACCGCGATGCCTGCGAGCGCCGCGCCGAGCCGCAGAGCATGCAGACTAGGCCCCGCCTGCGCGCGCCCCTCGAACCCCGCGATGGCGAGGAAGACCAGCGGGGCGGTCAGGACGATGCCGAGAAGATCGGTGGCGAACCACGACGCGGCGAAGCGCCAATCGCCCCAGCCGGTCGCCGCGCTCGCGACCGCGGTGCTCGTCGCGGCCGCCAAGGCCGAGATCGCGCAGAAGCAGGCGACCTGACGGACGTCGACAAACGAGGGACGACCGAACGGGCAGCGCGACAGAAGCGCGACGGCGACCAGCGTCTCGGCGACGTTGGCCGCGGAATACAGGACCCCCGTCAGGATCGGCGTCTGGCAGACGATGTTCGCCGCAAGGCTCCCGAGCGCGACGGCCAGCGCATATCCCGGGCGTTCATCGCGTCCGACGCTCGCCAGAACGGCGACCGCAAGGCCTCCGGCCGGCCACATGGTCGCGATCTGGACGCCGCCGCGCGTCCAGAGAAGCGATGCGACGGCCAGGATGGAGTAAGCGAGCGCGGTGGCGAGGAAACCGACCGGGAACGGCAGCAGCCGTGTCCGGGCAGATCCTCCTTCGCTATCGTTGCGGTCGCGCATCGGACGAACATGCTCCTGCCGGTCGGATCGAGATGACCCGACCCGCAGACTGGCTGCCGCCGCTTTCCAATTGGCTAATAATCACGCGAAGTGACGAATAGGATGAAGCCTTTTCGAAGAGGGTCAAAGTCCCTTCAACCAAAGCGTTTTCCGAACAACTACAGCGTCCGGAAGACCCCGATTCGTGCGTGTCAGGTGCCGGTGCGCACTCCTGTTCCACCGGCCCTCGTGCGGGCCGGACGAGGGGCAGCCCCACCCGAGCCGAAGCGTTCGGTGTCCGTCGCAAAGTCCGCGTCGACGCCGGCCTGACGGAACCGCGGGGCCGGGGCCGGCGACGGCCGGTCGCCGCCGATCCGGCAGGGCAGATCCGGCGGATGCCGTCCGCCTATTTCATCATCGGCGCGATCGTCTCCGCCATCGCCGCGGACGCCGCGTCCGGCGTCATCGCGCCGTTGCCGACCGCCGTCATATCGTCGAGCACGGTCTGGCTGATCTTCACGCCGTTCTGGCCGGGCCAGGCGAACCAGGGCAGCGCGCGGTCGATCTGCCGGGCGCTCGTCGCAAAGCTCGGATTGGCCTCGTAGAAGGGTTTCAGCGTCTCGATCGCCTTCTCGTTGGACGGCATGTAGCCGGTCTGCTCCACGACATAGGCCTGGCTCTGCGGGCTGGTGCCGAAGAGGAGGTAGTCGAAGGCGGCCGCGCGCTTGGCGGGATCGTCGGTCAGGATCACCGCCGCCATGCCGCCCGACGCCACGCCCCCACCCGCCTTCAGGACCGGCATCTCGGCTGTGCTCCAGGCGAAGCGGTCGCCGATCTCGCGCGAGAAGGAGCGCACGGCCGCGGTGGAGTTGAAGTAGATGCCGAGCTTGCCGGCGAACATCTCCTGGCGCGCCGCCTTGTCGGCGATCGGCTGCTGCCCACCCTCGTCGAAGAAGCGGCGATAGGTGCGCACCGCCTCGCGCCCGCCCTCAGTGGCGAAGGCGATCTCGCGGCCGTCCGCGCCGACCGGGGCGAGGCCGTTGGTGGCCAGGAGGTTCTGGGTCATCCAGTCGTCGTCGCCGAGCGAGTAGTACATGCCGGTGACGCCGCCGCCGAGCGCCTGGATTTTTGCCGCCAGCGCGATCGTCTCGTCCCAGGTCTTTGGCATCGCGTCCGGGTTGCCGCCGGCCTTCGTGACGAGGTCCTTGTTGTAGAACATGACCGGCGTCGAGCTCGTCCAGGGCAGGCCGTACTGCACGCCGTCGACCTGCGTCAGCTTCAGGATCGCGTCGGTGTAGCCGAGCGCGGCCATATCCTTGCCCGCCGTCATGTCGTCGAGCGGCTTCACCATGCCGCGCGCGACGAGGTTCTGCAGGAGGTGCGAGCCGACCATGAAGACGTCGGGCGCCTCGCCCGCCATCTCCTGCCGGATCACCGAGACGAGACCCTCGCCGTAATCGGTGGACGGCGCCTGGAACGTGATCTTCACGTCCGGATGGACCTCCATGTAGCGGCGCGCGATCTCGCCTTGCCACGTGGCGTGATGCGGCCAGGCGTGGAGGACGGTGAGGGTCGTGTCGGCCGCGACGGCGGGCACGGCGGCCAGCACCGCACCGAACGCGAGGCCGAGGATCAAGGATTTCATGGCGGGCTCCTTCGTGGAGGCGGGGTCAGTTGCGGGCGCGCACGGACAGGCCGCGCACGAGATGGCGTTGGAAGAACAGGAAGCCGAGGACGAGCGGCGCGGTGACGATCACCCCGCCGGCCATCAGCGCCCCGACATTGCCGGTGGTCTCGCCCGAGGCGCGGAAGGCGAGGAGCCCGAGCGGCGGCGTCATCATCTCTGTGCGGGTGACGACCACGAGCGGCCAGTAGAGATCGTTCCAGTGCGCGATCACGCTGATCGTCGAGAACGCTGCGACCGCGGGCCAGGCCGCCGGCAGCATCAGGCGCCAGACGATGCCGAGCTCGGAGAAGCCGTCGAGGCGGGCGGCGTCCAGCACCTCGTCGGGATAGGACAGGAAGAACTGGCGGAACAGGAAGATCGCGAAGGCCGACACCACGAAGGGCAGGACGAGCGCGGCGTAGGTGTTGAGAAGGCCGGCTTGTGCGATCGCGAGATAGAGCGGGATCGCGGGGACCTGGATCGGGATCAGGAGCGAGACGACCACCGCGCCGAAAAGGAACGGGCGGCCGCGGAACGCCAGCTTGGCGAGCGCGTAGCCGGCGGGCGCGGCGACGAGGATCTGGAGAACGAGAATCGCCCCGCAGACCACGACGCCGTTCAGCATGAAGCGCAGGAGCGGCTGGCTGGAAAACGCCAGCGCGTAGTTGGCGAGCGCGCCCGACCAGCTCGGCGCCGGCAGGAGGGAGCCGTCGTAGACCGTGCCGGGGGCGGCCAGACTCACCGCCACCATCACCACGAAGGGCAGGAGCGTCAGCCCGGCGGCGAGCGCCAGCACGAGAACCGACAGCGCCTGCCGGAGCCGCGAGGCGCCTTCGAGCCGCACCTCATCCATGCGCGCCTCCCCGATCGAAGAGGCGCACCTGCAGGATCGAGAGCACGCCGACAAGAAGGAGGAAGACGACGGCGAGCGCGGCCGCCGCGCCGACGTCGAAGTAGCGGAAGGCCTGCTGGTAGAGCGTGTAGAGCAGCATCTCCGTCGCCCCGCTCGGGCCCCCTTGGGTCAGGACGGCGACGGTCTCGAACTCCGACACGCTGCGGATCAGCGTGATCACGGTGACGAACAGGGTGACGGGCGCGAGCGTCGGCAGGGTCACCAGCGTGAACCGGCTCCAGCCGCGGTCGGCGCCGTCGAGCGCGGCGGCCTCGTAGAGCTGGCGGTCGATCGTCGCGAGCCCGGCGAGGAACAGGAGGATGTTGTAGCCGAGCATCTTCCAGACGCCGATCGCGGCGAGCGTGCCGAGCGCCGTCGAGGGATCCGTCAGGAAGCGCACGCGCTCGAAGCCCAGCCACGACAGCGCCGTGTTGGCGATGCCGAAGGACGGGTGCAGCACCACCTCCCAGGCGGTCGCCATGGCGACCAGCGTCGCCGTCACCGGCAGGAAGAACACGGTCTGGAACAGCGGCCGCAGGCGGCCCTGCCCCTGAAGGAGCACCGCCAGCCACAGCGCGCCGCCGATCGAGACGGGCGCGACGATCGCCACGTAGAGCGCGGTGTTGACGAGGCTGTTGCGCAGCCCCGCGTCGCTGCCGAGCGCCGCGTACTGCCGCCAGCCGACGAAGGCCGCGCCCGGCATGCCGAACTGGTAGTCGGTGAAGGAGAGGGCAAGCACGGCGACCGACGGCAGGATGAGAAGCGCCAGGAGCAGCGCCGCGCCCGGCAGCGCCAGGAGCGCGCCGACCCGTCGCCGGTGGCGGAGATCCGCGCTCAAGCGACGGCCCGTTCGGGCGGGGCGGCGGGGCCGCGCGCGGCTCCCTCGTGCGGAAAGACGTGGACGGCGTTCGTCTGGAACTCCATCACACCCTCGCTGCCCGGCGGCCACTGCCCCATCGCCTCGGACGCTATGCGCACGACGCAGGGCTCGCCATCCCGCGCGGTGCGCACGAAGAGATGCGCCTCGACGCCGGCGTGCTCGGCATGGTCGACGACGACATGGAGGCCGGGCCGTCCCGGTTCCTGGCGGCGGCGGAGCGTTGCGTGCTCGGGCCGGAAGGCGACGACGCCGTCGATCGCGGCAAGCGGCCGTCCGCCGAGCACGATGTCGCCCTGCGCGGTCCGCTCGCCGATCGCCGCGCGCAGCGTCGCCGCGTCGATGACGTTGAGGTAGGGCTGCGACAGGAAGCGCGCGACGTCGAGGTCGGCGGGGTGGCGGTAAAGCTCGTCCGGCGTGCCGATCTGGCGCACGCGCCCCTCGAACATGACGATGACGCGGTCGGAAATCGCCATCGCCTCCGACTGGTCGTGGGTGACGAAGAGCGTCGTCGCGCCGATCCGGCGCTGGAGCGCACGAAGGTCCGAGCGCGTGCGGTTGCGCAGGGCGGCGTCGAGATTGGCGAGCGGCTCGTCGAGAAGGAACAGCCGGGGCTCGCGGATCAGAGCGCGACCGAGCGCGACGCGCTGGCGCTGGCCACCCGAGAGGGCGGAAGGCCGGCGGTCGAGAAGGTGCGAGATGCCGAGCATTTCGGCGGTCGCCGCGACGCGCGCCGCGATCGAGCGGTGCTTTTCCCGCACGCGCGGCAAAAGGAGACGGGCCAGCGCCGGCCGCTCCGCGGCGGAGAGCTCGCGCATGACGAGCGGGGCGGCGAGGTTGTCGCGGCAGGTCATGTGCGGGTAGAGCGCATAGGACTGGAAGACGAAAGCGACCTCGCGGTCCTTCGGCGCCAGCCCCTCGACCGAGCGGTCGCCGATCCGGATCTCGCCCCCGGCGACAGGCTCGAGGCCCGCGATGGCGCGAAGGAGGGTCGACTTGCCGCAACCGGAGGGCCCGAGGATCGAGACGAACTCGCCCGGCGCGACGTCGAAGCCCACGCGATCGAGCGCGACCGTCGCACCGTAACGGCAGGTGAGGTCGCTCAAAGTCAGCCGGCTCGCCGCCGCGCTCATCCGATCGCCCGCCTGCGGTGTCGCAGCGCCAGTCTAAACGGCATCGTCGGTCGATCCGGGACCTTCTGCATCTTTTACGCCCCTCACGCCGTTACACGCTCTTGTCGTTCGTTCCAATGACAACCCCACACCGAAACTAGCGTCTGCGGGACCGAACCCCATGGCTTGCGACGGTTGGCCACGCCGGAGGCGCCGAGGCGCAGCGGCATGGACAGGCCGGGCGCTTTCGTCCACGAGGACGAAGCCGCCGATCCCGATGACCCAGAGCCCCGCATGCAGCCTCCCGCCAGCTATCCGATCGCCATGCTGCCGGCCCTCACCGGCCGGACCCTGGCGCGCTGCCTTGCGATCGTCGAGGCGGGGCTGGTCCGCCGCATGGAGGTGCCGTTCGGCGACAAGGCGAAGGACGACGGCGGGCGCCGCAAGGCAATCCTCGTTCCGGCCGGCCGCGTCCGGTCGATCATGCATGTCCCCGATGCCGAGATCCCGCACGAGGGCGATGAGGACGAGGCCGATCGCATCGCGCGCCTTGCGACCCTCGAAGCCGGCGAGGTCGTGCGCGCCCGGCGCACGGTCGACAGCGCGTTTTCCGCCTTCGAGGTCGAGGTGCCCGTCTTCGCCGCGATCTTCCCCGTCGAGCGCGAGACGCTCCTGATGGCCTTCGCCCGCGTGCGCGCACCGGGCGGCATCGGTCGACGCCTCGCCGACGACGAGATCATCGGCGAGGACGAGATCGAGGCGACCGCGCAAGCCGTCGCCCTGGAGGCGCGCGCGGTCGTCGCCCGCATGCGCGAAACGCTCGAAGCGGTCGGCGCGGACTATGCAAGGCGCTTCACGGAGGAGACCCGCGACCTCGGCGACCCGGCCGCCTTCCTGAAGGCCGCGACGCAGGCCGATCTCGAGCGCTTCGTCTTCGCGGCGCAGACGACCGGCGAGGACGAGGTGCGGGTGACCTGCGACCGGTGGTTCGACAGGATCGCCGCCTCGGTGCGGTCGTACCGCCGACAGAGCCGGCGGCGCGCGAGCTTTGCCGAGGCGTCCGGCTACGACCGCTATCCCAGCCTCTTCCCGCTCGCGCGCGCGATCGGCCGCCGGCTTCTGTTCCTCGCCGGCCCGACGAACTCCGGCAAGACATACGAGGCCATGCGGCTCGCGATCGAGGCGCCGACGGCGGAGGTCCTCTCGCCGCTGCGCCTCCTCGCCCACGAGCACCGCGAGACCTTGAGCGCCGGCGGCGTGCGCGCCGGTCTCGTCACCGGCGAGGAGCGCGACACGGGCGAGGACGTCACGCACTACGCCCGCACCATCGAGACGATCGACGTCGGTCGGCGCGTCGACGTCGCGGTGATCGACGAGATCCAGATGCTCGCCGACGAGCAGCGCGGCTGGGCGTGGACGCAGGCGCTGTTCGGCGTGCCGGCCGATCTCGTGGTGATGACCGGCTCGCCCGACGCCGTGCCGATGGTGGAGCGCCTCGCCAAGGTGCTGGGCGAGCCGCTCGAGGTGCGCGTGCTCGCGCGCAAGAACGAGCTGGCGGCCTGGCCGCAGCCGATCACCTTGCGCGATCTGCGGCGCGGCGATGCGGTCGTCGCCTTCTCGCGCGCGGCGGTGCACGAGCTGCGCGAGGCGATCGTGCCGCTCGGCCTGTCGGTCGCCACCGTCTACGGCGCGCTAAGCCCGGAGGTCCGCCGCGCCGAGGCCGCGCGATTCCGGCGGGGCGAGGCCGACGTGGTGGTCGCGACCGATGCGATCGGCATGGGGCTCAACCTTCCCGTCTCGCGCGTCTTCTTCTCCGCGCTCGACAAGTTCGACGGCACCAGGCGCCGTGCGCTCCTCCACTCCGAGATCCGCCAGATCGGCGGGCGGGCCGGCCGCTTCGGCATGTTCGAGGAGGGCTTCGTCGGCGTGATCGGGGGCGGCGCCTACGGCGTCGAGAAGATCCGCGCCGCCCTGTCGTCGCCGCCGAAGGAGCTGACCGGGCGCGCCTTCGTTCGCCCCAACCGCGAGAGCGTCGCGCTCGCCGCCGAGTTCCTCGAAACCGACGCGCTCGACCAGATCCTCGCCTACCTGCGATCGCGCCTCGTGCTCGACCATCCCGACCTCAAGATCGGCGACATGGACGAGGAGATCGAAAAGGCGCGGCGGCTCTCTGGCATCGGCCTGCCGCTCCTCGACCGGCTCGCCTATGCCGTGGTGCCGGTGTCGCTGCGCCATCCCTGGTTCATGGACACGGTGCTGACCTGGGCGCGTGCCCACGCGGCGGGCAAGCCCGCGCCGCTGCCGCCGCTGCGCTCGGGCGACCTCCAGCGCCTCGAGGACGGCGTCAATCTCGCCACGGCCTGGCTCTGGCTCTCGCAGCGCTTTCCCGAGGTCTACCGGGGCGAGGACGTGGTGCGGGAGGGCGTCGCTGGCCTCAACGCGCAGATCGAGCGCAACCTGACCAAGCTCTCGTCCGGTCTCGCCGCCAAATCGCAACCGACGAGGGACAAGGCCCGCCGAGGCCGCAAGCCGCGCCGGCCAGACGCGGCGCGCGCCGGCCGTTGACCGGCCGTCAATCGCCCTCGCCCGCCTCGATGCTGGCAAAGCGCCCGGCGGCGACCGCCTCCACCAGCGCCTGGTGGTCGCGCGCGTTCTGGTCGCCGTACTGTTCGGCAAAGGCGTCGAGCGCGTCGTCGAAGCCGCGGTTGTCCGCCCCGCCGCAATAGCCGGCGATCGCGGCGGCGTCGCCGGTGCGCGCGTGCGCCCGCGCCAGGAGGGCGCCGTAGCCGAAGGCGAAGAATTCCAGCGAGCGCCCGCCGAGGAGCGCGTGCGGGATCTCTCCCTTCATGTTCTTCATCTGCCGCACGTAGAACGGTCGCTCGCCGATCGTCGTCCAGCCGAGGAGCGGATCGCCCACCGCCTGCAGGAGGCGCTGGCCGTAGACGACGCGGGCGCCGTCGTGCGAGCCGTAGGGCTCGGGCAGCGGCGGCACGTAACGCGCGTGCGAGGGGGTGATCGCCTCCTTGACCTGCAGGAACAGGGCGTCCTGGTCGGAGTTGCCGAACAGGAGGGCGAGATAGGCCCGCGTACCGACGCTGCCGACGCCGACCACGCGGTGGACGACGTCGACGACATGGTAGCGGCTCAGCATGAAGCGGCGCTCGCGCGGCAGCGATTCGGCGTAATGCTCCAGCCCCGAGATTACCGCCTCGCGCGTCGCCTCGCCGACGGCGGTGAGGATCGGCGGGTCGAGCCGGAAGCGCCAGCCGCCGTCCACCTGCCGCTCGCCGACCTTTTCCAGAAGCGAGGCGTTGTCGCGGCGGCGGGCCTTCTCGACCGCCTTGCGCAGCGTCGCCTGCGAATCCGCGTCGATCTCGATGCCGTTGAAGTCGAGCCGGTCGGCGCGCGCGGCGCGGTGCCAGACGTCGATGGGCCCGCGCGGGGCGAGATCCAGCATCGAGCGCCGGTAGCCCTCGACGCAGCTCGTGACGATCCGCTGGCGCTCGCCGCGCCCGATCTCCTGCTCACGCGCCACGACGTTGAGGCTTGCGACCAGCCGCTTCAGGTCCCACTCCCACGGCCCGATCGTCACCTCGTCGAAGTCGTTGAGATCGAGCACGACGTCGCGCTGCGGCGTGCCGAAGAGGCCGAAGTTCGAGATGTGGGCGTCGCCGTTCATCACGACGTCGATGCCGCTGCGAGGCGTGCGTGACAGGTCGAAGGCCATGACGCTGGCGGCCCCGCGCAGGAAGGCGAAGGGCGACTGCGCCATGCGCGCGATGCGCAGCGGCACGAGACGGGCCTGCCGGCCGGCGTTCGAGCGCTCCACGAGGTCGACGGGATCGGGCCGTCCGTCGAGCGAAATCGCCTCGGCATGGACGGCATGCGGCACCTCGCGGCGCAGCTGCTTGCCGGCGGCGCGGCGCCGCTCCCACGGCTCGCCCGCCGCGCGCAGGTCGATCCGGGGAAAGGCTTCCGCCGGGGCCAGCACGACGTCGGACGGCCTGTCGTCCTCCGGCACCGGATCGAGGTCGGACGTATCCGGGCCCGGCGTCATTTGCGGCGCGCTCGCGTCCATGGCTCGGCTTCCTGAGGAGACTGCACTGTTGCCCTCGAAGAGAGCGCCGTTCACAAGAATGTCAAGAAAGGGTCGCGGCCACCGATCCGGGGCCGCGACGCGGGCCTGGATCGGCCTCAGGCGACCCGTGCGAGCGAGACCTTGCGCCGGACGATCTGGCCCGGCTCGCGGTCGAAGGCCGCCCGGTCGCGGCACTGCTCGGACAGCGCAAGGCCGACGCGACCGCCGACCTCCCACAGCGCATGCTCGGTGCAGCGCGCCGCGACCGTCAGGGCGATGCGTCGAAGATGCGTGCGGGCGACGCAGTGGAGCGCGAGTTCCGCCCGCTCGCGCAAGGGCATCGCGTCGGCCATCTCTGCCACACGCTCGTCGGACGAGCGCATGAGAAGGGCCAGGAGTTCTAGGGAAATCGGGCAGGTCGGCTCGTTCGGTCGATAGCGTCCGCTCATGGTTCGGCCTCGGCATCATTCGGGTTCTACGCAAGGACGTAGCGCCGGCGGCGCGCGGAAAACTCCTCAAATCTGGGGATCGACGGCAAGGATCGCTTAACCCTTCACCCGGACGGGATGCGGGAGGGCCGTCCGAACAAGGCATTCGAGGGTTGAGCGCACACGATGCCGCACCCGCCCCGTTTCCATTTCGCCGGCAAACGAACGGGCGGCATCGACCGAGGGTCGAAGGCGTTCGCCCCGCGATCGGTTGTCGGCGCATGCGAGGGAGGGGCTGGCCGATCCGGCCTGTGCGTCGTAACGAGCAACGGATGGCCTCGCCTCCCGAACGCTTGCCGCTCCATGGGCGCGAACCGCGGCGGCAAGCTCGCCCGAGGAGACAGGGATGCCCGAGAAGACGCTGTTTCTCGTCCAGCAGTTCGAACGCATCGGAAAGCGGCTGGTGGCCGGCCGGCAGATGGAGTTTAAGACCGCCGGGGAAGCCGAGGGGCGGGCCGAACGGGACGCTGCCCGTACGGTCGGCGTCGTCGCCCTGCAGCAGACGATCGACACCGATACCGGCGAGGTCGTCGAGGATCCGGTGGTGCTTGCGCGCTACGGCGAGTTGCCCGCCGATTTCGGCGACGCGTGAACACATCCGGTCGGAAATGCCTGTCCACCGAGGGATGGGCTCGTGCCCGGCGGCGGACGACGAGTGGTCAAGCGGGCAGCGGCGGACGCATCGGCTTTCCCGTTCGCATCAATGCTTGCGGGTGTCCTTCTCGCGCGCCTCGAACACGCGGTCGAGTTCGTCGAGCTTGCGCTGCAGGTCGTCGGGAAGGCGCTCGGAGGGTTTGAACGGCTCGGCATGCTGCATGCTCTGGCGCACACGCTTCTGCAGCGAATGATCGGCCAGCAGTTTCGCCAGATCTCGCATGGGCATGCCTCTATCCGTCCGCCAAGGATATCGAGCATAGAACGCAACTCTGACCTCAACGTTGCGTCGCGCCGCTTTTAGTTTTCAACCACGGAATGACAAGCGCCAACCCCGGCGTGCAACGGCGGCGACAGGTCGCAAGAGCGTGACGGATCCGGGGACGATGCGCGCGGCGGCTGCGAAGGCGGCCGGACAAGAAAAAACGCCTGCCGGGGGAGGACCGGCAGGCGTCGGAGAGTACCCTTCGGCTGGGAGGAGGATGCCGTCGGGCGGATCCGCAGGAGCCATATTGGGAGGAGAAGGCTCGTGCGAAACTCGTAAGATGAAACTAGTCGATCGGTGTGCAGTGCGGTAGTGCATTCGCTGCATGGCTGGCCTGCAACCCTGTCAAGGCTCGGCGCGAGCGTGGGCAGAAAAGCCAAGGATTGCAAGCATTGCGCACAGCAAGTGGGCATTTGTCGCCGGCATGGGCAAACTGGTGCCAAGCTTGCCGATTGTCATGCGGCTGTAATCTGCTACACCGCAACCCGTGGCTGCGTCGCGCTGGCTAGCTGCACCAGCTCGAAGCCCGTCAGCTCTGGGAGGTGCTGGCGGGCTTCCTCGCTTTCAGGGAGGCGGCCGCCCCCTTCTCAGCCATCCGAGACGGTGAGCACGCTTGCGATCCCGTCCGTCTTGCCGCTGAGACCCGGCACTTCGTCGAGTTGCCGCAGCGAGGTGAAGCGCCCGCGCTCCTCGCGGTAGCGCACGATCTCGAAACCGTGCCCCTTCAGCGCATCGATCCCGTCGAGGTCTGCGGCCGTCGCCGTGTTGAGGTCGAGCATCGGACACATCCTTCCTTTGTCGCCGGCGCTGCCGGCCTTGAATGGAATCGGCCGGGGCGGGCGGTCGCTGAGCCGCCCCGGCCGTCGCGTTTAGCGCAGGAACGCGATCAGGTCGTCGTTCAGACGGTCGGGCACGGTGGCGAAGAGGCCGTGCGGCTCGCCCTCGTATTCGATAAGGCGCGCACCGGAGATCGCCTTGGCGGCCGCGCGGCCGGTCGGGTCGATCGGCACCGTGGCGTCGCCCGTGCCGTGGATGACGAGGGTCGGCACCGTGAAGCTCTTGAAGTCTGGGCGGAAGTCCGTCTTGCCGAAGGCGTCGACGCAGCGGATCGTCGCCAGGGGGCTCGCCATCACGCCGAGCACGAAGCTCCAGTCGAGAATGCCCTGGCTGACCGGCTTCGAGAGGAGGCCGACGCCGTAGAACGTCTTGGCGAAGCTCTGCAGGAAGGCGAAGCGGTCCTTGCGGATCTGCGCCTTCATGTCCTCGAACACGTCGCCATCGACGCCGTCCGGGTTGGTGTCGTCCTTGAGGAGGTAGCCGGCGACCGAGGCGACGAGGACGGTCTTGGCGATGCGCGAGGCGCCGTGGCGGGTCAGGTAGCGCGCGATCTCGCCGCCGCCCATCGAGAAGCCGACGAGCGACACGCCGTTGAGGTCGAGCCCTTCCAGGACGGACGCGAGGTCGTCGGCGAACGTGTCGTA
>NZ_CAJYIU010000012.1 GCF_913775355.1 uncultured Aureimonas sp.
CGCGTCCTTCTCCTCGAAGGCGACGCCCTTGCGGGTCAGGAGGTCCTTGGCGCGCGCGCAGTAGCCGCAGAACTGTCGGGTATAGATGGTGACGGGGGGCATGGCGTCCTCGAAACTTCAGGCGACGCGCTGATATGCGGTCATCCGCCGCCCGCCGCAACCCTGGCGAAGACGAGGACGCTGACCTCGGCGGCGCCGGCGCGCTTCAGCGCGAGCGTCGCCGCAGAGACCGTCGCGCCGGTCGTGTAGACGTCGTCGACGAGAAGGATGCGCCGGCCGCGCACCGTGCCGGCCTCGGAGGCGGGCACCTCGAAGGCGCCGCGCACGTTCTCGCGCCGCTCGTCCGGCCCGAGGCCGACCTGACTTCGCGTCGCGCGCCGCCGCCGGAGGCTCATGGGTGCATAGGCGAGACGCTCGGCGCGGGCGATCGCGCGGGCGAGCTCGGCGGACTGGTTGAAGTGCCGGCGCATCAGACGCCGCGCATGGAGCGGCACCGGCACCACGAGGTCGCTGGCGGTGATCGCCTCCTCACCCGCCCGGCGCATCCAGGCCGCCATCAGCGGAACGAGATCGGCCCGGTCGGCGTATTTCAGGGACGCGACCATGCGCGCGGCGAGCGTCTCGTAGACGAGGGCGGCCCGCAGGCGCGCGAACACCGGCGGGTCGGCGATCGCTTCCGCCGACAGGAAGCCGCGTCCGAGATCGTAGGAGAAGGGAAGGCCCAGCACCTCGCAATAGGGACGCTCTATGAAGCGCAGCGACTGCCAGCACTGCGAACAGACGGCTGGCGCCCGTGCGAGCGCGGCGCCGCAACCGGCGCAGACCGGCGGATAGATGAGCCGACCGATCGGCCCTGCGACACGGGACAGACCGCGCCAGACGAGATCCATGCCCATCGCCCCCACCCCGTCGTCTCCTCCGGCGCTTCCCATGCGCCGCCGCCGACGATACTCCCCGGCGAGCCGGCCACAAGCCCCTTGCCCCGCTTCGAGACCTGGAGCCCGACAATGACCGCGAACGCCCCCTTCGACCGTGCGCTGATCGACCGGCGCCGCGTGCGCGCGGCGGCGCGCGCGGCACCGGGCGCCTCGTTCCTCCTCGACGCGGTGGCGGACGAGCTCGCCGAGCGCCTCTCGCTCGTCCAGCGCCAGTTCGCGGTGGGCGTGGAACTCGCCGGACACACGGGGGCGCTGGCCGCGCGGCTTGGGCAGGGTGGCCAGGTCGAGCGCCTGCTGCGCCTCGAGCGCGACAAGCGCTTCCTCGGCCCTGGCGAAGGGGTTGTCGCCGACGAGGAGGCGCTGCCCCTGCGCGACGAGAGCGTCGATCTCGTCCTGTCGCCGCTCTCGCTTCACCTGACCAACGACACGCCGGGCGTTCTGGTGCAGATCCGGCGGGCGCTTCGCCCGGACGGGCTGTTCCTCGCGGCGCTCCTGGGCGGCGAGACGCTGAACGAGCTGCGCGCCTCGCTTCTGGCGGCGGAAGCCGAGATTTCAGGGGGCGCCAGCCCGCGCGTCGCGCCGTTCGCGGACCTTCGCGAGGCGGGCGGCCTTCTTCAGCGCGCCGGCTTCGCGCTTCCGGTCATCGACCAGGACCGGCTGACGGTGCGCTACGCCTCAATGTTCGAGCTGATGCGGGACCTGCGCGACATGGGCATGAGCAACATGCTGCATGCGCGGGCGCGCCGCCCGGTGGGGCGGCAGCTGTTCTTCCGGGCGGCCGAGATCTATGCCGAGCGCTTCGCGGACGCGGACGGCCGGCTGCGCGCAACCTTCGACGTCGTCTACCTCTCGGGCTGGAAGCCGCACGAGAGCCAGCAGAAGCCGCTGAAGCCCGGCAGCGCGACGCACAGCCTGGCGGAGGCGCTGCGGCCGAAAGGCTGAGGCCGCCGTCAGGCGCCCCGGTCGAGGACTTCGGAAACCTTGACCATCAGGTTGTTGAACATGGCGCTGACGCCGTCCCGGGTATCGCCGAGACCGACGAGGAGCGCGATCCCGACGAGCGCGACGATCAGGCCGTATTCGATGGCGGTGGCGCCCGAACGGTCGGCGAGGAAACGGTGGGGCGAGGCGGCGCGCATCAGCATGCGCCCCCCGGGCGCCCATCGCCGACCCGCAGGCAGCCGCCGACCGGCCCGGCACCGACCGCGAAGGTGAAGCGCGAGGCCGAGACGGAGCCGGTGGTCATGGTGTCGATGCCCTCCGAGCCGTTGGCCGCGACCAGCCGGTCGCTGCCGCGCGGCGCGATCCCGAAGGCGATGGCGCCGGCGAGCGGCGCGACGAGGATGGCGGCCCGCACGAGGGCACCGGCAACCCCGGCGCGGCGTGGCGAGCGGTTTGGCTTCTTGCGCATGCGATCCGGCTCCGGTCCCGTCCGGCGCGCCGAGCGCCAGACCGGTGGGATCATCGCCAGGCACCGTGAAGACCGGTTTAAGCGGCATGCTTAACGCGGGGGCCTCCCCCACGTTTTTTCGCGTCAGGCGAGGAGGTCGGTGAGGAACGGGATCAGCGGCAGGTCGGCCGGCGGCATCGGATGGTCCCGCAGGGCGGCGGGGCGCACCCATTTCAGCGCCTGTCCCTCCATCGACCGGGGAATGCCCTCGTAGCGCCGGCAGACGTAAAGCGGCATCAGGAGATGGAAGTCGTCGTAGGTATGGCTGGCGAAGGTGAGCGGGGCGAGGCAATCCGCCTTGGTCTCGACGCCGATCTCCTCGCGAAGCTCGCGGATCAGCGTTTCCTCCGGGGTCTCGCCGGCCTCCACCTTGCCGCCGGGAAACTCCCATAGGCCGGCGAGCGACTTGCCGGGCGGCCGCTGGGCGAGAAGGATGCGGTTGTCGGCATCGAGCAGCGCGCAGGCCGCGACGAGGAGGAGACGAGGCGTCGGCATGGGCGGGGCTCCCGTCAGACGATGATGCCCGGCGGGGCGCGATAGACGTAGCGATAGGCTTCCGTGAAGCCGAGGCGCGCGTAGAGGGCGCGGCCGGCGGCGTTTTCGGCCTCGACCTGCAGCCACCCGGTGCGTGCGCCCTTGTGGGCGGTGTGGCGCAGCGCGGTCGCGACGAGGTCGATGCCGATGCCTTGGCGGCGATAGCCGCTGTCCACCGCGACGTCGAGGATGCCGGCAAGGTCGTTGTCGGAGATCGCGAGCGCCACGGCGATCGGCCGGCCCTCGTCGTTCTCGCGCACGAAATAGGCGGCGGGCGGGCGGATCGAGGCCAGCACCGCCTCCAGCCCCTCGCGCAGCGCCGGCGGCCGGCGATGGACGACGAGCGAGGCTTCGAGGTAGCGCCGCGCATCCTGCAGCGGGATCCGGTCGATCGCCTCGGCGAGGTCGAGACTGGCGAGATCGGCGGTGTAGACGATCGATTCGCCGAAGCTCGACCAGCCGGCCTCGTCGAGATGGCGGATGAGGCGCGGCGGGGCGAGCGGCGACTGGCGGAACACCAGCGGCCGGCCGACCGCGGCAAAGCGCGCCTCGGCCCGCTCGATGCGCGCCTCGATTTCGGCGTCGTCCGCGGGGTCGAGCGGGTTCACCGAGTTCAGCCGCTTGGCCGGAAAGCTCGTCGTCAGCCGCACCGCCCAGGTGCCGTCGTAGAAGGTCGAGCTGGCCGGCCAGGCGCGGAAGCCCGCCGCCTCCAGCCGGCGCACCACCGTCAGCCGCGGCACGCGATCAGCTCCGGTAGTCGCCATTGATCGCGACGTATTCCTTGGTGAGGTCGCAGGTGTAGACCGTCCAGCGCCCGCTCCCGAGGCCGAGCTGGACGCCGATCCGGATCTCGTCCCGCTTCATCGCGGCCGAGGCCTCCGCCTCCGAGTAGGCCGGGTCACGCTCGCCGTCGACCGCCACGCGCACGTCGCCGAACGAGATCGCGAGGCGATCGCGCTCGGCCGGCTCGCCCGCCTTGCCGACCGCCATCACGACGCGGCCCCAGTTGGCGTCCTCGCCGGCGACCGCCGTCTTCACCAGCGGCGAATTGGCGATCGAGAGCGCGATGCGCTTGGCGGAGCGGTCGTCGACCGCCCCCTCCACCGTCACGATGATCTCCTTGCGGGCGCCCTCGCCGTCGCGCGCGACCTGCCGCGCGAGATCGAGAAGGACGGCAACCAGCGCCTCGCGGAAGGGGCCGAGCCGCGTGTCGCCGGCGTCCGAGACCTCCGCGTTGCCGGCGGCGCCCGTCGCGAAGAGGAGCAGCGTATCCGAGGTCGAGGTGTCGCTGTCGACCGTCACCGAGTTGAAGGTCGGGCCGACGGCTTCGGCCAGCAGCGCCTGGAGGACACCCGGCGCGATCGCCGCGTCGGTGGCGAGGAACGACAGCATCGTCGCCATGTCGGGCGCGATCATCCCGGCGCCCTTGGCGATGCCGTTGAGGCGCACCGTCGCGTCGCCGAGCGCGACCTCGCGCGTGGCGACCTTGGCATAGGTGTCGGTGGTCATGATCGCGTCGGCGGCCTCGCGCCAGCGCGCGCCCTCCCCTTGCGAGAAGAGGCCGGCAAGAAGCGGGGTGATCTTGGCGGCGTCGAGCGGCTCGCCGATCACGCCGGTCGAGGCGAGGAACACTTCCGAGGGCGAGCAGCCGACCGCCTCGGCGGCGGCCCGGGCGGTGGCGTCCGTGGTGGCGGTGCCCTTGCGGCCGGTGAAGGCGTTGGCGTTGCCGGAATTGACGACGAGAGCGCGGGCCCGCCCGCCCTTCAGGCTCGCGCGGCAATGGTCCACCGGGGCCGAGGGGCAGCGCGAGGTGGTAAGCACGCCCGCCACCGCGGTGCCTTCGGCGAAGGTCATCGTGAGGACGTCGGTGCGGCCCTTGTACTTGATGCCGGCGGCACCCGTCGCGATCGACACGCCGGCGACGGCGGGCATGTCCGGCACGGAGCGGGGGGCGAGCGGGGAAACGGGATGGGACATGGCGCAACCCTTCGGCCGGGGAAACTGGAGCGGTTAGCCTCCCTGTGCCCCAAGCCGCGGGTGAGCGGCAAGCGACATTTGCGCGACGCGGCCGGACGGGTGCACGAAATAGGGGCGCCGGATCGGCTCCGGCGCCCCGTCTCGACGGTTCGATGTTCGCGCGGCCGGTTACTGCGCCGGGGCCGGCGCGGCGTCGGTCTCGGCTTCGTCGGCCGCGGCCTCCGGGTCCTCGGCGGCGCCCGACATGGCCTTTTCCATCGTGTCCATCTGCGACTTCAGGGCCGGGTCCTCGTAGGTCACGGC
>NZ_CAJYIU010000013.1 GCF_913775355.1 uncultured Aureimonas sp.
GGGACCATCCTGTCCCGCGCCCAGCTCGAGGAGCGGCTCTACGGGTGGGGGGAGGAGGTCGAGAGCAACGCCGTCGAGGTTCTGATCCACTACGTTCGGAAACGCTTCGATCGCGAGATCATCCGCAACGTCCGCGGTGCCGGCTGGATGGTTCCCCGGGGATGAGGTCGCTCAAGCGCACCATTGTCGCCTCGCTGCTCGGCGTGCTGTCGGCCCTCGCCGTCGTCGGGGGTGCCTCCGCCTATCTCTCGGCGATGTCCGAGACCGACGAGCTCCTCGATCTCCAGCAAATGCAGATCGCACGCTTCGTCGGAGATCTCTCGCAGGAGAACGGGCCCGACCTCGCCCTCGCGCCGCATGATGCTGAGGACGACTACGTCGTCACCGTTCGGCAGCCGTCGACCGGGCTGGAGCGATCCTCTTCGCCGAGACCCGTGCTTCCCGAGCCGGCCGGAACGGGGTTCACCGACTTCGACGACGGGGGGACGGCCTGGAGGGTATACACTCTGATGGACGGGGATCGGACCGTGCAGGTCGCCCAGCAGGCCGTCGTCCGGCAGGAGCTTGCCCAGGAGACGGCGCTCCGCGCCACGCTGCCGTTCATCCTGGCGCTCCCGCTCGTCGCCCTGGTCAGCGAACTGGTCGTGCGCATCGCCTTCCGGCGCATGGATCGCCTCTCCACCGCGGTCGCCCACCGGGATGATCGGGACCTGTCAACGTTGCCCGTCGACGACGTGCCAGCGGAGGTCCGACCGCTCGTGCTCGGCCTGAACGACCTCCTCACGCGCCTGCAGCATTCCGTGGACCGGGAACGTCGCTTCCTCGCCGACGCGGCGCATGAATTGCGGACGCCGCTGGCCGCGTTGGCGATCCAGGTCGCCAACCTTCGAGGGAAGGCGTCGGGATCGGCCTGGACGGAACGGCTCGATGACGTCGAGAACGGCGTCCGGCGCGCCTCGACGGTCGCGGACCAGCTTCTGCGTCTTGCTCGCATCGAAGGGACGGGGGACGGCGCCGATGACGAGGACGTTCGTCTCGACCAGATCGTCCTCGACGTCGTCGGGGCACTCGTACCCTTGGCCGAACGGCGGAAGATCGATCTCGGGCTCGTTGCCAACGACGCGGCGAGCCTGCGCGGCAGTGCAGCCGAACTGCGCGCCCTCGTTGAGGCGCTGATCGACAACGCGCTCCGCTACGTCCCGGCGGGCGGGACCGTCGACGTCGCTTTGCGACGGAATGCGAGTGGGGTCGTGCTCACCGTCGTCGACGACGGACCGGGCGTGCCGGACAGCGCCCTACCGCGACTGCGCGAGCGGTTCTTCCGGGTGTCGAGCGCGACCACGATCAAGGGCAGCGGACTGGGCCTCGCGATCGCCGATGCGATCGCAAGGAAGCACGGCGGCGAGCTTCGCCTCGCAAACCGGGCGGAGCGGTCTGGATTCAACGCGTCTTTCGTTGTGCCGATGGTTGGGGACGCAGGTCCCGGTGAGGTGCGCGAACCGATTTTCTGAACGAAACCGACGCCTCAGCGGTTGGAGGCTTGAATGGCGCTCGAAGCGCAGTGTCCGTTTTCAAGTGATGTCCGAGTTTCCACTGAACGTCATAGAAGGGTCGTTACCGGTCATACAAGCATATAGCGAAAGGTCGAGTACGATCGTTCGCTTTCCACGTATCGTACCTCCACGACCCATACGTCCGATAATCATCCCTTATCGGACGTGTTCGCGGCCGCTACGAAATCGCCGAACGATCGACCCCTCTGAAGGCAGTGATGGCTCGAATTTGTTCGCTGAATTGACGGTCCGTCAAAAGTCGATCGGGATAGCCAGCGCCTCCGCCGAGATGACCATGAACGGATCGTCGTCCTCGTCTTCCGTTTCCAGCCGTCGCTTGTGTTCCGCCTGAAGCACGAGGACCTGCGAGCGCCACGCCTCGTCTGCTTGCCGTGCAACGCGAATGATCTCCGCATCGGCGTCGGGGCCATGCGTTTCGCGAATGACGATGCGCTGCCGGAGAGGCATCTTCTCCGCAAGACGCCGATCCTCCATCTCCTCGATGAAGTTCTGTGCCTCTTCCGACAGGCCGTTCCGGATCCGGCGGCCAGCCGGGCGGCCGAACGTCTTGATGGTGGCGAGCCTGACGGTCCCGTTGCATTCCGTCGCGTACGCTTCCACGAGACGAGGTGTGACGTAGCCTGGCATCCACATCTTCGTTCCGTCCGGTGCCATGACGACGTGGAACGACGCCGCGAAGCTCGGGTCGGCATCGATGCGGGCGGAGAAACGAACGAACTGTGCCGTGAGGGCTCTATCCTCGGCAGCCTTGCGGTAGATCCGGCCGTCTCCTTCATGCATCCGGGAGAAGAGCTCACCGAGATCCTCGGCCTCTTTCCGGAGCGTCGTCACCCGATCGACGATGAGGCCCTTCGGGACCACGTTTCCGATGATATAGAGCTTCGGGACGTCCTCCCGGTAGATCGACCTCAGACGCCCCAAGGCCTGCGTGAGCTGCTCGTCCCGAATTTGGACGAGCAGCTGGTTCGCCACCTCGCCGCGGTACTCGAGCCGGCTCGTCTGGAGATATGTGCCATCACGCATCGGCACGCTTTCGTCGACAGCCTCGAAGGGCATCTCGCTCGGACCGGTTCCGTCCGGGTCCATCCGATCGACCGGCTCGTCGTCTCGCCATGTCAGTGCCGCGACCAGCCCATCGATCGTCCTGACGTCTGGGTAAAGAGCGCCGATCAGAATCGCCGCCCGGTGGTTCCTCGCGAAATCGAAGCCTGCGACATGGCCGAAATGCAGCGTGTCGACGTTACCTGGCAGCGTCCAGTTTTCCGACAAGTGGCTCTCGACACCCATCGGCGCTACGACGAGAACCCCTCCGTCACCATGTACCGCCGCTGCTTTCGCGATGAACATCTGCGTCGAACGGGTGAGACGGTATGCGTCGATGCGAACCTGCTTCGCTGCCTTTTCGGGCGGAAGGTACTTGCTCTTCGAGCATGTCCCGTCATCGAAGAGTGTCACGTCGACTCTGAGGTTCGCTTCGATCGGTCGGCAGGTCACTTCTCCGGGCTGCCTGCGAAGAATGCGTGTCAGGAGCGGGGGATTGGCGGACGCGTCCATGAAGAGCGTCGGTCGTTCGCACAGGCTGTATTCGGTCGACCACGACAGTTGCAGGGTCTTTGCTTTGTCTCGAAACGGCCAGATCCGGTCGTCGAGAGCCTTCAACGACCTCCGGCAGCCGTCGTCGACCAGCGACGTGTACTCCTCGATTTCTCCGACCCGCTCCTCCATCAGTCGCCAGAGGCGCCCCTCGAGGCCGATGTGCCGGCCCGTGAGCTGGCGGGCGTACTCCGCCGCTTCTCGTACCGTGGTCTTCGGCGAGATGTCCGCGGCGATGCGGCCGGCGCGAGACGTGATCGTTCTTGCCGCTTCGAGGCGATCCTTCCACTCGGGATCGCTGGCGATCCTGAATGCCGGGTCGCGGCCGGCCTGCCACTCGATTTTGCACATCTCGACGAGATCGAACCGCTTCTCCGAGAATCCGAGGTCGAAATCCTTAAGGTCGTCTTCGGTCGGTATGCGGTCGCCCCACCTTTCCTCGCGCTCCGCACGCGTCGGCGTAATCGCACGGCGCTTTTCGTCGAGAACGGCACGGTCGATGATCGCCGTCTTGATCAGTGCGCTGCCTAGATCCTCGTCGACGATGATCGCGGCGAATTTCTTGAACGGCGCAGGAGGCGGCTGCGTCGCATAGGCATGGACCGAGACCATGAGGTCCGCGTCAAGCATCCGAGCAAGCTGTGCCATCCGCTCGCACGTGCCGCCGGCTTCGGGATGATGCTGGCAGTAGACGTCCTGCCCGTCGATCTTAGATTTGCAGAGCCTTGCAGCGGAGATCCCTGCCTGCTGCAGCAGGACGACCTTGTCTCGCATCTTGCAGCCGCCATCCTCGTGCGCCTGTCCGCGGTGCGTCTCGACGACGAGACCGGCCGCCCGGGCCTTGCCGGCGACTTCGTCGACATTGTCGTGCGCTGGCAGGAGCATTCCGACGGTGCCGTTGACGCCGGCAGCCTTCCGACGGACGATCGCCGCAATCACGGCCGTCGTCTTGCCGGTGCCGACTGGCGATTTCAGGATGTGGAATGGCGGCAGGACGCCTTCGGCTGAATCATAGCTGTCCGCTTCACGCCAGAACGCATCCATACGGTCTGCCATCTCGGCTGCGATGCGATCGCCTTCCGGCGGCCGGATCGCGACGGCCGCCCTCTGCGTCTCCGTCGCCGGCGAAGCGGCCGGCCGCACGGCGCGCTTCGACACGCCGATCTCGCCTGCAAGCAACTGCCGGGCGTTCCGTCCGACCTTTTCCGCGATGGAGCGTGGGAGGTGTCCCGTCTTCCACTTCCCATCGAGAAGAGCTGTCGCACGGAACGCTTCCGTGACGGACTTCTTCAACTGCGCGATGCCGCTCGCATCCGCAGCCAGGAGCGGGTTCGCCCGCACCGTCTCGAACGCAAGCCGTGTCAGATACCGCTCGCGTCCGTCGACGACGATGCCGTCCCGCAACGTCCACTCCGCGCCACCTGCCGTGGCAAGACGCGGCTTCCGCACACCCTGCGTCTCGACGAACTCGAGCCCCTCGAGACCGGAACCGGCGGACGCCCGTTCGTGGATCGGACGGATCTCGCGCATAGCCTCGACGAAGGCATCGAGCATCGCCGCCGTGACGATCGGCGCCAACTCGGGCGGCGAGTTGATCGGCATCTTGCCGGTCGGCCAGATGAACCGCTCCCCGGTCGAGTGGTGCCGCCCGAGAATGGTGATCGCCTTGCCCTGCCCCTGGAACTCCACCGCGTCGCCGGAGGCCTTCGAACCGTCCTCCTCCATGAATGTCAGGGTGCGGTTGGCCGGGATCTCGTCACGGGTGGCGACGCGGTAGATCAGAGCGGTCTTCGGGAAATTTCCGATGCGCTGGAACTTCGTCTCGCCGAGGACGCGGGCGGCGGCGAGCTGGATCGCGAACGACAACTTCCAGCCCGTCACGTCAACGTCGATCGTGAAGCAGAGGGCGCTGGCTGACCCCATGATGGCCGCGACGTTGAGCCCCCACGCCTGCCGGCTCCAGCGGTCGACCGTCGCGACGTCCGGGCCGACGTCTTGGTACTTCGACCACTTCAGCATGTCGCCGTCGACGACGCCGGGCTTCCGGCCTTCGCGCTGCTGCGGAAAGACCGCCCAGCCCTGCCGGGCGCACAGGGGGCCGAGATCGCCGAAGTGGATCTCGCCCACGCTCGTCGATGGCAGACTGGAGAAGTCGACGTATGTGACGGGAAGGTTTTCTTCGGGCGTTCCGTAGGTTTCCAGCATTCCAATTCTCGGGAATTTCGTAGCAACACGCCGCCGAGTCTTGATCGCCCGGTCGTGCGTCAGACCAGACTGCCGATCGACGAGGCAGGACGCAAACGGAAAATTTTCGAGAACTGCCGGAAAAGCTCGCGTCGAATGCAGATCAACGTAAAAACGAATTCGATCCGAATTTTATGTCAATTCATCCGGGGCCGATCAACTGCCGCGACGGATTTTTCTTCAGATCAACCGCTGGCTTCATGCTTACCGCTCTTGAATCCTGTCCGCGAATCGACAGCACGCCTCCGCTGCCGACAGGGAATGCCGCATGGACAACAAGGACAGAAGCCGACCGGCAGTGCTCGATGCTCTGATGGAAGCGTTGCGCGCCGAGATCGATGCCGAGATGAAACGCCGCCGCATCGGTCTCGGCGACATCCGACGGGCGATGGACTGGTCGGCGACCAGAAAGGATCACTTCTCCGCATCCCTGCGCAGCGATGTCGAAGCCTTCGGCTACGTCGCCGCGCTCGGCGTCGCCGCAAAGCTTCGAATTCCAGTGCGGATCGAAGTCGGCGTCCGGAGGTGGCGACATGAGGCTCGTCCCCGACTGGGAGACGGTCCTGCGCAAGGCGTGGTCGATCCCTATAATGCCGCCTGCCGCCGCGCACGAACGACAGCCGGGTGATTGTGAAAAGGGCGTCGCGCATGGTCAACAGCGTGTGCGAGTCGGGCGGCGAGTACACGAAGTGCGGCATCATGCTCGAGGGCCTCGTCGACGCGCGACGGGAACAGACCGACCTCTTCGCGCCGATCGACGCGCGTGGCGTCGACCTGATGTCGGCCATGGACGAGTTCAACCGTCGGTTCGGACGCAAGACCGTGGCGCTCGGTTCCGCCGGCATCGGGGCGCGATCGTTCGACACGAAGCGCGCCCTGAAGAGCCCGGCATGGACGACGAGGTTGGCCGAGGTGCCGGTCGCAAGATTATCACTGGTCGCCGAAGGCGGTGTAGATCGCCTTGGGACGGATGCCGGGGCACGCCTCCCATGAACTGGACCAGCTGACGCGGCCAGGGTCGAGATCGAACAGGGCGAACGGCCGGCCGTGGTGTCGGCCGACCGCGACGCCATCGACGACGCCGGCAGGGCCGAGGACGGCGGAGCCGAGTTCGACTGTCGTCCGGAAATCGCATAGGACGCGCAGGGAATGGTCGGCCGGGTCGGCCGGGTCGGTCGCGGTCCAGCGTACGGTCCAGCGGTCGGGGCCCGCCGGCGTGACATCGAGTTCGCAAGCGAGGTCGCCGCATGCGCCGGAGTAGCGGCCGCTGTACCGGTTGGCTGCCTCTGCCGCATGGATCGACAAGGCGAGTGAGAAGGCGGCGAGAATGGATCGCATGGTCTATCTCCTCATTTGATCGGGGGTGGGTTGCGCAGCCGTTCGGCCGCAGCCGTGATTTCCGCGTCTTCCTCGTAGATCGCTTGGATGATCGGTTCGGCATCGAGACCCTCGAGAATCTCGAGAGCCCGTCGAGCCCGAGCATCGAAGCCGGGTGCGATCGTCTCCGGCCATATCGTCGGAGACGGGCGCGTCAACTTCCAGACTGCGGCGACGGCCTCGACGGCAACGCCAAGCCTTTCGCAGATGACGCTCCACGGCCGGATGCCGTTAAGTTCGCGGCGGATGGACCATTCGTCAACGATGCCGAGGTCGCGCCTCACGGATTTCCAGACGATCCGTCCGGCAACCCAATGCTCAAGGGGAGAAACCAGGGACGGCCGCTTCCGAACGCGGATCGTCTTCGCCGGATGGAACCACGAGTTGCCCATCTGTGGATTGCAGACGACTCTCGTATCTCCGATGCCGTAGTCGAAGCTTGTGTGCGTGTGTCCGTGGATCCAGAACTCGGGTTGCCCGTCGAGTATGACATCGGACAGATCCGATACGAAGCAGGGCGTGACTGGGTGATCCTGCCAGAGCGGAGCGACGCTGTACGGATGCGGAGCATGGTGTGTTACGACGACGGTCGGACCATCGAACGGCACGGACAATGTTCTGGCGATGAAGTCTCTCGATTCCTTGTGGCGGCGGGCGGACGACGCCGGCGTGAATCGAAGCGGCATCGAACCGTCCGACTGGCTGTCTTCCGAGATCATCTGGAAGTCGATCATGCCGCCACGGGCGTCGCTCATGGCCTTGCGCACGTCTTCGGGCCCGGAGCCGTGAAGACGGAAGTCGGTCCAGAGAGACGCGCCGATGAAGCGTGCGCCATTGATCACGACGGCTTCGTTCTCGAGGAATTGAACTCGGTCGTCCGATGCCGCCCGACCTTCACGGATCGCTTCGTCGATCGACTGACCGAAAAATTCGTGATTGCCGGCAACGATCAGGACAGGCTGTGAAAAGTGCCTTCGGGCCCATTCGACCGTTGCTGCCGGGGAATCCGTGACGTCGCCGGCGAGCACCACGACGTCGGCCTCGACCGGCGCCGGGGCACGAGACATGTCGCGGCTGGACCGCATATGAAGATCTGAAAGGACGCGGACGCGCATCAGCGTGCTGCTCCATCGGTACGGGTGATAGGGATGTCGTGACGCTGCGCGATGCCGTGCAGGCCGGCGGCGTCGGTGTCGAGAATCCGACACGCGACTGCCGTCGACGTCTCTCCGGCCGCCCACAGCCGCGTCACGGCGGCGTCGACATCGTCGGGAGGCACGTCGAACGTCAGCTCAAGCCAGATGCGCCGATGCTCGCCACGCCTGCGCTGCGCTTCGTCCGTCACGGCTTCGGCCCCGAACCTGGGGCGTCTTCGTCGTCGAGGAGTCCGCCAACGACATCGACGCGTGCGTCGGGATGCTCCGCCGCCATGGCGTCCATCCGATCCCAAGCCGTCGCGGCAGGCCAGTCACGCAGGAGCAGGTCGACGTCGACCCGAGCCTCAGACTCCGGCCGAGGAGCAACGCCGACGTCGACGACGAAGCGGGGATCGAAAGCTGCATTCTCGAAATGGAGCCGTGCTTGGCGTCCATGTCCGACCCGATAGGCATAGCCCCGCGGATTGCAGACGACCCGCGTCGAGCCGACTGCATAATCATGCTGCGCGTGGGTGTGACCATGGATCCAAAGGTCCGGCCTCAGTCTGAGGATCAATGGCTCGAGATCAGACGCGTACGCTCCGTCGAGCGCTTCCGTCGCCCGCCCGCCGATAAGCGAACGCGGGCTCGGCGCGTGGTGCGTGACGACGACGGTCGGCCCGTCGAGCGGCGTCGAAAGGATGCGCTCGATCGCCGCGACGTGACGGTCATGCTCGGCTGCGAGATGTGCAGGCCGGAGCCGGTACTCGTAGTCCTGCGTCCGGACGTACCGGAAGTCGACCATGTGCCTGGGGGCCGCATTCGCCGACGCTTCACGCTCGTCGTTCCAGACGCGGTAGTCCGTCCATAGGGTTCCGCCGACGAAACGCGTCCCGTCCAGGACGACGCCGTCGCCGTCGAGGACGTGGATGCCGGCATCGCTGCAGCGGTCGTGGAAGCGGGAGACTTCCCGATCCAAGCTGCCTCTCCAGAAGCAATGATTTCCCGGAACGATGACGAACGGCCGGTCGATGCGCAGGCGCTGCCGCTCGAGCCAGCGGAGGCCGGCACGCGAGAAGCGGCCGTCGATATCACCTGCAATGACGACGACATCAGCCTCGACGTCGGTCGGCAGGTCGAACGGGCCGGCGATGTTCCGGTTGTGGTCTTCATGAATGTCGGAGACAACGAGCAATCGCATGGTTCAGCATCCTTCTGGCCGATGCCGGCGGCGGCAGGTGCCGCAGTGCCGGTGCGAGGTGGTCATCGCGCCGTCGATTAGATCTCCCGATCGCACGAAAGATCAAAGACGAGCTGCTCGTCGGTCGGCGCGATCGGCGGCGCCGTGACGCTCCGACGTCGACGGCGAGCGCGATCGTCGAGGACTCGGAGCAGACGCGCCGCCGCCTCTTCTCGTGTCTCGGCGTCACGCATTTTCGCGATCTCCGAGCTTCTGCATGATCTCGTCGAGTGTGACCGGACGGTAGCTCCAGGCGTCGACACCGACGTCGCAGGACCGGCCAACGCCTTCGCGATTTCCGTGCACGTGCCCGAAGAGATGGACGCTCTGACGCCAGTACCTTGGCCATTCGAGGTGCGGATAATGCGCCAGGAAGAGGCGGACGCTGTCGACCACGATCTCTGCTGTATCCTGAACGGAAGCCCATTCTCGGGACGTCACGGCGTTGCCGTCGTGATTGCCCATCACAAGGTGCTTCACCCCGTTCAGCCGCCGAAAATGCTCCTGCGGATGGCGCTTCGTCTTGTATGCGAAGTCGCCGAGATGCCATACGACGTCGCCCGGGCGGACGACGGCGTTCCAGAGATCGACGAGCGCGTCGTCGTGCTCGTCGACCGTCAAGAACGGCCTCCGATCCAGCCGGATCATGGAAGCGTGGCCGAAATGGTGGTCAGCTGTGAACCATGTCCTCATGTCGGCTCCTTTCCACGCTGCGCGATGATCCGCATCGCGAGCATCATGATCGTCCGCCGCTCCGGCGTCGTAAGATGGGACCAGACCTCGACTGCCTGCATGACCTGCTCGAGGACGGGAACACCGTCCTCGAGCTCGATTTCGACAAGACGCTCGCGGACGTCCGGACGGAGTGCGATGACCATCAGCGCGATCCTCCGAAACCGTGCTCGCGAGCGAACTCGACGAGGGCGGCGCGCCCGAGGACGCGGCGTTCGATCGCCAGATCGGCCAGCGCCTCGACTGCCTTGCGATGTTCGCCAACGAGGCGGACGGCACGGCTGTAGAGATCACGCAGGCGCCCCTCGACAGCGGCAGCATCGACCCTCTCGCCATGCGTCAGCCGACCGCCCAGACCCGTCGTGCCGATCAGCTGTAAGACGAGCGCGGTCGCGCTCCGCAGGTCGACTTCGGCTCCGGCCGACGGCTCGCCGAGGATTGCTTCCTCGGCCGCACGACCGGCGAGACTGATGATCGCTTCGGCTTCGAAATCTGACAGACGGCCCATGCCGATGTCCGATCCGAGACGAACGCCGCCGTGCGCGCCGTCGGCCGAGACGATCGACAGAGCACCCGGAATGCGTCCGAAGGCCATCGCGACCACGGCGTGCCCGGCTTCATGCACCGCGACGAGACGGCGATCACGAGGCGACATCGTATCGACCGGCATCGCGATCGACAGAAGGTCCTCCGCCGTCACCTCGCGGTTCTGACGCCGGGCGGCTCGACGAGCCTCCCGGGCGAAGCGTGCGACGTCGGCCGCGCTCGCTGATCCGGCCAGGATCGTCGCCGCCGGCGCGAGCGCTTGGAGATCGGCGCCGGGCAGGTGGTAGCCGAGCATGCCGAGCAGCGACGGCTCGTCGGGCAGCGACAGACGGAAGTGCCGGTCGAGGCGTCCGGACCGGACCATGGCCGGATCCAGCCGGGACGGATCGTTGCAAGCCGCGATGACGATCACGCCCGGCCGACCCGCAGTTCCGTCGAGCAGCTCAAGCTTGGCGTTGACGATCGGGATCCAGTAGTCTCGATATTCCTTCGTTCCCTCCCGGCTTGGAATGCTGTCGAATTCGTCGATGAACAGGACGCAGGGGCTGAGCGCTGTCGCCGCTGCGAACGTCGCTCGCATCGCGGCGATGACGTCGCCTTGGTACGACCGTCCGGACGCCGTCCACTGCGCGAACGAGACGGGCATGAACGGCAGCCCGCACGTCGCCGCGAACGCCCGGGCCGCGAACGTCTTTCCGGTACCCGGCGGACCGTGCAGCAGGCAGCCGACGTCGACGTCGGACCACGCGAGGCGTCCGGCACGGTAGTCCGCAATATCACGTGCAGCGTCCTTGGCCCACTCGGCGAAGGCACCGTCTCCGGAGAGCATGTCGAGCGTCGGCTCTGTCGGGTGCAGGACCTCCGGAACGAAAGCTGTCTTTGAAGTTGAGGTCGACGGCTTCTTCTTGTCCTTCTCCTTTGCCTTCGCAGCGATCGCCTCCTCGTCGAGTTCGGCGCGGGCGAGCCGATTCAGGATCGGCGCGACTTCGGTCCAGTCCGGCGCCCGAGCACATGCGGCGTCGAACAGAGACGGCTTTAGCCGGTTGACGTCCGGACCGAGCCAGATCTTCGGCTCGTCGAGTTCGAACGAGCGGACGATCGCCAGTTCGAGATACCTCGCCGGCATGTCGGCCAAGTCGATCGACACATCGACGAGAGACGAGAGCGTCGACGGGACGGCGACTTCGGGACCGTGCAGCATCACGACATGGGTCTTCATCAGATCCCGCATGATCGGCTCAGGCTGGAACGAGTACTCCGTGCCGTGCCAGCAGTTCGGACTGCGGGATCGCGACCGTGAAGGACGGATCGACGTCGGGATGCGAGCTGGTGATGAACGGCACGAGCGTCTTCAGTGCCGCATGAAACGCATCCGCCCACATGTTGTCCGGCATCCTGACCGACATGAGGAGCAGGTCGTTGCGTGTGCTCCCGAGACGACGAGCGAACTCGTCCCCGCGTCCCCGGAGCGCGTCCGACATCGCATGATATGCGGCGAGTGCCGATGGCTTCAGGAGGACGTACGACTTGCGGTATGCGCGCAGGCGTTCCTCGATCGCCGCTTCACGTTCGGCTGAGTTTTCGATTGCGAGGACGGTCTCTACGACGCACAGACGATTCTCGTCGTCGAATTGCAGCGTCGTCGGATCGATGGTCTCGAGGTCGGGAGTGTCAGCGTCGATGACGCGCAGGCGCTGAAGCACCTTCGGGGGCTGGTTGCTCATCGGTATCTCCGTTTTCCGCGACGGTAGGGACCGTTCGCGGGCATGCAGAGAACGTAACAGAGAAGGCCTTAAGGGAAATGGTTAATTGGTCGTTCGACTTTTAGAGGTCGTCGATTTTTCTGCGCGGAGGCTCTTTTTCGGGCGGCGCATCCGACAATTCCTTGGCGAAATCCCTCAGCCGCATGCGCATGAGATTCTCATGCATGCCGAGGGATTTGTGCTTTCTCGTCAGCGCCGCCAGGTCTTCGAAGAACGCGTCGGCATGGTCCGCCTGCTCGCGGAGCCGGTCGACGATGGGTTCAGGCCACGACAGGGCGCCGGACAGCCAGCGTTCCGCCGACCGACGGCCGACGCCCAGGTATTCGACGAGCCGGTCCGGCATCGCCGCGCCGAGGGCTCGCATGCAAAGCATCTCGATCTCGGCACGCCGGCGTTCGTTGTCGTCCTCGGTCATCGTGGGTCTCCGCTGCGCCGGCACGATGGTCGAGGAGCCCTAAGCTCCAGTAAATGACAAGCCTACTCGGCAGCCTCGGCGAAGGCTGGGGCAGGCTTCGCTTGCCGCCGCATCGGCCGAACGGACCGGAACGCCGCGGCCTCGTCGAACTTGCGCCTGCCGTCAAGGATGGCCCACCAGGCCCCCAGCATCTCCGTCTTGCGAGGCAGGTCTTGGAACGCGTCGTAATGATCGTCGACGACGGTATCCGCGCCCTCGTTGTGATCCAGGATCAGGGCGACGTCGGCCTTCGTGAAGCCGAGCGCCCGGAATGTCGTCGTCATGGAGCGGCGGACGTCGTGCGGCGAGAACCCTGCTTCTTTGAAGGCATGCGTCACGGTGGACCCGTGGACGTGCCCGAGTTCCTTACCCTCGGTGGCGCGACGGACGCGGTTCGCAGGGAAGACGAACTTCCCCCTTCGAGGGACGGCGATCTCGGCCGGCCATGGCAGCGTGTGGACGTTCTGGTCGTCGCGCTTCTGTGCGGTCTTCCGGCGGTTCGGCGGGACGTGCCAGATGCCGTCGTGGACATCCGCACGCTCGACGGAGACGACCGTCTCGCGTCGCTGGCCGGTGAGACAGACGAGAGCGATCGACGCCGATGCGATGCCGTATCCGTCGGCACGGGCGATCTTCAGGACGACCGCCACTTCGGACGGGTAGGGGAACCGCTTCTTCCGACGCTTGCCCGGCGTGCGGTCCGGCACGTCGATCGTCGGCTTCGTTCGGACGCCGGAGCGGGCACGCACCGTACCCTTGCCCAGCCACGTCCACATCGCGCCGAGCTTTCGCTTCATGCCCTCGGCCGTTCCTTCGCGGCCGGATCGATGGATCTCAGCGACCACGGCCGACAGGTCTTCCTCGGAGATCTGACCGACCGGCCTGCGCTCCAGCTTCTTGAGCTCGGCGTAGTTCAGGTAGCCTCGATAGTCGTCATGGGTGCGCGGCTTCTTCGTGCGCTTCACGTCGTCGAGGTAGGCCGTGCGCGCCTCGGCGAAGGTCCAGAGGCCGTCGGCCACGTCGAGGCGGCGCTCCTCGGGATCGACCCGCTGGTCGCGGACCCATCCGTCGTCCGGGATGTAGCCCTGCTTCACCGCGTCGGACGCCTTGTTCGCAAGCTTCCTCGCCTCGTCGATCGGCAGCTCCGCGACGGTGCCCAGGACGACCCGCCGCTTCTTCCCGGCTGGCGACCAGACGAATTCGAACTGCGAGGTCCGGACGTTCGCACGCAGTACGAGACCGGGCGCACGCGAGTCGGCGACTTCCTTCCGCTCGCCCGCGCGGGCGAGCTTGTCGACGAGGAGCTTCGTCAGCAGTTGCGGCATGGGCCGGTATCCTTCGACGGGGGCAGAGCGGGGGCAGAGGCCCGGGTGCTAGCCCTGGATGCGTTTCGAAGGATTACGTCGGCGATCGGACCCGCGAAGGCAAGCGCTGCAAAGGTTTCGCAAAGGATTAAGGTAAACGGGGTGGCGCGCCCGAAAGGATTCGAACCTCTGACCCCCAGATTCGTAGTCTGGTGCTCTATCCAGCTGAGCTACGGGCGCCTGGAACGTCGGGCTACGCCTCGGCCGTTCGTGAGGGGTAACTAGCCAAGTCTCGGGGGGATTGCAAGCGATTCTGCGACGTGGCCGTCAGGTTTGTTGCAGACGGGTGGCGAACCCCCGATGGCGGGGCGATCGTCAGTCGGC
>NZ_CAJYIU010000014.1 GCF_913775355.1 uncultured Aureimonas sp.
GGCCGAGCAGCTGCAGCGCCTCGCCGGCACCGGCGAGACCTCCGTCTCGCGCCTGACGCTGGCCGCGGGCCTCCTGCAGGATGTCGGGCTCTGACGATCCGCAACCCCCGTCCCTCGGCGACGCGACGGTCGCCGGGGGCGTAACCTCAAGGGCAGATCGCGCAGCCCCGTCCGGCGCGCTGCGGCCGGCGGAGCACGGTCCCCTCGGTCAGGTCGGATTGGCGCTTCCCGCCCCGTTCGGCTGCGCGGGCACCGTGCCCGGCGGGATCACCGGCGTGGTGCCCGGATCGGGGTCCGGCACCGGCGCCTCGATGCCGGACGTGCCGGTGGTGGGCGGCGTCAGCACACCGCCGCAGTCGGCGAGCTGGCCGCTCAGCGTCTGGCCGTCGGCGCCCTGGGGCTGGGCCGCGCACGGATCGGTCGAGGGCGGGATCGCCTGCGCGCCCGTATCGGGAACGCCCGGCGCGGGCGTCGCCGGGCTGGTGGTCTGCGCGCCGGCCGGCACGGCGCTCCAGAGAAGCGCAGCGCAAAGGGCGGTCGTCATGCGGTGGGTCATCGGAGGGCTCCTGTTTGCGCCGAACAACGCCGACCGGCGGCGAACGCTCCCGCCCCCAGCCCCACGACGAGGCGCCGGTGGCGGGCGGACGGGCGGCTTGCTAAGCCGGAGAAATGGACCCACTCGCCCCCGCCGCCCCTCTCCTGCCTCGTCTGACGCTCGGGCAGGTCTCCGATTTCCTGGAAGCCGCCTTCCCGCCCGAAGCGCGCGCTGCGCTCGGCACACTTGTCGACCTTCAGCCCGGACGCCTGCGGATGCGCCTCGACCCGCAGCCCGCAATGCTGCGGCCCGGCGCGATCGTATCCGGCCCGACGCTGATGGCGCTCGCCGATGTCGCCGCCTATGCCGTGATCGCCGCCCATCACGGGCCGGAGGCGATGGCGCTCACCAACACGCTGTCGATCGCCTTCCTGCGCCCCTGCCGCCTCGAGCCGGTCTTTGCGGACGCCGACCTTCTCAAGCTCGGACGCCGCACCGCGACGGTCGACGTCCGCCTGTGGCAGGGCCTCGCGCACCGACTCGTCGCGCAGGCGACGGTCGGCTACATCCTGCCGGACGCAGCCGCCTGACCCATGTCCGTCAGTGGCGGAAGTGGCGCATGCCAGTGAAGACCATGGCGATGTCGTTGTCGTCGGCCGCCTGGATCACCTCGGCGTCGCGCATCGAGCCGCCCGGCTGGATCACCGCGCGCGCGCCGGCGGCGACCGCCGACAGGAGGCCGTCGGCGAAGGGGAAGAAGGCGTCGGAGGCGACGACCGAGCCCTGCGTCAGCACCGGGCCGCCGGCGCCTTGCGCGGCGTCCTCGGCCTTGCGGGCGGCGATGCGGGCCGAGTCGACGCGGCTCATCTGGCCGGCGCCGATGCCGACGGTCGCAAGATTCCTGGCTTAGACGATGGCATTCGACTTCACGTGCTTGGCGACGCGGAAGGCGAAGCGAAGGTCCGCCATCTCGGCCTCGCTCGGCGCGCGCTTCGTCACCACCTTGAGGTCGAGCGCGTCGACCGTGCCGGCGTCGCGCGACTGGACGAGGAGGCCGCCCGCCACCGACTTCACCAGAAGCCCCGCCGCGCGCGGGTCGGGCAGGCCGCCGGTGAGGAGGAGGCGCAGGTTCTTCTTGGCCGCCACCAGCGCGATCGCCTCCTCGTCGGCCTCCGGCGCGATGATCACCTCGGTGAAGACCTTGACGATCTCGGCGGCGGACGCCGCGTCGAGCCGGCGGTTCAGCGCCACGATGCCGCCGAAGGCCGACACGGGGTCGCAGGCGAGCGCGCGCTCGTAGGCGTCGAGGATCGAGGCGCCTTCCGCGACGCCGCAAGGGTTGGCGTGCTTGATGATCGCGACGGCCGCCGTGCGGGCGGCGTCGAACTCGGCGACGAGCTCGAACGCGGCGTCGGTGTCGTTGATGTTGTTGTAGGACAGCTCCTTGCCCTGCACCTGCCGCGCCGTGGCGACGCCTGGGCGCTTCGAGCCGTCGAGGTAGAAGGCGGCCGACTGGTGCGGGTTCTCGCCGTAGCGCAGGCTGGAGGCGAGCGTGCCGGCAAAGGCGCGCCGCGCCGGGGCGGCGTCCTCCGTCTCACCTGCGAACCACGAGGAGACCGCCGCGTCGTAGGCCGCTGTCATGCCGTAGGCCTTGGCGGCGAGGCGCCGGCGGCGCTCGAGGCCGACCGCGCCCCCGTTCTCGCGAAGCTCCTCGAGGAACGCCGTGTAGTCGGCCGGGTCGGTGAGGACCGAGACGTAGGCGTGGTTCTTGGCGCCGGCGCGGATCATCGCGGGACCGCCGATGTCGATGTTCTCGATGATCGAGGCGCGGTCGGCGCCCGACGCCACGGTCTCAGCAAACGGGTAGAGGTTGACGACGAGAAGGTCGATGCCGTGGATGCCGTGCGTCTCCATCGCGCCGGCATGCGCCGGGTCGGCGCGGATGCCGAGGAGCCCGCCGTGGACGTTCGGATGCAGCGTCTTGACGCGGCCGTCCATGATCTCGGGAAAGCCGGTCAGCTCCGAGACGTCGCGCACGGGCAACCCGGCGGCCTCCAGCGCCGCGCGCGAGCCGCCGGTCGAGACGAGTTCGACGCCGAGCTCGACGAGCCCGCGCGCAAGCTCCACCATGCCGGCCTTGTCGAAGACCGACAGGAGAGCGCGGGCGACCGTGTGTCGGTCGGGAGCGGGGGTGCGGTTGGCGGCGACGGCCATGGGGAGCATCCTTTTCGAAGGCGGCATGGGGCGCCGCCTCCGGCCGAAGGCGCGCCGTTCGTGCCGCCCCCATAGGACGGGCGGGCGCGCCGCACAACCGCTCCCGTCGCTCGGGGTCAGGCCAGGACGCGCCGGTAGAGGTGCCAGGTCGCGTGGCCGAGGACCGGTAGCACCACCGCAAGGCCGACGAGAAGCGGCAGCGAGCCGAGGATCACGAGCCCCGCAACGATCGCCGCCCAGACCGCCATGGTCAGCGGATTGGCCCGCACGGCGGCGACCGAGGCCGCCATCGCCTCGCCCGCGCCATAGCCCCGGTCGAGGACGAGCGGCAGCGACAGGGCGCCGATCGAGAAGGCGACCGCCGCGAACAGGAAGCCGACGAGATGGCCGACCGCGAGAAGCGCCCAGCCGGCGGGCGTCGCCATCAGCGCCTCGAGAAACGCCGGATAGCTCGTGGCCTCGATGTCCGGCACGAGAAGCGCGAAGAGGCCCTCTGCGCTGAGGAGCCAGAGCGCGAAGAGGGCGAGGAGCGTCAGGGCGACACGCGCGATGGCCCCTCGCGCGGGGCTGTGGAGGACGCCGAAGGCCTCGCGCCACGTCGGATGCTCGCCGCGCTCCTCGCGCCGGCTGATCTCGTAGAAGCCGAGCGCGGCGACGGGGCCGAGGAGCGCGAAGCCCGCCACCAGCGGAAACAGGATCGGGAAGGCGTTGGCGTTGGTCGCCGCCAGCGCGATCGCGATGCCGGCGATCGGGTAGATCGCCGCCAGGAACACGAGATGCGTCGGGCGGCGGCGGAAGTCGTCGAGGCCCCGCGCGAGGCTGAGGGTGAGGTCGGCGGTGGTGATGCGGCGGATGACGGGCAGGCGATGGCCGGTCAGCCGGGAGGCATCGAGCGGCAGAGCTCTCATGGATCCGTTCTCCTCTGGCCGAGGAAAAACCGGTCGGATCGTTCGAGGCCGGTCGGACCGGCGGGAGCGGGCGGCCAGGAGCCGAACTCCCGTGCATGCGATCCGAAGAAACCTAGACCGCTCGGGCGCGCTTGGCGAGCGCCGATCCGCTGCGCCGCCTCACGACCTCGCGACCGGCGCTCCGGTCAGGGGCGCGCGGCGAGCGCCGCGTCGCCCGGCTGGGCGGGACGGGACGGGCTTCCGGCGCTCGGCGTCTCGGGCGCGGCAGCGGGCGGGGTGCGACCACCGAGGCCGTCCAGCGTATTGGGCAGCACCCCGACCGCGCGGTTCATCCCGCCGCAGCCGGATAGGAGAAGGGCGAGGCCGAGGCCGAGACAAAGGCGATGCATGGGCGTTTCTCCGGATCGTTGCCGGAGGAGATAGGGCGACGTGTCCCGAAGCGTCGCTTCAGGCCTGGCGTTCGAAGCGCCAGTTGAGGTCGGTGCGGTCGAGGCAGTCGAGCGGCAGGACGATCTGCCGCGTGCGGCGGGGACCGGCGGCATCGGCGAAGAAGATCGACTCTTCGAGCTGCGGCGCGCCGTCGGAGAAGAACCACCAGACCTCCTCGCCGTGGACGAGGCGAAGCCCCTCGCCGGCCGTCTCGACCTCGACGTCGGGATGGAGGTGGAAGCGGAGCGTCCCCATCGGCTCGTCGCAGGCCATGCGGTGGGGGCGACCGGCGGCCTGGAAGAGGCGGTCGATCCCCTCGATGCGCCGCCCGTCGCGCGACAGGAAGAGCTGGCGCTCGTGGACGAAGCCGAAGGGCTGGCGGTAGCCGTCGTGGGCGGCGGTAAGGACCTGGCCCTCGTGCGATTCCTCGCGGTTCACCGGCACGCGGGTCGGGCCCGGCAGGAGCGGACCGCCGAGGAAGCGGTCGACGGCCTCGGAGCGCGAGAAGCGCGAGGAGGACTGGTCGTTGAGGGTCAGCGTCGAATGAGCAGCGGTGGTGCGCGACAGGCGGCGCCAGCCGCCCTCGATGCGCACCGGCGCACCGCAGTTGACGACGAAGCGGCGACCGCCGGAGGAGAACTCGAGCGCGAGCGTGCCGGCATGGGCGTCGTGCGAGACGTCGGGGGCGGGCGGCACACCGGTGTCGGCGAGCATCACGGTGCGGCCGGCGGCGAGGCGATGGTAGCCGGACTGGCGCATCTGGCTGATCGGCTCGCCGAGCGTCTCGTCGTGTTCGAGGAGGGCGGCGGAGAGGTGATGGTCCG
>NZ_CAJYIU010000015.1 GCF_913775355.1 uncultured Aureimonas sp.
GGCGTCCTCTTCGTCTACGTGGTGGCCGCGAGCTTCGTGTTCAGCCAGATCTTCTCGGGGCGCGGCGCCATGCTGCACACGGGCGCGATGATCGCGACGATCATGACCGCCAATGTCGCGATGCTGATCATCCCGAACCAGAAGATCGTGGTGGCCGACCTCAAGGCCGGGCGCACGCCCGATCCGCGCCTCGGCGCAGCCGCCAAACAGCGCTCGCTGCACAACAACTATTTGACGCTTCCCGTCGTCTTCCTGATGCTCTCCAACCACTATCCGCTGGCCTTTGCCACGGAGTGGAACTGGGCGATCGCGGGCCTCGTGCTCCTGATCGGCGCCGTCGTGCGGCACTTCTTCAACACGATGCACAAGACGGGGCAGCAGCTCTGGTGGTGCTGGGCGGTGGCCGGCATCCTGTTCGCGTCCGTCATAACCCTGTCCGGCGCGCCCGGCTGGCGCGCGGCGGCGGGATCGGAGCCGACGGCGGCGGAGACCAGCCTCGACTTTCCGGCCGACCCGCAGGTGGCGCTCGCCCGCTCCAGCCATTTCGCCGAGGCGGAAAGCATCGTCCAGTCGCGCTGCTCGATGTGCCACGCCCGCCAGCCGCTCTGGCCGGGCATAGGCCATGCGCCGAAGGCGGTCCTTCTGGAGACCGGGCGCGACATCGTCCTCAACGCCTCGCTGATCGAGCGTCAGGCCGTGCGCAGCCACGCCATGCCGCCCGGCAACATCACCGGCCTCGAGCCGGCCGAGCGACTGGCCCTCGCGCGCTGGATCGAGTCCGGCGACGGAACCTGGCGCCGCTGAAGGATCGGAACATGAGCGACATTCATCCGGCCGGCGGCGCGCTGGCGATCCGCGCGCGCGTCCTCTCCTACCACGCCCATCCGCTGGAGGCGGGCGTCGAGGCCTCGCATCGCTATATCGAGGACGGGCTCGTCGTCGTCCGCGACGGCGTGGTCGAGGCGGTGGGCGAGGCGGCAGAGTTGCTGGCCGACCTCGATCCAACAGTCCCCGTCGCCGACCACCGCCCGCATCTCCTGATGCCCGGCTTCATCGACCCGCATCTCCACATGCCGCAGACGCAGGTGATCGGCTCCTACGGCACGGAGCTGATGGAATGGCTGTCGAAATACACGTTCCCGGAGGAGTCGCGCTACGGCGACCCCTCCGTGTCGGATGCCACCGCCCGCTTCCTGATGGCCGAGCTTCTGCGCAACGGCACGACGACCGCGGTCGCCTTCTGCACATCGCATCCGCAGTCGGCGGAGAGCTTCTTCACGGAAGCCGATCGGCTGGGCCTGCGCATGGTCGGCGGCAAGGTGATGATGGATCGCAACGCCCCCGACGCGCTGCTCGACACGCCGCAGCGGGGCTACGACGAATCGAAGGACCTCATCGCGCGCTGGCACGGCAGGAACCGCCTGTCCTACGCCATTTCGCCCCGCTTCGCGCCGACCTCGACGGAGGCACAACTGGAGGCGACGGGAACGCTCGCGGCCGAGCATACCGGCCTGCATATTCAGACGCACCTATCGGAAAACACGCAAGAAATCGCTTTCGTGGCCGAGCTGTTCCCGTGGGCGGAGGACTACACGGCGGTCTACGAGCACTACGGCCTCGTGCGGCGCAAGGCGCTGTTCGGGCACTGCATCCACCTGTCGGAGCGCGAGCGCGGCGCGCTGGCCGAGAGGGGTGCCACGGCCGTGTTCTGTCCGACCTCGAACCTTTTCCTCGGCTCCGGCCTCTACGACCGCGACGCGGCGCTGGCGGCCGGCCTTCGCACCGGCATCGCCACCGACATCGGCGGCGGCACGTCCTACTCGATGCTGACGACCGCGGCCGAGGGCTACAAGGTGCTGGCCCTGCGCGGCCAGAAGCTGCGTGGTCACGCCGCCTTCTACATGCTGACCGCCGGCAATGCCGACGCGATCGGCCTCAATGACCGGATCGGGCAGGTCGCGCCGGGCTTCGAGGCGGATTTCGTGATCCTCGACACGGCGGCGACGCCGGCCCAGCGCCGCCGGGCCGAGCGGATCGAGACGCTGGAGGAGGAACTGTTCGTGCTGATGACGACCGGCGACGAGCGCAATGTCGTGGCGACCTACGCGGCGGGCCGCAAGGTCCATTCGCGCGACGGTGATCGAGCGCTCCCCGGCCGGCTCGACCAGCCGCCGCACGGTCCCGGCGCCCCACCGATCGGCGGCGGCGAGGCGCAGGATCGCTGACGCGCCCGCACGACGCCCGCGACGGTCCGGCCCATCCCGCACCAAGCGGCGCTGGCATCCGTCGGTGCCTTCGTCCTATGCCTGAACTGGAGGGGGCCTTCCCGCCCCGCAACGAGGAGGTTGAACCATGCGTCTGGTCCGATTCGGCGAGCCCGGAGCCGAGAAGCCCGGCCTGATCGATGCCGAGAACACGCTGCGCGATCTGTCGGGCGAGATCGCCGACATCGCGGGCGCCGTCCTCTCGCGCGAGGGGCTGGCGAAGCTGCGTGCGCTCGACCCGAAAAGCCTGCCGAAGACCGACCCGAGCCACCGTCTCGGCGCCCCGGTCGGCGGCACGCGCAACTTCGTCGCCGCCGGGCGCAACTATGCCGAACACGCCGCCGAGACGGGCTCCGACGTGCCGGAGGAGCCGCTTCTCTTCAACAAGGCGGTGTCCTCGATCGCCGGCCCGCGCGATGGCGTCGTGATCCCGAACGGCTCGTCCAAGGTCGACTGGGAGGTCGAGGTCGCGGTCGTCATCGGCGAGCGCTGCTACCAGGTGTCGAAGGCCGACGCGATGGATTACGTCGCCGGTTTCTGCCTGTGCAACGACGTGTCGGAGCGCACTTGGCAGAAGGAGCGCGGCGGCCAGTGGCTGAAGGGCAAGAGCGCGCCGGGCTTCGGCCCGCTCGGCCCCTGGCTGGTGACGCGCGACGAGATCGAGGACCCGGCCGCGCTGGAACTCTGGCTCGACGTCAACGGCCAGCGGATGCAGACCGGCACGACGGCCGACATGATCTTCGACTTCGCGACGATCGTCTCCTACGCCTCCGAGTTCTTCGCGCTGGAGCCCGGCGACATCGTCACCACCGGCACGCCGCATGGCGTCGGCGCCGGCATGAAGCCGCCGGTGTTCCTGAAGGACGGCGACATCGTCACGCTCGGCAATCCCAAACTCGGCGAGCAGCGGCAGGTCTTCTCGAAACAGGGCTGATCCCGCACGGCTGAAGACAAAAGGGCCGGGCAAAACGGCGGGCCGCACTGGAATCGGCGCGCCCGGCCCCTATTCCTTCTGCGCGTCGGACGGGCCTTTGAAACGGCGCGTCCGACCTCTCGACAGGCAGCAGGAAGGCCAGCCCATGTCCCAGGTCGAAACCGGATCGAAGCCCAGGAAGCGCGAGACGGCAGCCCGAAAGGCATCCGCCGCCGCATCGCTCGACCGCCTCCAGCGGCTGGCCGCCGACCGCGTCGCGATCGAGGGCGTCGAGCCCGAGATCGACGGGGGGCGCTTCGCCGTGAAGCGCGCCGAGGGCGAGCCGCTCACCGTCACCGCCGACATCTTTTCCGATGGCCACGAGATCATCGCCGCAGCGCTTCTGACGCGCGGCGTCGACGACGCGCACTGGGCCGAGACGCCCTTCGTCTTCATCGCCAACGACCGCTGGGGCGCGACGGTCTCGTTCGATAGGCCCGGCCCCTACCGCTTCACGATCCTCGCCTGGCGCGACACCTTCGCCACCTGGGCGAGCGACACGAAGAAGAAGCGCGACGCGGGCGTCGACATCTCGCTGGAACTGCGCGAGGGCGCGATCCTTCTCGAGAAGGCGTCCGGGTCCGGGCGCGGCACCAAGGACCAGCAGAAGGCGCTGAAAGCGCTGCGCGAGCGGATCGGCAAGCTCGCCGCCAAAGGCGACGGCGAGGCTCTCTACGCCGCCTTCGAGGAGGCGACGACGGTCGCGCTCCTGCGCGACGTCGGCCTGCGCGAAAACCTCTCATCCTACGGCCGCGAGGTGCCGGTCTGGGTCGATCGCGAGCGTGCGGCCTTCTCCGCCTGGTACGAGCTGATGCCGCGCTCGCAGTCGGGCGACGTCAACCGGCACGGCACGTTCGACGACGTGATCGCGCGCCTGCCCGACATTCGCGAGATGGGCTTCGACGTCCTCTATTTTCCGCCGATCCACCCGATCGGCAAGTCCAACCGCAAGGGCAAGAACAACTCGGTCACGGCGCAGGAGGGCGAGCCGGGGAGCCCCTATGCGATCGGATCGCACGAGGGCGGCCACAAGGACCTCCACCCGCAGCTCGGCTCCTTCGCCGACTTCCAGCGTCTCGTGACGCGCGCCGCCGATCACGGGCTGGAGATCGCCATCGACTTCGCCATCCAGTGCTCGCCCGACCACCCGTGGATCAAGGAGCATCCGGACTGGTTCGACTGGCGGCCGGACGGCTCGATCAAATACGCCGAGAACCCGCCGAAGAAGTATCAGGACATCGTCAATGTCGACTTCTACCGCGAGGGCGCGATCCCCTCGCTCTGGCAGGAGCTTCTCGACGTCGTCCTTTTCTGGCTCGCCAAGGGCGTTCGCATCTTCCGCGTCGACAACCCGCACACGAAGCCCTTCCCCTTCTGGGAATGGCTGATCGCCGAGGTGCGGCTTGTCGATCCCGGCACGGTGTTCCTTGCCGAAGCCTTCACCCGGCCGAAGCTCATGAAGCGGCTCGCCAAGGTCGGCTACAACCAGTCCTATTCCTACTTCACCTGGCGAAACCAGAAGTGGGAGCTGCGCGAGTACCTGACCGAGCTGACCAAGGAGGAGTGCGCCGAGTTCATGCGGCCGAACTTCTTCGTCAACACGCCGGACATCAACCCGCTTTTCCTCCACACGAGCGGGCGGCCGGGCTTCCGCATCCGGCTGGCGCTCGCGGCGACGCTGGCCGGCAACTACGGCGTCTATTCCGGCTTCGAGCTGTGCGAATCCGAACCGCTGGTCGCCGGCAAGGAGGAGTACAAGGACTCCGAGAAGTACGAGATCCGCGCCTTCGACTGGAAGCGCGAGGGCAACATCCGCGACGACATCGCCTTCTTCAACCGTATCCGCAACTCGGAACCGGCGCTGAAGGATTTCCGCAACCTCGAGTTCCTGAACTTCTGGAACGACAACGTCCTCTACTACGCCAAGCGCACGGCCGACCGGTCGTCCTACCTTCTCGTGATGGTCAGTCTCGACCCGCACAATCCGCAGGGCGGGCATTTCGAGGTGCCGCTGTGGGAACTCGGACTGGGGGACGACGCTTCGGTGAAGGTCGATGATCTCGTCGACGACCGGCAGTTCGTCTGGTCCGGCAAGATCCAGCATTGGTGGTTCCGCCCGGACGAGCGGCCCTATGCCGTGTTCCGGATCTCGGTTTGAGCGCCGCACCGGCGGCCGGATGAGCGATAGCGAAGCGAGAGTGCGAGCATGACCACGTCCCATTCCCGACCGGAGGGGTCCCCGGGCGACGACTTCGACGCCGCCTCGGTGCCCTCCTCGGCGCTGGTCGAGTTCGCCGGGCGCCAGCGCTGGTTCGCGGGCCGGTCCGAGCGCATCGCCGGCGCCCGGTTCGAGCCGGTCGACGCTGCGCTCGGCGCGGCGGAACTCGGCGAACTCGTCGTCCATGTCGAGGACGGTGAGGCGCAGCGATACTTCCTCCCGCTGGTACCGGCCCCCGAGGGCGCGGCGGCCACGAGCCTCGATGCGGGACCGGCGGGCGGTCTTCTGGCGGACGGCGCACGCGACCCCGCCTTCGCGGCCGCTGTCGTCGCCTTGCTGGCGGGCGGCCGGACGGAGGGGGGCGGCGCGCTTCTCGTCCACCGCAGCCAAGCCGAGGCCGAGCGGCTGGCGGCAGTGGCAGGCGTCCCGGTGTCCGAGATCAAGGTCCTGTCGGGCGAGCAGTCCAACACCTCGGTCGGGGTCGGCCGGCTCGGCATCCTGAAATTCTATCGCCGCCTTCGGGACGGCGAGCAGCCCGAACTCGAGGTCACCGCCTTCCTGACCGAAAAAAGCGGCTTCACGAACGCGCCGGCCCTCTACGGCTCGCTGGAACTCAGACGGCCGGACGGAAGTCACGCCGCCGTCGCGGCCCTCTTCGAGCGCGTCGACAACCGTGGCGACGCCTGGGGCGTCGTGACCGACGATCTCATCGCCGAACTGTCGGGCGACACGGCCGCGCGCGAGCGCTTCGATCCCGGCGCGACGCTCGGCCGGCGCACCGGCGAAATGCATGCGGCGCTCGCCCAGAACACGGGCGACCCCGCCTTCGATCCCGAGCCGCTCGACGCCGCCTCCCTCGGCCGGATCATCGCAGAGGCGAGGGCCGAGGGAGGCGAAGCGCTGGACGTGCTGGCGCGCGAGGCCGAGCGCAGCCCGGAGCTGAAGTCCGAGATCGATCGTCTGCTTGCGGCTCGCGGTGAGATCGACGGCTGGTTCGCCGGTTTCTCGGCGGCGGAGGCCGGTGGCTGGCGCACGCGCATCCACGGCGACTACCATCTGGGCCAGGTGCTGGTGTCGGGCGAGGACGCCGTGATCCTCGACTTCGAGGGCGAGCCGGGCCGGCCGTTGGCCGAGCGTCGCGCCAAGACCTCGCCGCTGCGCGACGTCGCCGGCATGCTGCGCTCGTTCGACTATGCCGCGTTCGCCGCGCGCGACCGGATGGGCGGCGAAGCCGGCGATGCGGCGCGCGAGGCTGCCGACGGATGGCGCGAGCGCACGGGCGCGGCGTTTCTGAAGGCGTGGGAGGCGGCAAGCGGCGTCTCCCTGTCGACTGAAGCCAACAGGAAGCTCCTCGACCTCTTCGTGCTGCAGAAGGCCTTCTACGAACTGCGCTACGAGGCGGCCATGCGGCCGGCGTGGCTGTCCATTCCCCTGCGGGGCATCGTCTCCCTTCTCGAAAAGCGTCAGGTCCTCCGATGAGCCAGACTGAAACCAACCGTTCGTCGGCCGTCGCCGGCTACGACCACGCGCTGCACGGGGACGAGGCGCGGGCGCTCGGCGTCGGACGCCACGAGAACCCGTTCGGAGTGCTCGGAATCCACCGCACCGAGGGCGGCGCGGTGATCCGCACGATGCGACCCGGCGCCGAGCGCGCCGAGGTGATCGACAGGCAAGGCCGAGTGCTCGGCACGCTCGAGCGCGGCGAGGTCGACGGCTTGTTCTCCGGCTTCATCGCCGGCGACGTGCCGACCCACCGCTTCCGCTTCACCCATGGCGACGTGACCTGGGAGGAGGACGACGCCTACCGCTTCGGCACGCTCCTCTCCGACTTCGACGCCTATCTTCTGGCCGAGGGACGCCACTACAAGCTTTACGAGAAGCTCGGCGCCCATCCCCGCGAGATGGACGGTGTGAAGGGCGTCGCCTTCGCGGTCTGGGCGCCCGATGCGCGCCGCGTCTCGGTGGTCGGCAACTTCAACGCCTGGGACGGCCGGCGCCATGTCATGCGCAAGCGCCTCGACACCGGCGTCTTCGAGATCTTCATTCCCGGCCTTCAGCGGGGCGAGGTCTACAAGTACGAGATCATCGGCAAGCACGGCGAGATCCTGCCGCTGAAGGCCGATCCGGTGGGCTTCCGCCAGGAACTCGCCCCCTCCACCGCCTCGATCGTCGACGGCCTTGTCGAGCACGAGTGGAAGGACGACGCCTTCCGCTCCAAGTCGCGTGACTGGCAGGACCGCGAGAAGCCGGTCTCGATCTACGAGGTGCATCTCGGCTCGTGGAAGCGGGGCGATGGCGATACGTTCCTTGACTACGACGCGCTGGCGCGTGAACTGACGGCCTACGTGAAGGACATGGGCTTCACCCATGTCGAGTTCATGCCGGTGTCGGAGCACCCGTTCTACGGCTCGTGGGGCTACCAGCCGATCGGCCTTTATGCGCCCACCGCCCGCTTCGGCGATCCGGCCGGCTTCGCGCGCCTCGTCGACGCGCTGCATCAGGCCGATATCGGCGTCCTCCTCGACTGGGTGCCCGGCCATTTTCCGACCGACGTCCACGGCCTCGGCCGCTTCGACGGCACGGCGCTCTACGAGCACGCAGACCCGCGCCGCGGCTTCCACAAGGACTGGAACACGCTGATCTACGACTACGGGCGGACCGAGGTGAAGA
>NZ_CAJYIU010000016.1 GCF_913775355.1 uncultured Aureimonas sp.
TCCTTGCCCTTGATCGTCTTCGTCACCTTCTTGGTGAAGCGCGCCTCGACCTTCCCCTCGGCCTTGCCCTTGCCGTAGGACCACTCGACCGTGTCACCCTTGGAAACCGTGCTCATCGCAAGCTCTCGCTGATCCGTTTCGATGGGTGAGCAAGTCGCGAGCCGCCCGCCGCGTTCCCTGCCACGATCGTTCGTCCACCGACATTCAGTCGCACCCACCGAGGCCGGAACCGCGCTTCGACGGGCCGCGTTCCCGACGGCTGATCCGCCACGTGAACCCCGCCCCCATGAACAAGCGCCTCGACTTTCACGCCGAACGGTTCGGCCTCACCATCGTCGACCCGGCCGACTTCGGCGTCGAGATCCACCCGCACGGGCGCGGGCAGCGCATCTGCTTCACCAACGGCGAGACGATCACCGACAAGACGCTCAAGGCGAGGATCAAGAAGCTGGTGCTGCCGCCGGCCTGGCGCGACGTGAAGATCTGCGTCGAGGAGAACGGCCATATCCAGGCGACCGGGCGCGACGAGAAGGGGCGCCTGCAATACCGCTACCACGACGACTGGGTGAACGTGCGCAACGCGGTCAAGACCGAGCGGCTCCTGCGCTTCGGCCGGGCGCTGCCGAAGCTGCGCAAGCGCATCGCCCGCGACCTCAAGCGCCAGGGCACCGACCGGCGCGGCACGGCGGCAGTGGCCGCGCGCCTCATCGATGTGGCCGCCATGCGCCCCGGCCACGAGAAATACGCCAAGGACGGCGGGCGCGGCGTCGCCTCGCTGCGCCGCGAGAACCTAAAGATCGCCAAGAAGCGCGCGGTGCTGCGCTTCGTCGGCAAGTCCAACAAGGCGCATGTCATCGAGATCGCCGAACCGGCGCTCGTGCGCTCGCTCGACCGGATGCGCCGCGAGCGCGGCGCCAAGCGCCTGTTCCGCTTCCGCGAGAAGGGCGCGACGGCGGCCAGGGACCTGACGGCCACGCTCCTCAACGACTACCTGCGGGATTCGTCGGGCAGCAAGGTTTCGGCCAAGGACTTCCGCACATTCCACGGCTCGGCCGAGGCGCTGCGCTTCTTTCTCGAGGAGGTGCCGCCGGAAAAGGCCGACACGGCGCCCAAGCGCAAGCGCGCGGTGGCGAAGGCCATGAAGTCGGTGTCGGAACTCCTGCGCAACACGCCGACCGTGGCGCGCGCCTCCTACGTTCACCCCGAGATCGTCGCGGCTTTCGAGGAGGAGCGGCTGCCGGCCGACCTGATGAAGGGCCGGGTCCGCGAGGGCCTGACGCGGGTCGAGACCGGCCTCATGCGCTTTCTGGAAGAGACGGCGACGCAGTAGCGCTGCGGCCGTCGAGGAGGTCGCCAAGCCGGCGCTTCACCTCCTCGCGCACGCCGCGCGTCTCGTGAAGGATCGTGCGCGCGCGCAGGAAATCGAGCACGCGGTACGGCGAGACCGGCGGCTGTACGAGGATGTCGGGCGCGGTGCAGGCGAGCTTCGCCCGGATCACCGCCGACATCATCAGCTGCGAGGCCCCGAACATCGCCTCGACCGGCGTCGGCAGCGGCAGCACCCCGCGCTCCGGCCCGCCGGTGACGTCGCAGGCGACGACATGGGTCACCGACCCGCCGAAGACGTCGAACGGCAGGGGATTGGTGATGCCGCCGTCGACCAGCACCAAGCCGTCGCGCCGCACCGGCCGGAACAGCGCCGGGAGCGCCGCCGAGGCGGCGAGCGCGGTGACGAGATCGCCCGTCTCGATGGCGCATTCGAGCCCACCGTAGAAGTCCGTCGCCATCACGGTCAGCGGGATGGCGAGCCCGTCGAAGCCGATGGGCAGGCCGAGCGGCAGGAAGGCGCCGACGACCCGTTCGGCATTGAGCTGACCGAGACGAAGGCCCCCCTCGGCCCGGAATTCGGCGAGCGTCGGCGGCCGGGTGCGCCAGAGCGTGCCGAAGACGTGCCGGCGCGTGGCGAGCACCGCGAGGACGTGGTCCTCGATCGCGGCGGCCGAGAAGCCGCTCGCCGCCGCCGCCCCGACGATCGCACCGATCGAGGCGCCGGCGATACGGCTCGGCCGCAGGCCAAGGTCCTCGAAGGCGGCGAGCACATGGAGATGGGCGAGCCCTCGCGCCCCACCCCCGCCGAGCGCCAGCCCGGTCCGGGTCTCGGACGCGGATCGGCCGTCCACGAGGAACGGCCGCCGGGTGCCGGGAGGGGTCACGCCGCCGCTCAGGCGTCGGCCGGGCCGACCGTGATGATCGTCGGATCGACCGACAGGAGCCGCTTGGCCTCGGCCTTCACCTGGTCCAGCGTCACCGCGTCGATCAGGCCCTGGCGCCGCTCGATGTAGTCGGTGCCGAGATCGTCGAGCTGGATGCCGACCAGCGTCGAGGCGATCGAGAGCGACGACGAGAGGTTCTGCACCGCGTAGGAGCCCTTCACGAAGGCCTTGGCGCGGTCGAGCTCCTCCTGGCTCGGGCCCTCGTCGGCGAGGCGCTTCAGCTCGGCGCGGATGATCGCGATGCTCTCCTGCGCCTTATCGGCGCGGGTGGCGGTGGAGCCCGCCAGCATCGCGGCATGGTCGTAGTTGGTGAGATACGAGCCCGCGCCGTAGGCAAGGCCGCGCTTCTCGCGAATCTCCTTGTAGAGACGCGAGTCGAACGTGCCGCCGCCGAGGATGTGGTTGGCGAGATAGGCGGCGAAGAACTCCGGCGCGTCGCGCTTGACGCCCGGCAGCGCGAACTGGATCTGCGTCTGCGGCAGGTTGAGCGCGACGTTCTCCTGCTTGCCGGTCACCGGCTGGATGTCGGCCACCGGAACGAGGTCGGCCTTCTCGCGCAGCGGCAGGAAGATTTCGTCGAGGCGCTTCTTCAGCGTCGCCTCGTCGATCGCTCCGACGACGCCGACGACGAGATTGTCGCGGCCGAAGGTCTTCTGGCGGAAGGCGCGGAGGTCGTCGGCCGTCACGGTCTTCAGCGTGTCCACCGTGCCCTCCGAGGGGCGCGCGTAGGGGTGGCCGGGGAAGACGGTCGAGCGGAAGGCCTTGGCCGCCAGCGTGCCGGGGTCCTGCTCGTTGGCCACGATGCCGGCGAGAAGCTGGCCGCGGATGCGCTCGACCGGCTCCTTGTCGAAGCGCGGCTCGTTGACCGCAAGGCGCAGGAGATCGAAGGCGGCGTCCTCGTTCTCGACGATGGTGCGGAAGTTGCCGGAGAAATTGTCGTAGCTGGAATCGAACGAGAGCGAGACGCCGAGCTCGTCGAGCTTGCCCTGGAACGCCGCGCTGTCGATGTCGCCGGCGCCCTCGTCAAGAAGGCCGGAGAGGAGGTTCGCCGTGCCCTCCTTGCCGGGCGCGTCCTGCGTCGAGCCCGCGCCCTTGAAGGCGAAACGCATGGCGATCAGGGGGTTGGTGTAGTCCTCGACGAGGAGGGCGTGGATGCCGCCGGGGCTCGTCACCTCCTTGATCTCGACGGCGTGGGCCAGCGAGACGAGGCTGCAGGACAGGCCGGCGACGAGGCCGAACACGGCGGTGGCGCGGCGGAAAGGCTTGAAAAGCGCGTTCATGGCTGGGGATCCGTCGTCGCGAAGGGTCAGGAGCGGGTGTCGCCGGGGACCGGCGCGCCGTCGGTGGGTGCCACCGCACCGGCCGCCTCGGGCGATCCGGCGGGGGCCTTCGCCTCGGCGCTGGTCTCGGCATCCGCCGGCAGGAGATAGCCGGTGACCGAGCGCTTGGGCTGGAGATAGGCCTTGGCCGCCGCGTTCACCTGATCGACCGTCACCGCCTCGATGCGGTCGGGCCAGCTTTCGACCTTCTCGATCGTGCCGCCGGTGGAGAGCGCCGCGCCGTAGCGCCGGGCCATCGAGGTCTGGTTGTCGCGCTGGTAGATCAGCGCCTTGCGCACGCGGTTCTTGGCGGCCTCGAGCTCGGCCGCGGTCACGCCGTCGCGGGCGATCTTCTCGACTTCCGCGTTCACCGACTTCTCGACCTGATCGAGCGTCGCCTGCCCTCGCGGCGTGCCGTAGGTCATGAACTGGCCGTCGTCGAGCGCCGTGCCCTGGTAGTAGGCGCCGGTGCCGGCCGCGATCCCCTGGTCGACCACCAGCGCGCGGTAGAGACGGCTCGTCGTGCCGCCGCCGAGAATGTCGGCGAGGAGGTCGAGGGCCTCCGACTCGCCGGGCTTGGCGTTGTTGTCGGAGGGTACGAGGTAGGTCGTCTGGACGCTCGGCTGGGTGACGCGCGCGTCGCGCAAGGTGACGCTGCGCGCGGCCAGCGGCTCGGGCTCCTGTGGGCGCTGGCGCACGCCGGGATCGGCGCGGCGCGGCACCTTGCCGAAGGTCTCCTCGGCATAGGCCTTCACCTGATCGAGCGTCACGTCGCCGGCGATCAGGAGGGTCGCGTTGTTGGGCGTATAGAAGCGGTCGTAGAAGGCGATGGCGTCTTGCCTCGAGAGCTTCTCCATCTCGTTCCGCCAGCCGATCACCGGCGTGCCGTAGGGATGGTTCTGGAAGAGGGCCGCGTCGGCGGCCTCCGAGAGCTGTGCGCCCGGCTCGTTGTCGATGCGCATGCGACGCTCTTCGAGGATCACGTCGCGCTCGGGCAGCACCACCTCGTCGGTGAGGACGAGGTTCTCCATGCGGTCGGCCTCGAAGCCCATCATCTCCTTCAGGGACTCGACCGGCACCTGCTGGTAGTAGGCGGTGTAGTCGTAGGAGGTGAAGGCGTTCTCCTCGCCGCCGATCGCGGCGACCGCAGCCGAGAACTCGCCCTGTTTGTGGGTCTTCGTGCCCTTGAACATCAGGTGTTCGAGGAAGTGGGCGATGCCCGACACGCCCTTCGGCTCGTCGGCGGAGCCGACCTTGTACCAGATCATCTGGGTGGCGATCGGGGCGCGGTGGTCGGGCAGCACCACGACCTGCAGCCCGTTGGCGAGCGTGAAGCTCTCGATCGCCGGGCGCATCGCCTCGGCCTTGGCGGCGGCCGCCTCGCCTGCCGGGCTCGCAGCCGTGGTCGGGGCGGGTGCCGTCGGCGCCGTCTGCGTGCCTTGCGCGAAGACCGGGGTCGACAGCGCGACCAGAAGCGCGATCATGGATACGCCGGCACGTCGGATCGGGAAGCTCATCGAGGCGGGTGTCCTTGGGCTTGGGAAGTCCGGGGCTCGGGATGTCCGGAGGGCTCGGGAAGTCCGGTTCGTCCGAGGATATGGAGGAGCGCGAGGAAAGGCACCAATAACGATTTTGTAAGGGCGTGCCCTGGTTTCGGCGTCAGCCCGCGGGCCGCAGAAAGCGCAGGCGCGTCTCGCCCATCGCCCGCTCGTCGAGAAGGTCGAGGCCGGCGATAGGCTCGAACGGCGCGTCGAGCGCCTCCTCCAGCACGATCACGGCCTTTGCGGCCAGCCAGCCGCCGGAGAGAGCGCCCGCCAGCGCCGCCTCGCCGAGACGCCGGCCATAGGGCGGGTCGGCGAGCACGAGGTCGAACGGCTCGATCGTGCCGGCGTCGCCGAGCCGCGTGGCATCGCGCCGCAGGATCTTGGTGCGGCCGCCGAGGCCGAAGGCTTCGATATTGGTGCGGATCAGCCCGCGCCCTTCCGCGCTTTCCTCGACGAAGACGCCGTATCGGCAGCCGCGCGACATGGCCTCGAGCCCGAGCGCTCCGGTGCCGGCGAAGAGGTCGAGGACGCGCCCATCCTCGAAGCGCACCCCGAGCCCGTGGGCGAGGATGTCGAACAGCGCCCCGCGATGGCGCTCCGAGGTGGGCCGGATCGCATCGGTCGAGGGGGTGGCGAGCGAACGCCCCTTCAGGGCGCCCGCCACGATGCGCATAGCCACGTGCCGTCAGTCCTTGCGCGGACCGGACCGGGGTCCGGAGCGCGGACCCGAACGCGGGCCGTCGCCCTTCGGCCGGAACGGCTTGTCGCCGCCCGTGCGCGGGCGATCGCCGCCGCGGCCTTCGCCGGAGCGTCCCTCACTCCGAGGCGGACGGCTGCCGCGGCTCTCGTCCTCGGCCGCGCGCCGGGCGGCGCGCTCCTCGCGGGCGGCCTTGGTCTTCTCGCCGACGGCGCGGGCGCCCGGCGCCATCCAGACGTTGGCGGTGCGCTTGGGCGCCGAGGGCGGACGGCGTGCCGGCCGATCGCCCGCGTCGGCGCCGTCGCGGTCCCGCCCGCCGGCCGGCTTGTCACCGAAGGCGCGCGGCTTGCGCTCGCCAAACGGCTTGGTCTCGCGCTTCTCGAACGACCGCTTCCCGTCGTCGTCGCGGCGAGGGCGCGGGGCCTGCGTGTCGAGGCGGCCGAGGGCCTCCTCGCGCTTGGCGTTGCCGAACTTCTTGCGGTTCATGCGCGGCGCCTCTTCCGAGTTGCTCACCCACTCGCTCTTCGCCCCGGCCGCGCGCTTCGGCGTCTCCTCGCCCTCGTCCGTCCGGCGGCGCTCGGCGGCCACCGGCTTGTTGGAGAACGGGTTGACGATCGGCGCGTCGAAGTCGGCGCCGGCCTCCTCGATCAGGGTCGGCCCGAGCTGGTCCTTCAGCATGCGCCCCTTGATCTCCTGCACCGCGCCCTCTTCCAGCTCGCCGAGCTGGAACGGGCCGAAGGACAGGCGGATCAGGCGGTTCACGTCGAGGCCGAGATGGCCCAGCACGCGCTTGACCTCGCGGTTCTTACCCTCGCGCAGGCCGATCGTCATCCAGACGTTGGAGCCTTGCGTGCGGTCGAGCGTCGCCTCGATCGCGCCGTAGAAGACGCCGTCGACCGCGATGCCCTGGCGCAGCTCGTCGAGCTTCTCTTGGCTGATCTCGCCATGCGCGCGCACCCGGTAGCGCCGCAGCCAGCCGGTGGAGGGAAGCTCCAGGATGCGGGCGAGGCCGCCGTCGTTGGTGAGAAGGAGGAGCCCTTCCGTGTTGATGTCGAGCCGCCCGACGGTGAGGACGCGCGGCATGTCCGCCGGCAGGCGGTCGAACACGGTCGGGCGCCCTTCCGGATCGCGGTTGGTGGTGACGCTGCCGGCCGGCTTGTGGAAGAGCCACAGGCGCGTGCGCTCGATCGGCGGCAGGGGCTTGCCGTCGATCTCGATGCGGTCCGAATTCGTGACGTCCTGCGCCGGGCTGTCGAGACGCTTGCCGTTCAAGGTCACGCGCCCGTCGGCGATCATGCCTTCCGCGTCGCGGCGCGAGGCGATGCCGGCACGCGCCAGCCGCTTGGCGATGCGCATGGTGCCGGGTGCGCCGTCCTCGCCGTCCGTCGCCCCGCTGCGCGGCCGCTCGCCCATCGGGCGCGCACGGCGCTCGGTCTCGGCGCCGTCGTGGCTGAGGCGACCGTAGGAGCGCGGACGCTCGCCGCCCTCGCCCTCGCGCTTGGCGCCGGCATGGGAGAACATGCCGCGCGAGCGGGGCGTGAAGGGCTTGTCGCCGTCGCGGCGGGGCGCGCGCTCGCCTCCCTCGGAGCGCTCCTCGCGCGGACGGAACGGACGATCGCCACGCGGCGGACGATCGCCCCCTTCGGTGCGCGGCTTGAAGCTGCGGGCCGGGCGGTCACCGCCCTCGCTGCGGTCGCGGAACGGACGCTCGCCGCCTTCGCTGCGGTCGCCGCGCGGCTTGAAGGACCGGGCGGGGCGCTCGGCCCCACTTTCGTCGCGCGGGCGGAACGGGCGGTCGCCATGTGGCGGACGGTCGCCCCCTTCGGTGCGCGGCTTGAAGCTACGCGCCGGACGATCGCCACCCTCGCTGCGGTCGCGGAACGGACGATCGCCGCCCTCGGTGCGCTCGCCGCGCGGCTTGAAGGCGCGGGCCGGACGCTCGCCCCCGCCGCCCTCGCCTTGGCGCGGACGGAACGGCTTGGCGCCGAACCGCTTCGGGCCGGAGCGCTCGCCGCGCGCCTCGCCCTCGCCGCCCTCGGATCGCGGCCGGAAGTGACGGGCCGGCCGATCGCCGCCCGCGCCGCCGGGCTTGCCCTTGAAGCCGCCGGGCTTGCCGCCGCGCGGACCCGAGCCGCCTCCGGACCCGCCCTTGGACCCGCCTGCGCCGCGGCCTGCGCCGCCGCGGCCCGATCGGCCGCCCTGGTTCTCGTCGCTCATCTTTTCGCTATGCCTTGTGTTCTGGGGCACGCATAGCAAACTCCCGTCGATCAAACGAGAGACCTTGCATGTCGCGCTGGAATTCCATGGATGAGGCGCTTGTCGAGGCCCGGTCCGCCGAGGCCCGCGGCGAGACGCCGGTGGGGGCCGTGGTGGTGCTGGACGGGCATGTCATCGGCCGGGGCGGCAACGAGACCCGCGCCCTCTTCGACCCGACGGCCCACGCCGAGATCCTGGCGATCCGACGGGCCTGCGAGGCGATCGGCTCCGAGCGGCTGGTCGGCGCCGACCTCTATGTCACGCTGGAGCCCTGCGCCATGTGCGCGGCGGCGATCTCGTTCGCGCGCATCCGTCGGCTCTACTTCGGCGCGGGCGACGCGAAGGGCGGCGCGGTGGAACACGGTCCCCGCTTCTACGCCCAGCCGACCTGCCACCACGCGCCGGAGGTCTATTCCGGCATCGGCGAGACGGCGTCCGCCGCGCTCCTGCGCGACTTCTTCCGCGCCCGGCGCGACTAGCGCCGCGTCAGAAGGGCCAGAGGCTCTTCAGCTTCGAGCCGAGCGTCTTGGTGCCGTTGGCGTTGCGCTCCTTGGCCTCCTCGTCGACGCCGGGATCGCCGGCGGGCGCCGTCGCGGCGGGCTGGCGGTATGTCAGCGGCGGCTCCGACAGGTAGCGGCGCTGGGTCGGATCGCCCTGGCGGCCGACGCGGGCGCGCTCGTTGGCGGCGACGCGCTGGCCGGCCATCTGCTTGGACGAGATCCAGCTGCCTTCCATCTCGGCCCGCTTGCCGACGGTCGAGGAGACGGTCGCCTCCTCGCGCGTCATGCCCTCCTTGTCGGCGGTCATGAAGGCGACCGGAAGGGCACCGTCGCTGCCGTCGGGGGCGGCGGCGCGCAGACGGGCGCGGCGCTGCTCGGGCGACTCCGGCCAGTTCGCGTCGGTGCTGGCGGCGGATGCCACGCGCGGCGGCGGCAGCACGTCGCGCTTCTGCGACTTCACGAGTTCGGGGCGGGGCGAGTAGTCGACGCGCGTCCGGTTCGAGGAACCGAGCGTCAGCATGCCGTCGAGGTCGTTGAACAGCTGCTGGCCCTGGCTGGTGCCCGTGCCGTAGGTCGGGCCCATGCAGCCGCTGAGCGCCAGCGCGGCGGCGCCGAGAACCAGCATGCGCGAGCCGACGCGAACGGTGGTGTGTGTCATGCCGGGCGTTTCCCCTTGTGTCTCGTGACCGCTCGGGCCCCATCGAGGTCGCGCGGGGACCCCTCCCCCCGCGCCTTTGCTCAGGACAATCCGGCGATTTTACGAAGAGCTTCTAGGCGAGAGCGCGTTGCGAGTCCAGAAACGGCAAAGATTCCGGTACCGCGAGGCAACGGCCGCGCTTCAGGCGGCCGCCGCCTTCAGTTCGCGCAGCGCGTCGGCGTCGCGCGGCGTGACATCGGGATACTCGGGGTCGGTGCCGACGAGCGGCGAGACCTTCCAGGACCGCGCGCACTTCTGCCCCTCCGCCCTCGCCGGCACCACCGCGATGCCCGGCGTGTCGGGCAGCGTGAAGGCCCCCTCCGGCGCGAGCTCGGCCGACAGGGCGATGTCGCTGGTGATCGCAATCTCGGCGAGGTCGACCTGGCCGAGGAGCGCGCGCAGGCCCTCGTCCGCGACATGCACCACGGGGGCCGCCTCCAGCGAGGAGCCGATGCGCTTGGCGCGGCGCTCGTCCTCGAGAGCGCCGGTGACGACGCGGCGCACGCGCCGGATCTGCCGCCAGCGCTCATTCAACTCCTCATCGACCCAGGCGGGATCAGAGGCGCGGAACTGTTCCAGATGCACCGAGCGCGCCTCCGGATAGCGGCTCAGCCACGCCTCCTCCATCGTGAACGGCAGGAGCGGGGCCAGCCAGGTGACGAGGCGGTCGAAGAGGATGCGCACGACCTGGAGCGCCGCGCGGCGACGCACCGAGGAGGGCGCGTCGCAATAGAGCGCGTCCTTGCGGATGTCGAAGTAGAAGGCCGAGAGTTCCACCACCATGAAGTCGAGGAGCGTACGGGCGATGCGCTTGAAGTCGAAGGCGTCGTAGCTTTTGAGCACCACGGCCTCGATCTCGGCGAGGCGGTGGAGCATCAGGCGCTCGAGCTCGGGCATCTCGGCGAGGGCCACGTCGTCGCCCCGGTCGTGCGCCAGCGTGCCAAGCATCCAGCGGACCGTGTTGCGCAGCTTGCGATAGGCGTCGACATTGGTCTGGAGGATCGTCTTGCCGAGGCGCAGGTCCTCCGAATAGTCCGACGAGACCACCCAGAGGCGCAGGATGTCGGCACCGGACTGCGAGATGACCTCCTGCGGCGTCACGACATTGCCGAGCGACTTCGACATCTTGCGCCCGTCCTCGTCCATCACGAAGCCGTGCGTCAGCAC
>NZ_CAJYIU010000017.1 GCF_913775355.1 uncultured Aureimonas sp.
CCCCGGATCCAAGCGGCGTGGCGCCGCGTGGCAAGCCGTCTTCCCCGGCTCACCTGTCCCCAACGGTCTCTCGCACTTTCTGTCATGCGTCAATACATTTGATCAGAGAAACTTCGGTCCATGTGAACCGATCGAAGCGCTTCGCCATGTGATCATGCGTCGCCGGCAGGCCATAAGACCGGCGTCATGAGTGAGTGCGTTGCAACCTTACGTTAAAATGGACTGCAGCGAAACTTTTGCGCTTTACAAAAAACAAAGTTGCGGGATACATCTCGCCGCGAGGGGCGAAAGCCCTGTGGTTTCCTTCAACTCGGATGGACTGTCATGAAAGCTGCCCTCCTGCGCGCTCCCAACGACGTCCTGTTAGGCGACGTCGCCGACCCGACGCCTGAGCGCGGCGATCTGGTGCTGAAGGTCCGTGCCGCTACGATCTGCGGCACCGATATCCGTATCGTCTCGGGCCGCAAGACCATGGGCGTCCGCTACCCCTCGGTGCTCGGCCACGAGTTTTCCGGCGAGATCGTCGATGCCGGCGGCTCCTCGCGCTTCAAGGTGGGTGACGCGGTGTGCGTCGATCCGGCGATCGCCTGCGGTCATTGCGCATACTGCAAGCGCGGCCTCGAGAACGTCTGCGAGAACCTGACGGCGATTGGCTACGAGGTCGACGGCGCCTTTGCCGAATACATCCGCATTCCCGGCCGGGCGCTCGAGACCGGCAACGTCTTTCCGATGCCGGACGGCATCTCCTTCGAGGAGGCGGCGCTCGCCGAGCCGCTCGCCTGCGTCATCAACGGACAGGAGAAGGTCGGCGTCGAGCGCGGCGATGTGGTGGCCATTCTCGGCTCCGGCCCAATCGGCCTCCTGCACGTCAAGGTCGCCCGTCTGTCGGGCGCGCGCCGCATCATCGTCTCGGAGCCGAACCCGGCCCGCCGCGAGGCCGCGCTGAGGGCGGGCGCCGACGTCGTGGTCGATCCGGTCAACCAGGATCTCAAGGCGATCGTTCGGGGCGAATCGGGCGGCATCGGCGCCGACGTCGTGATCGTCGCGATCGGTGTGCCCTCGCTGGCCAACGACGCCCTCGGCCTGGCCCGCCTGCGGGGCCGCGTCTCGCTGTTCGCCGGCTTCAACAAGGGCGAGATGGCGCCGCTCGACGTCAACGCGATCCACTACAACGAGCTGATCGTGACCGGCTCCTTCGGCCTGACGCGCCTCCAGTTCGAGAAGTCGCTGAACCTCATCGCGTCGGGACAGCTTGATACCAAACCGTTCCTGACGCATCGTTTCGCCCTTCCGGCGATCGGCGAGGCGCTGGAGACCGCCGCCCGAGGCGATGCCATCAAGGTCGCCATCGTATCCTGATCATGAGCACTGCTTCCTCCCCCGCCCGTCACTTTCCGGTCGTCATCATCGGCGCCGGCATCAACGGTATCGGCACGTTCCGCGACCTCAGCCTGCAGGGGGTCGACTGCCTGCTGATCGATCGCGGCGACTTCTGTTCGGGCGCGAGCGAATCGTCGTCGCGCCTGATGCACGGGGGCCTGAAATACCTGGAGACGGGCGAGTTCCGACTGGTGCGCCAGTCGGCGGAGGAGCGCAACATCCTCCTGCGCAACGCACCGCACTTCGTGACGCCGCTGGAGACAGCGCTTCCCGTGCGCTCCTGGTTCGGCGGCATCGTGCCCTCGATCAAGCGCTTCCTCGGCCTGAAGGCCAAGCTCAACGATCGCGGCGCGATCATCACCAAGCTCGGCCTGACGATGTACGACGCGTTCGGCCGGCGCTTCCGCACCATGCCGGTGCACCGCTTCATCGGCGGACGCCGCGCCCGCGCCGAACTGAAGGGTCTCGATCCCGCGATCACGGCGGTCGGCCTCTATTATGAGGCCCGGCTCGACCATGCCGAGCGGCTCGGCCTCGAACTTGTGCTCGATGCCCTCAAGGACAATCCGGGCAGCGAGGCGCGCAGCTACACGAAGGTGCGCTCGGCGGCCGGCGGCGCGATCGAGATCGAGGACGTCCTGACCGGCGCGCGCGAATGGGTGCGCGGCGACGTGGTGGTGAATGCCGGGGGTGCCTGGATCGACGGCGTCAACGCCGCGCTCGGCCTCAACACGCGACACATGGGCGGCACCAAGGGCAGCCACGTCGTGGTGGACCACCCCGAGCTTCTGGCCGCGCTCGGCGGCCGCATGGTCTATTTCGGCTCGGCCGACGGCCGGGTGAATCTCCTCTATCCGTTCAAGGGCCGCGTCCTCATCGGCTCGACCGACATTCCGGTCGCCCACCCGGACGAGGCGCGGGTGAGCGAGGAGGAGATCGCCTACATGATCGGCGTCGTCTCCGAGGTCTTCCCTAGAATCGTGATCCGGCGGGAGGACGTCGTCTACGCCTTCTGCGGCGTACGTCCGCTTCCCAATGCCGATGTCGACGATCCCGGCGCGATCAGCCGAGACCATTCGATCGCCGAGGAGCGCCTGCCGGGCACCGACGTGCCGGTCCTCTCGCTGATCGGCGGCAAGTGGACGACCTATCGCGGGTTCTCCGAGGAGGTCGCGGACCGGATCCTGCCGCGCCTCGGGCGACAGCGCCGTGCCTCGACGGCGGAACTACCGATCGGCGGTGGCGCGGCGTTTCCGAAGGACGCGGCCGGCCACCAGGGACTCGTGCGCGAGTTGGCGACGACGGCCGGCGGGCCGGAAGGTGTCGGTGAGCGTCTCCTTCGCCGCTACGGCACGCGCGCCCGCCCCATCGCCGAGGCGATTGGCGCCTCGGATGGGCGCACGCTCGGTGCCGCGCCCGACCACCACGTCGCCGAGATCGCCTGGATCGCGGCGAACGAGAAGGTCCGCACCGCGGACGACATTCTGCGCCGACGGACCGACCTCGCCCTGTCGGGCCGGGTGACGCCGGCCTTGAGCGACGAGGTCGAGGCAATCCGCCTCGCCGCGGCCTGACATCCACACGCCCCGCCGGATCGGGAAGAGGTCCGTCATCTTCTGGGAGGAACGCGCGATGCGCTACGACTACGCTTCGATCGGCTTCTACACCTTCGACTGCCTCGGCCGCCCCGTGGGCGCCATCCCGCCGGGCGGCGGGACGCAGTTCATCGAGGAGATCGATCTCGCCGTCTCCGGCGCGGCGGGCGCGGCCGTGATCGCGGCGGCCAAGCACGGGCTGAACTGCCTTGCGGTGGGCGCTGTCGGCGACGACCTGATGGCGGGATGGGTGCTCGACCGGCTCGCGAGCTTCGGCGTCGACATCTCGACGATGCAGCGCCTCAAGGGCGTCGGCACCTCGACCTCGATCGTCCTGACACGCGCCGACGGGTCGCGCCCGGCGCTCCACATGAAGGGCGCGACCGGCGCCTTCGCGATCACGCCGGACATGTGGGACCAGGTGCTCGACGCCACGGTCGTGCATCTGGGCGGCGTCGGCCTGATGGACCGCATGGACGGGTCCCCGAGCGCCGAGCTCTTCGCCGAGGCCAAGCGCCGCGGTGCGATCACCACGGTCGACGTCTTCGCGGCGGCCGAGAAGGATCTCGAGAACGTCGTCGGCCTCCTGCCGCATACCGACTATTTCCTGCCTTCGATCGAGGAGGCGCGCGTCCTGTCGGGGCTGGAGGACGTCGAGGACGTCTCGCGCTTCTTCCTCGACAAGGGCGTGACCTGCTGCATCCTTACGCTCGGAGAGAACGGCGCCTACTATCGCCACGCCAATGGCGACCGCTTCCTGATGCCGGCCTTCGACATCGAGATGATCTGCTCCTGCGGTTGCGGCGACGCGTTCAACGCCGGCATCGCGACCGGCCTCGTGCGGGGCATGGACCCGGAAGCCATGGTGCGGTTCGCGCAGGCGACCTCGGCGCAGAACGCGCTCGGCCTCGGCAGCCAGGCGGGCGTCACCTCGTTCGACCAGACGCTGGCCTTCACCGGCCGCGCGACGCGGACCCCGACGATCGAGGTGCACGGCACCGCCCGGACGGCGGCGTGAGCCGGCCGGCCCTCACCGATACGGCGGGCTGAACGATGGGCTGGCGCGCACGCGGCGGCTCGGTGGGGCTGTCCGGACCCGCCGGCGAAGGGCTAAACCCGAGGGAGACGATTTCCTCGGGCGAAAGGCTGGCCGTGTCCTCCACCGACAGCGACGACATCAAGGCGCGCGCCGCCTGGCTCTACTACATGGAAGGGCTGACGCAGGATCAGGTCGCCAAGATCCTGGGGCTGACCCGCACGCGCGTCCTGCGCATGCTGGCCGCCGCGCGCGAGGACGGCACCGTCCAAATCCGCGTCACCTCGCCGATCGCCCGCTGCGCACGGCTGGAGCGCGAGGTGCGCGCCCGCTTCGACATGGAGCGCGTCGTGGTCGTGCCCGACCCGCAGGACGAGGCGCAGCTGCCCGCCATGATCGGCGCGGCGCTCGGCCAGCTCCTGCCCGACCTTCTCGCCGACGGCATGACGATCGGGCTCGGCTGGGGACGAACCTTGTCCTCGTCGCTGCCCTTCGTCGAGCCGCTGGTCTACGCCCGCTCCACCACGATCTCGATGCTCGGCGGGCTGACCCATGTCAGCCTGTCCAACCCCTCGGAATTCGCCTGGCGCTTCGCCGACCGGATCGGCGGCGACTGCTACATGCTGGCCTGCCCGGTCTTCGCGCCGGACAGGGCGACGCGCGACGCGCTCCTCAACCATCGCGGCATCGCCGAGGTGTTCCGGCGCACCGACCGGCTCGACCTCGCGATCCTGTCGGTCGGCGATTTCACGCGCGACTCGATCTTCGTCCACTACGGCCTTCTGGAACGGGCCGACCTCGACAGCCTGGAGCGGGCGGGGGCCGTCGGCGACGTCCTGTGCCGCTTCATCGACGCCGAGGGGCGGGTGCTCGATCATTCCGTCAACGACCGGGTGCTCGCCGTCGATCCGCGCCGCCTCGTCGATGCCCGGCGCACGGTGCTCGCCAGCGGCGGCTGGTCGAAGTTCCCCGCGATTCGCGCCGCGATGACGCTCCTGTCGCCCGAAATCCTCGTGACCGACGAGCGGACGGCCGAGCGGCTGCTCGACGGCTGAAAAATCCGCTTCGAGCCGTTTATGAACTCTTGTCTTCATGAGAAGACAAATGTACTTATGCTTCCCAAGGGAGGAACAGCGATGACGATTCTTCAGGTTGGCCTCGCGGCCGAGCTCCAGGCTTATGCCGACAAGAACGGCCCCGTGACCGTCGGCCTCGCCGGGTCGGGTCAAATGGGCACCGACATGGTGGTGCAGCTGACGCTGATGCCGGGCGTGCGCCTGGGCGCCTTGTCCGAGCTGAACGTCGCGGGCGCCGAAGCCGCGCTGCGCATGGCGGGCACCGAGTTCGTCCACGCTTCAGGCACCAACGACATCGACCGCGCGATCGAGGGCGGCAAGGTCGCGCTGACCGAAGACTACAAGGCGCTCTGCTCGTCGGGCCGCATCGACGTCATCATCGACGCGACGGGCAACCCGAACGTCGGCACGCTGATCGCGCTGGAAGCGTTCAAGAACGGCAAGCATGTCGTGATGCTGAACGTCGAGGCCGACATCACCATCGGGCGCTTCCTGCGCGAGGAGGCCGCTAAGGCCGGCGTCGTCTACACGGGCGCCGCGGGCGACGAGCCGGCGGCCACGATCGAGATCATCGGCTTCGCCCAGTCGCTCGGCTTTGACATCGTCTGCGCCGGCAAGGGCAAGAACAACCCGCTGAAGTTCGACGCCACGCCGGACGCCTACGAGGAGGAAGCCCGCCAGCGCAACATGAACGCGCGCATGTTGGTCGAGTTCGTGGACGGCTCCAAGACCATGATCGAGATGGTCGCCGTCGCCAACGCGACCGGCCTCGTGCCGGACGTTCCGGGCATGCACGGCCCCGCCGCCACGCGCGACGAGCTGGCTTCCGTGCTCTGCACCAAAGAGGACGGCGGCGTCCTGTCGGGCACCGGCAAGGTCGACTATTCCATCGGCAAGGGCGTCGCGCCGGGCGTCTTCTGCATCGTGAAGCCGAAGCACGACCGCGTGCTGGAGCGCATGAGCGACCTCAAGATGGGCCCCGGCCCGAACTACACGATCTTCCGCCCCTATCATTTGACCTCGCTCGAAGTGCCGCTCTCGGCCGTGCGCGCGGTGGTGAAGAAGGCGCCGGACCTCATCCCCGCCGACCGTCCGGTCGCCGAGTGCGTGACGCTCGCCAAGCGCGATCTCAACCCCGGCGACACGCTCGGCAAGATCGGCGAGTACGACTATCGCGGCTTCGCCATGACCTGGGAAGGCGCGCGCAACGAGGGCGCCCTGCCGCTGGGCCTTGCCGAGCGGGCGCGCGTCATCAAGCCGATCAAGGCCGGCGAAAAGCTGACCTATGCCAACTGCGAGCCGGACGACAGCCTGGTGATCACCCAGATCCGCCGTCGTCTTGACCAGGCCGACGGGCGTTTCGCCGCTGCGGCCGAGTGATCCGATCAGGAGAGACAGGCCATGTCCGTCATGCCCCAGGTTTCCGAGGTCGCCGACGCGGCGCCCTCGTCCTCCGGCGCGCGCGAGGGGGATAACCGCCCCTTCGCCTTCCGCCACTTCGAGCCGGCCGTCCTGAAGGACGCGCTGCGCCAGATGCATCTCATCCGCCGATTCGAGGAAGGGGCGGAGGAGAGCTACATGCGCGGCCTCATCCACGGCACGATGCACCTGTCGATCGGCCAGGAAGCGTCTGCGGTCGGCATCTGTCTGCCGCTGACCGACACCGACCAGATCACCTCCACCCATCGCGGCCACGGCCACTGCATCGCCAAGGGTGCGGAAGTCGGCCGGATGTTCGCCGAGTTCTTCGGCAAGGAGACGGGCTATTGCCGTGGTCGCGGCGGCTCGATGCACATCGCGGACGTGACCAAGGGAAATCTCGGGGCCAACGGCATCGTCGGCGGCGGCCTGCCCATCGCGGTCGGCGCCGCGCTCTCCATGAAGATGCAGAAGCGCGACGACGTCGTGATCTCCTTCTTCGGCGACGGCGCCAACAACGAGGGCGCCTTCCACGAGGCCCTCAACATGGCTTCGATCTGGAAGCTGCCGGTCGTGTTCGTGTGCGAGAACAACAAGTACGGCATGTCGGTCTCGACCGAGCGCTCGACCGCGGTCAAGAACATTGCCGATCGCGCGGTGGCCTACTCGATGCCAGGCGTCACGGTGGACGGCAACTCGCTGTCGGACGTGTCCGAGGCATCCGTCACCGCCATCGAGCGGGCGCGCCGGGGCGAGGGGCCGACCCTCATCGAGTGCAAGACCTACCGCCATCGCGGCCACTCCAAGAGCGACCGCAACCGCTACCGCACCAAGGAAGAGATCGACGACTGGATCTCGAAGGACCCGATCGGCCGCTTCGAGGCCGAGCTGATCCAGTACGGCATCGTGACCGAGAACGAAGTGGAAGAGATCCGCGCCGGCGTCGAGCGCGAGATCGCAGACGGCATCGAGTTCGCCAAGAACTCCCCGTCGCCCGACCCGTCCGACGCGACGCGTTTCGTCTACACGGTTTAATCGGCTTCCGCAGCCGACCCCAAGGATTGTTCCGATGAGCGAACTTGCGAACGCGGCTGGCGGCCGCGAGCTTTCCTATGCCCAGGCGATCCAGGAGGCGATCGCCATCGCCATGGAGGAGGACCCCCGCGTCTTCATCATGGGCGAGGACATCGGCGTCTACGGCGGCGCCTTCCAGGTGACGGGCGACCTCGTCCACCGCTTCGGCGCGGACCGCGTGATCGACACCCCGATCGCCGAGCTCGGCGGCGCGGGCGTGGCGGTGGGCGCGGCGCTCACCGGCATGAAGCCGATCTACGAGTTCCAGTTCTCGGACTTCGCGACGCTCGCGATGGAGCAGATCGTCAACCAGGCGGCCAAGCTCCGCTTCATGCTCGGCGGCAACGTCTCGGTGCCGCTCGTCATGCGCTTTCCCGCAGGCTCCGGCACGGGCGCGGCGGCCCAGCATTCCCAGAGCCTCGAGGCCTGGTTCGGCCACGTGCCCGGTCTGAAGGTTCTGCAGCCCTCGACCCCGCACGACGCCAAGGGCATGCTGCTGGCCGCGATCGACGATCCCGATCCGGTCATGATCTTCGAGCACAAGATCCTCTACAAGTCGAAGGGTATCGTGCCGGAAGGCCGCTACACCGTGCCGATCGGCAAGGCGGCCGTGGTGCGCGTGGGCCGCGATCTCACGATCGTCGCCTCGGCCATCATGGTCCACAAGGCGCTCGCGGCGGCCGAGGAACTGGCCAAGGACGGGATTGATGTCGAGGTCGTCGACCTTCGCACCGTGCGCCCGATGGACCGCGAGACCATCATGAAGAGCGTGATGAAGACCGGGCGCCTCGTCTGCGTCTACGAGGGTGTGAAAACGCTCGGCGTCGGCGCCGAGATCGCCGCGATGATCGCCGAGAGCGATGCGTTCGACTATCTCGACGCGCCGATCGTGCGCCTCGGCGGCGCGGAGTCGCCAATCCCCTACAATCCCGAACTGGAAAAGGCGGTCGTGCCGCAGGTTCCCGACATCGTCTCGGCCGTGCGCGCACTCCACAAGAGGGAGCGTTGAGGCCATGCCGACCGAAGTGATCCTGCCCAAGGTCGACATGGACATGGCGACCGGCCAGATCTCGCGCTGGTTCTACAAGGAAGGCGACGTGATCAAGAAGGGCGAGCCGCTCTTCGAGATCGAGACCGACAAGGCGGCCATGGAAGTGGATGCGCCGGCGAGCGGGACGCTGCGCAACGTGACCGGCACGGAAGGCGTCGACATCGCGGTCGGCGCGCCTGTCGCCTGGATCTATGCCGAGGGCGAGGCCTACGACGCCGCCGCGGCCGGCGGTTCGGTCGAGACCAAGGTCGAGCCCGATCCCGACGTCGAAACCGACTCCAAGTCCGCACCGGCCGAGGTGGTCCCGGCGGTCGCGGAGGCTACGCCGCCCGCGGACGCGAAACAGGAGGCCGAGGCCGAGGGCGAGCGCCGCGGCGTGCGTGCGACGCCGCTTGCCCGCCGGATCGCGCGCGAACGCGGGATCGATCTCGCCACCGTGACCGGCAGCGGGCCGCTCGGCCGCATCGGGCGCGACGACGTGGAAGCAGCGGCTGCCGCCAAGTCCGAGGTCAAGGCGCCGCAGCCTGCCGTCGCCGCGTCGAAGCCCGACGGCGTCGGAACGGCACAGCCGGCATTTTCGTGCACCCCGAAGGCGGCCCCTGCCGCACGGGCCCCGGCGCCGGCCAACGATACGGCGACCCCACTCGCCGTCACGCGTCTGCGCGAGGGCGAGGGCGTTCCGATCGTCCTCATCCACGGGTTCGGATCGGAAACCGCAAGCTGGCGTCCGCTGCTCGGCGAGTTGACCGGGTCCAACCCGGTGCTCGGCATCGACCTGCCCGGCCACGGCGCGTCGCTCGACCAGGAGGCGGACGGGTTCGACGCGCTGGTGTCGGGCGTCGAGGAGACGCTGATCGCGCTCGGGGTGACGAGCTGCCATCTCGTCGGCCATTCGCTCGGCGGCGCCGTCGCTACGTCGGTCGCCAGCGGCACGGCGACCGACGTGCGCTCGCTGATGCTCCTGTCGCCGGCCGGCTTCGGCCCCGACATCGACACCGGCTTCACCGAAGGCTTCGCCCGCGCGACAGCCGAGGCTCCGGTGCGCACCTGGCTTCGCCATCTCGTCGCCGATGCGGGCGCCATCTCCGATGGCTTCGTGCGGGCGACCGCGCGCGGACGGGCGGATGGCCGGCAGGCGGACGCGCAGACCCGGCTCGGCACGCACCTCTTCTCGAACGGCGCGCAGCACGTCTCGGTGCGCGACCTCCTCCCGCATCTCGCCATGCCGGTGAAGATCGTCGCCGGTATCGAGGACCGCGTGGTCCCCGTGCGCCATTTCGCCGGGCTGCCGGGGCGGATCGCCTTGCATGTTTTCCCGAGGACGGGACATATGCCGCAGATCGAGCAGAAGGGCGACGTCGCCCGCCTGCTTCACGAGCTGACACGCTAGTCCGTCGTCCGGCCGGCTTTCAATCGCCGCGCCAAGCCACGGGCGGGAAGGTGTCGCAAGGCCGCTCCGGACCGCCGGGGCGGCCTTGCGCGTCCCGCGTTCGGGCGGCGAAAAGGGGAGACCATCCATGGCCGAGTTCGACGGCATCATCTTCGACTGCGACGGCGTGCTGGTCGACAGCGAGGTCCTCGCCCGCCGCGCGATGCAGTCGGTCTACCGGCAGGCCGGCATCGAGGTCACGGCCGACATGGTCAATGCCGTGGTCGGGATGAAGATGGCCGACATCCTGAAGGGCATCGAGGAGAAGACCGGCCGCGCCCTGGATCAGGAATACCATCCGCGCTTCTGGACCGAGACCAAGGCGCTGTTCACGCAGGAACTCAGGCCCACGCCCGGCATCCTCGAATTCCTCGAGCGCTCGGACCTGCCGCGCTGCGTCGCGTCCTCCTCCGACCACGAGCGCATCCGCCACAGCTTGAAGGTTACCGGCCTCGATCGGTTCTTCTCGCCCGACGCGATCTTTTCCTCGCACGACGTGAAGCGCGGCAAGCCTGAGCCCGACCTCGTGCTTCATGCCGCGAGCCGCATGGGCTTCGACCCCGCCCGCTCGCTGGTGATCGAGGACTCGCGCTTCGGCATCATGGGCGCCAAGGCTGCCGGCATGGTCGCCTACGGCTTCCTCGGCGGCGCGCATCTCCTCGCCAACACCGGCGAGAGCCTGCGCGATGCCGGCGCCGACTTCGTCGCCCGCACCTATGACGAGATCGCCGCGGAGATGGCGCGCTGAGGGCTCCGGGCCGCTGGTTTTCGGCGGCCCGGAAATGAACGAGACGCGGCAAGTTCGACGGATTTTCTTTCCGCTTCGTTTCGACGTGCGGCGCGACGATCAGGCTCCAGACCTTCGGGAGCCGGTTCCATGGATGTCGCATCGATCGCCCGCTCGGGCATGGCGGCGGCGAGCGCTCAACTGAGCGTCGTTGCGTCCAACCTCGCCAACCAGCAGTCGCGCGCGGGCCCCGACCCAGCGCCGCCGGCCATTCCCGCCGTCGGCGCGACCTCGTCGTCGGGCGCGCCCTACGTCCCGCTTCGTGCGATGCAGACAAGCGTTTCCGGCCCGTCGGGCGCGGCGGGAACGCAGGTGTCCGTCGAGCCCGATCCCGGGGCGGTGACCCAGGAATACGACCCGGAAGCGCCCTATGCCGATCCGCACGGCTACGCGGCCGTGCCGGACGTCGACGTCCTGAAGGAGACCGTCGACGGGATCATGGCGACCTTCGCCTTCGACGCGAATCTCGCCGTGCTGGCAACCGCCGACGAGATGACCCGCACCTTCCTGCGGGAGACGGGACGCGCGACGTCGATCCAGGAGCCCTGACCGATCGGATCAGCGTCGGCCGGTCAGATTTCCGTCACGCACTTCTTGGCGCGGGGGATGGAGGCTGCGCTCATCGAAAGCTCGGTGACGCCGTTCTCGACGAAGAAGGGAATGAGGTCGGGGCGGGCCGCGGCCTCGCCGCAGACTCCGATCCAGATGCCGGCCTTGCGCGCCGCGTCGGCCGCCATGCGGATCGCGGCCAGCACCGCCGGGTGCTCGGTGCGGTTGAGCTTGGCGACGCGCGGGTTCAGCCGGTCTGCGGCCATCACGTATTGCGTCAGATCGTTGGTGCCGACGGAGAAGAAGTCGACCTCGGCCGCGATCTCGTCGGCGACGAAGACGGCCGCCGGCGTCTCGATCATAACGCCGAGTTCGAACGCGCCGTGCGGGTGGCCGGCCGCAGCGAGCTCGGCGCGGCACTCGTCCAGCAGCGCGCGCACGGCGCGAACCTCGCCGACGTCGGCGATCATCGGAAGCAGGATCTTGACGTTGCCGACGATGCTCGCGCGCAGGAGCGCGCGCAGTTGCGGCTTGAAGACGTCGGGCCGCTCCAGGCACATGCGTACGCCGCGCCAGCCTAGGAATGGATTGTCCTCGTGCTCGAAATCGATGCCGGCCACCGGCTTGTCGCCACCGATGTCGAGCGTGCGGATCACCACCGGATGCGGCGCGAAGGCTTCGGCCAGCTTCGTGTAGGTCTCGGCCTGCTCGTCCTCGCCGGGCAGGGTGCGGCGTTCCATGAAGAGGAACTCGGTGCGGAACAGGCCGACGCCCATCGCCCCGGCATTCTGTGCCGCCTCGATCTCGGCGAGCGAGCCGAGATTGGCGGCGATCTCGATGCGCCGTCCGTCGCGCGTCTGCGGCTCGACCGTGCGGTAGGCGTCGAGCGCGGAGCGTTCCGCGGCCTCGCGCTCGATCGCGCCGGTGAAGCGGGCGGCCGTCTCGGCGTCCGGGTCGAGCGCGACCTCGCCGTTCGATCCGTCGAGCGCGATCGTTCCGGCGGACTTCAGCCGCGCTTCGTCCACGGGGAAGCCGAGGACGGCCGGGATGCCGTGGGCGCGCGCCATGATGGCGACATGGCTCGTCGCCGCGCCCTTGCGGCAGACGATGCCGCCGATGTCGGCGAGCGTCGCCTTGGCGAGATCGAGCGCCGCGATCTCGTCGGCGACGATCACGGCGCCCTTCGGAAGGTCCGCCAGCGTCATGTCACGGCGGCCGAGAAGCGAAAGGATGATTGCCCGCGTCACCGAGCGGATATCCTCGGCGCGGGCGCGCAGGTACGGGTCAGTCAGAGCCTCGAAGCTCGCCGCGATCGAACGCCCCGCCTCCTCGACGGCGCTCGGCGCATCCCGCCCCGCGCCGATCGCGCCGTCCACTGCGGCGATGAAATCGGAATCTTCGGCGACCTCGACCAGCGCGTCGATGATCGCCGCGTCGTCGCGGCGCAGGCCTGGGCGCGTTCGCGCCTCGCGGAATGAGGCGACGGTGGCGGCGAGGGCGGTGCGGTAGCGCGCCTGTTCGGGCGCGATCTCGTCCGGGCCGAGGCGACGCGGCTGAATGTCCAGGCCTGCGGGAAAGAAGGCGAAGGCCGGGCCGATCGCGGTGCCCTCGCTGGCCGGCACGCCGCGATCGGCGGAGGAGGCCTGCGGAGCGGGCGAGACCGGCACCGACGAGGCGGCCGGCTTGGCGGCAGCCGTCAGATCGATGTCGCCGGCGTCGGGCGTCTGCAGGAAGGTCGCGAGCGCGGCGACGGCGTCGGCCGCGTCCTCGCCCTCGGCCCTCAAGGTCGCCTCGTCGTTCTCCTTCACGCCGAGCAGCATGAGCTTGACGGCGCTCTTGGTGCTGGCGCCCCGGCCGTTGGAGCGGATCTCAACGTCGCAGGCGAAGCTCTTGGCGAGCTTCACGAACTGCGTGGCCGGGCGTGCATGGAGACCGTCGTGGACGCGCACGACGACGGAGCGCTCGATCATGGCTCGAAATCCGATGGTGAGGGCAGGGAGGCTCAGTCGCCGATGACGATCTCGGCGCCGGGCTGGAGGGCGGCCGCAAGCTCGCCGCCATCGACCGCGCTTGCCGTCAGCTCGCCCGGACGCTCAGGCGCGGCGAGGCCGTTGAAGTTGATGACGACGTGGCCGATGTCGCGCACCTTGGCCCAGGCGAGATCGCCGATGCCGGTCAGACGGGCTTCGACCGCACCGACACGGATCGGGACGCCGGCGGCCGGCGCCTCGACGGTCGGCTCGCCGACCACCGAATGCAGGACGGAGACTTCGGCAAGCTCCGGCGGGGCGCCGTCGGCGAAGAGAATGAGGACGCCGCCTTCCAGAAGATCGGGAACGTCCGGCCCGACGGCGGTGACGCGGGTGCGCAGGAACTGGGTCATGAAGGCTCCTCGGGCGGGCAGGGCCCGCGGTCAGGGATAGGGCGGGGCGGGCAGAGGCGCATCCGCCCCGCCTTGTCGTGTCAGAGCAGGAAGCTCGCGCCCCAGGCGATCAGGACGGCGATCGGCCCGGTGATCTGGCGGCTGATGAGCACCGCCGGCACGCCGATCTCGATCGTCTTCGGCTTGGCTTCGCCGAGCGCGAGGCCGACCGGCACGAAGTCGCAGCCGACCTGCGCGTTGTAGGCGAACAGCGCCGGCAGGGCCATCGCCGGGGCGATGGTACCGTTGGCGATCTGCGGGCCGATGATGGCGACGCCGATGACCTGCGCGATGACCGCGCCGGGGCCGAGGATCGGCGACAGGAACGGCAGGGCGCAGATCGCCGACAGGACGATGAGCCCGAGGATGTTGTTGGCGAGCGGCCCGAGCGGCGCGGCGAGGAGGTCGCCGATGCCGGTGTAGAGGATGATGCCGATCAGCATGGTCACGAAGGCCATGAACGGCAGGACGTTGCGCACCACCATGTCGATCGTGCGCCGGCCGGCATTGAAGAAGATGCCGACCGCGCGGCCCATGACGCGGCCGACGCTGGTGATCGCGCCGATGAGGCCGCCCTGGTTCGAGGCCGGCATCGCGCCGCCGAGCGCGGCGGTCGCCTCGGCAGGCGAGGAGAACGAGCGGGGCGCAGCGGTCGGCTGGCCCATAGCGGCGGGCGAGGCGGCCTGTTGTCCCGCTGGTGCGGCGGTGCCGTCGGCCGGCGCCATGTCGTCCGGGGTCACGCCGGAGACGTAGATGTCCTCGGTGATGAACTGGGCGAGCGGGCCGGACTGCCCGACCGGCATGATGTTGATGGTCGGGATGCGCTTGCGGGCGTAGACGCCGCAGCGGGCCGTGCCGCCGCAGTCGATCACGACGGCGGCCATCTCTGATTCGAGCGGCGGGTTGCGGAACCCGTCGACGACGGTGGCGCCCGTCAGTTCGGCGAGGCGCTGCGCGACGGCCGGGATGCCGCCGCCGGTCACCGCCACGATCTTGTCGCGCTCGGGCGTCGGCTGGATCACCAGCGGGCCGCCCCAGCCGCCCTTGCCCTGCGAAACGCGAATGGCCTTGAAGGTCTTGGTCATGGGTTCGATCCTCCCCGGGGCTTTAGAGCGTCACGCCTTCGCGCGCGGCGAGGAAGCGCGTGACGCGCTCGGTGATGATGCCGCGCAGGAGGATCACCACCACGCCGACGATGAAGTAGTAGATCGCGAGATTGATGTGGTAGCCGGCCGGGATGACGCCGCGGTTCTCGAGCTCGAGGAGCGCCACCAGCACGCCGCCCCAGACGAAGTATTCGCCGGCATTGGCATGCGGGAAGAGCCCGAGGATCGGGTGGCAGAAGGAGACGGCCGAATCGTAGAAGGCCGGCTTGTGCTTTTCTTCGAGGAAGGTCCCGAACGTGTAGGCCATCGGGTTGGTCAGGAAGAACATCGAGAGGACCGGCAGCACGGTGTAGCGGGTCAGCGCGATGCGACCGGCCTTCTGGGCGAGGCCGTGGACGCGCTCCTCGCCGATCATGCCGGTGAGCGCGTAGAAGGCCGTCATCAGCACGACCAGCGTCGGGATGATGCCGGTGACGAAGCCGAGGAAGACCTCGCCGCCCTTCTGGAAGACGCCGATGAAGTGGCGGCCGATCGTCGCCAGCCAGCCGAGCTGTTCTTCCTGGTTGCCGGTGGCGGACAACTGCTGCACCCGCCGCGCGTATTCGTCGGCCGAGATCGCGCCGCCGCCGGACGCCGGGGCGGTCGCCGCCGCCGTGCCCGCCGCGCCGGGATCGGTCGCCTGTGCGAGTAGCGTCGCGCCGTGCTGGGCGGCGTCGGCGGCGCCGGCGCCGTGGTGCGCGGCCGCATCGGTCAGCGCGGCCGCAAGGGCGGGGTCGGCCAGGGTCTGGGCGTGGATGGCGCCGTGGGCGGCCAGATCCGCCGCCCCCTGCGCCAGCATCATCATCGTCAGCATAGTCGGCCCTCCCAGCCGTGCCCGCGTCGGGGCGTTGCGACGTTCGTGTCGAATAGTTTGGTCCCGTCGGCCGGGATCAGGCCGGCAGCGGCTCGCCGTGCTCGGCTGCCGGTGCCGCGGTCTGGCGCGAGCGGGCCTGATCGATCTGGTCGAGTGCGCTGAGGATCGCGGCGGCCAGCGGTTCGCGGCGGCGCGTCCCGGCATCGGCCCGCACGTCAGCCATCGACCGGCCTTCGAGGTCGGGCAGGCGCCGTGCCTTGGCAAAGACCGTGCGGCCCTCGAGGCTCGTCGCCCGGCGCACCCGGCCGTCCGGCGAGACGGTGATCATGGCGATGGCCGCGCCGCGCAGGGCGCTGCCGCCCTTGCCGACACCCATCCACCCGTCATCCGACGAGGCGCTGAGATCGCGGAACGCGTCGCGGTAGCGCCGTACCTGAATCACGGTCCCCACGCATTGAAGCGCCCAAGCCAGCGCCAGGAGCGCCAGCGCGATCTGCCAACCCGTCATGCCCTTCGCCTCCCGGAAAGCGTCCGTCCCCGCTTCCTTTCGGTCAAGTGAACATTTGACTTGCGTTGTGTCAACATGTTCGTTGAAAGGGCTCGGGTCAGTCGAGAAGCCGCTGGGCCGTGGTCTCGTCGGTGACCAGCACCGTCGGCTTCAGAAAGGCGAGGGCGGCCTTGAGGACCGCGATCTTCTCGGGGCCGCCCGATGCGAGGATCCGCTCGGGCGCTCTGCGAATCGCCGCCATGTCGGCGGAGACGATGCGCTCGTTGATGGCATGATCCACCAAGTTTCCGTCGCGGTCCAGAAAATGAAACAGAAGATCGCCCACCGCGCCGGCCTTCTCCAGCGAACGCCGCTCGGCCTCGGCGATATAGCCGGTGCGGTAGGTCGTCGCGTTCTTCTCGATGCCGCCGACGCTGAGGACCACGAGGTCGAGCTTGTCCGCCATCTCCAGCGTCGAGCCGAGGCCGCAGCGCTCGACGAGGGCGGTCTTCGTTTCCGGGCTGTCGACGATCGCCGGGGCGCTGAGAAGGAAGGCGTCGCCGTTGAAGATCTGCGCGAAGCGCCAGACGAACTCCGCCGGGTTGAAGCGATGCGCCTGATTGATGCCGCCGAGCAGCGAGACGACGCGCATTTCCTCCAACGCGCGCGGCTCGATGAAGGGCAGCGATTCGAGGAGCGTGCGGCCCCATCCGAGCCCGACCGTCATCCCGCTCGCCACCGCGCCGGACAGGACGCCGCCGATCGCCGCGCTGATGGCGCTGGACGGGTCCTCGCCCTTGCCGGGCGCCGGAGCGACGACCGCGCTGCGCAGGCCGTAGCGGCGTTCGAGCGCCCGCTCGGCCTCGGTCAGCTCGGCCAGCGCCCCGGACACCGAGATGCGCACCTCGCCACGCGCCCGCGCCTCGGCCAGAAGGCGCACCACGCTGACGCGGCCGATGTCGAGAGCCGCGGCGATGTCGCTCTGCGTCATCTCCTCGACGTAGTACATCCACGCCGCTCGCACGCGCATGCGGTCGGCGCGGGTGTCGGTGGCCGGCGCTTCCGCGCCGTTGCGCGAGCGGCCCTTCACGAAAGCCCCCGGCGCGAAGCATCGCATGCAGGCCGTCGCGCGTTGGAGGAGCAGGTCTGCGCGCTGTCAGGAAAACGTCTCATGCTTCCGCCGTTCGTATGGTATTCGTCGGACCAGTTCGGAGAGCTTCATGTTGCCCCATCCCCATAATCTGACGCTGCCGCTCAAGGAAGGCATCCGGGACCTGCGGACGTCGATTCGCCAAGAAGCGGCGGCGGGCACGATCTCGGCCCGGCTGATCGGCACGCCGGAGCCGGCAAGACGTCTCGCCCGGATGGCGGACGGGGTGCTGTCGCGCGCCGAGAGGGTGGCCGAGCGCGTCATCCCGCGCGGCGGCGCCGACGTTTCGCGCACGCTGGACCGCATGGCGACCTCGCTGATGGGGGCAGGGGCGTCGGTCGAGAGCGCCGATCTCTACACGCTTTGCCGCGAGGTCTTGTCGCTCGGCGGCCCGCGCGACGCTGTGGTGTCGGAGTTGCGGCTGGCGATGGCGTCCGAGGATCTCGGCCGTCGCGTCCGCGACGAGGATACGGTGACGGCCGCGGCCCGTGCGGCGGGGCGCCTTGCCGCGGTCGGCGCGGCGCGGCCCTGCCTCACCAGCGCGCTGGGTCCCGTTGATCCGGAAGACAGTGCGGCGGTGAACGATCACATGGCGCTGGCGGTCTGGCTCGGCGTTCTCGTGCGGCGCGACAGCGGAGCGTCGGGCACGGTGGCGCTTCTCGGCGCGCAGCGCGCGGTCGAGGCCGAAGGGCCGCAGTGGCGCACGCTGCTGCGCGACGGGCGCTTTGCCGATCTCGCCGCTGCCTGGCGGGCGACGATCCCCTATCTTCCCTGACCCACCCGCAGACAAGGCGCCGCGTCCCGTGAACGATCCCGTCCTGACGCTCAGTCTCGAGACCACCGACGCCGGCGGGCGCCAGTCGCTCCGCCGCTCGATCCGTCGGCTCGGGGATTTCTCGCGCACGGTGGATCTCGCGCTCACGCAGTTCAACGCGCGCTACGGCGTCGACATGGCGCTGACGCAGCGCAGCCTGACGCGCGCCTTCCTCGAATGGGTGCGCCAGTTCGACGCGCAGCGCTCGCTTGCCGATCGCGACCGGCGCGACTTCAGCCATTTCGCGGCCGGCATCCTCCTGTCGAGCCTCATCCGCAACCGTCCGGTGACGGGCGGCGCGGTGCGACCGAAGGGCGGCGACCTCGCCCGGCCGGAGGAGGCGCTCGTCGCCTTCTGGCCGGAGGGCGTCTTCTATTTCGAGTTCTGCATCACGGTGCTCGACAAGGTGCTGGCGGAACAGGATCTCGAGGGCATCCACCTGTCGTCGCAAGCGCTGGAACTGAGGTCTTGGGCGTCGTTCCGCGAGAACGTCGCGAGCGACCCGGACCTTGCGATCCCCTTCCTCGACCTCTTCCTCGGCGGCGATCCGAACTGGGACTTCCCGAAGGCCGCGCGCTTCCGCTCGGCGCTGAAGGGGCGGATGCTGGACTGGGACAAGCGCCTGACCGCGCCCGCCGCAGCGGAGGCCTGAGCCGTCAGATCATGTCCGCCACGCGGTCCCAGGCGCGGGACAGGTGGCGGGTGAGGATCTCCGACAGGGCGGGCCCGTCGCGCCTTTCGAGCGCGGCGATCATTTCCTCGTGCTCGGCGACGGCCGCCGCCCACTTGTCCGCCCCCTCGTGGGCGATGAAGCGAACGCGCTTCAGCCGCATCTGAAGTCCCGCATGGACATGCGCCAGCGCGGCGTTGCCCGTCAGCTCGACGATGCGGCTGTGGATCTCCTGGTTGAGCTTGTAGTAGGCGAGGCGGTCGCCCGCCCGGTAGCGATCGATCATCGCGTCGTGCGCGCGCCGAACGGCGGCGATCCCCGCGTCGCTGCCGGCCTCGCAGGCGAGCCGGCCCGCCAGATGCTCCAGCTCGCGCAGGACGACGAGCATGTCGTGGACGTCCTTGCGGTCGAACCGCCGGACCACGGCGCCGCGGCTCGGCACGAGTTCCACGAGACCTTCGCTCGCCAGATACTTGATCGCCTCGCGCAAGGGGGTGCGGGAGACGCCGAGCTGCTCGCCGAGCTGGCCCTCGTGCAGCCGTGAGCCGGGCTCCAGCGCTCCCTCGATGATCATGTCGCGCAGCCGCCCGACGATCGTGTCGTGCAGCGAGGTGCGCGAGATGCGCCCGAGCTCCGACCCGGACATGCCGTCGACCGGACGCGACGCTGACATCGTATCGCTCATCGATCCCTCCGTATCGGCGAAATGCTGCCCGACCCGCCCGTGTCGAGGCTGCGTGCACTGCGCTCACACACATCACAAACACCTGAAATCGTCAAACGCGAATGCTGTATGCAGAATACAAAATGAAAAAGGCTTGATGCGTGCATGCGAATGGGGTAGCCCTGTCGCCAAGCTTCATTCGGGAGGACTGGGAATGGCTTTTGCGACCAACGGTGCCGATCGTCCGATCGTGGCTCTGGCCATGGGCGACCCCGCCGGCATCAGCCCGGAGCTGGCCGCAATGCTGCTGGCCGATCCCGAGACCAACGAGCGCGCCCACGTCGTGGTGTTCGGCGACCGCCGCATTCTCGATCGCGGCGCTCGCGAAGCCGGCGTGACGCTCGACCTCGGCGAGGCCGCCGACGTCGCCTCGATCGGCGACGGCTCCCGCCCGGTGATGATCGATCTGAAGAACCTCGCGGTCGAGGACGTGCGCCGCGGCGAGGCGACGCTTGAGGGCGGCGCCTTCGCCACCACCAATTTCCGCCGCGCCCTCGAAATGGCCCATGCCGGCCACGCCGACGCCGTGATCTTCACGCCGTTCAACAAGCAGGCGATGCGCCACGCCTATCCCGGCTACGACGACGAGATCCGCTTCGTGGTCGACGTCACCGGCTTTGCCGGCAAGGTGCGCGAGTTCAACGTTCTGGAGAAGGTCTGGAACGCGCGCGTCACCTCGCACATCCCGCTGAAGGAGGTCTCCGACCACCTGTCGGTCGAGGCGATCCTCGCCGAGGTGAAGCTGACGCACGACTGCCTCAAGCAGTCGGGCATCGAGCGCCCGCGCATCGCGATCAACGGCCTGAACCCGCATGCCGGCGACGGCGGCGCCTTCGGCATGGAGGAGATCGAGATCATCGAGCCCGCCGTGCGCGCCGCAAAAGACGCGGGCTACGAGGTGGACGGGCCGTTCCCGGCCGACACGGTTTTCCTGCGCGCTTTCAAGGAAGGCTGGCACGCGGTGCTGACCATGTACCACGACCAGGGCCAGATCGCGATGAAGCTGATCGGTTTCGACAAGGGCGTGACCATGATGGGCGGCCTGCCGTTCCCGCTCTGCACGCCGGCCCACGGCACGGCCTACGACATCGCCGGCAAGGGCCAAGCCGATCTCGGCGCGACGCGCGAGGCCTTCCGCCTCGCCGTGCGCATGGCCAACCAGCGCCGCGCGCTGCGGGCGGCGGCCGAGTAAGGCCGTCTCGCCGGGGCGACGAACCATCCGCATGCGTAAGGGAGGAGTGCGCGTGTCCAACCCAGCCGGGCCGAGGCTCGACCGTACCAACTGGCCGATCGCGGCCGCGATGATCCAGTATCCGGGTATCCTGGCGGATGGCCGGTCGACGCAGGACCAGTCCGCCGAGGAGTGGTCCGCGACGCTCGCCGACGTAGCGGATGCCGGCTTCACCGAGCTCGACCCGACCGATGGCTGGCTGCGCGTCGCCGACCTCGAGCCCTTGCGCCTCGACGAGTTCATAGGCGTCGTCGCCTCGCACGGATTGACGATCCCGGCGATCTCGACCGCCCGCAAGAACCTCATCGACCCGTCGCTCGGGAAGGCGCATCTGGCCTACGGCCACCGCGTCCTCGACACGGCCGCAAAGATCGGCGCCGGCGCCGTGTCCTTCGGCTTCTTCGGCCCGCTCACCGACGCGCAGAAAAAGGCGCTCTGGTTCTGGACGGTCCAGGGCGAGCGCAATCCGACCGATGCCGGCACCTGGTCGCTCGCCGTCGAGCGGCTGCGCGATCTCGGCCGCCATGCCGCCGACCTCGGCCTCGAGATCTCGCTGGAGATGTACGAGGACACGCTGATCGGCACCGCCGACGGCGCCGTGCGCTTCGTCACCGACGTCGACCTGCCGAACGTGAGGATCAACGCCGACATCGGCAACCTGATCCGCCTCCATCGCCCGGTCGAGCACTGGCAGGTGATGATGGAGAAGATCGCGCCCTTCGCAGGCTTCTGGCACGTGAAGAACTATACGCGCATCGAGGACGAGACGACCGGGGCGATCATGACGGCGCCCGCGCCCCTCGAGTTCGGCACGATCAACTACCGCACCGCGATCCGCATGGCGCTCGCCCACGGCTTCCGCTCGCCCTTCCTGGTCGAGCACTACGGCGGCGACGGCCTGTCGGTCAGCGCCACGAATCGCGATTATCTTCGCCGCATCCTTCCGCGTCCGGAGACCACGGCATGACCCTAGTCCACGACGAGCCCGAGCGTTTCGCGCAAAGCGCCCTCGAAGGCTTCTGCGACATCAACGCCCATCTCGTGCATCCCGTGCGCGGCGGCGCCGTGCGGGCGACCGAGACGCCTCGGGGCAAGGTCGCGCTGGTGATCGGCGGCGGCTCGGGCCACTACCCGGCCTTCGGCGGCTATGTCGGCGTCGGACTTGCCGACGCGACGGTCGCGGGAGACGTCTTCGCCTCGCCCTCGACGGAATCGGTCACGCGCATCAGCCGGCAGGCCCATCGCGGCGGCGGCATCGTGCTCGGCTTCGGCAACTATGCCGGCGACGTCCTGAACTTCGGCGCGGCGGCGACACGGCTGCGCGGGGAGGGGATCGACGTGCGCGTGCTCGCCGTCACCGACGACGTGGCGAGCGCGCCGAAGGAGACGCCCGAGCTTCGCCGCGGCGTGGCCGGCGACGTGCCGGTGTTCAAGATCGCGGGCGCGGCGGCGGAAGCCGGCATGACCCTCGACGAGGTGGAGCGGCTGGCAAGGCTCGCCAACGCGCGCACCCAGTCCTTCGGCATCGCCTTTTCCGGCTGCACGCTGCCCGGCGCCGACGCGCCGCTCTTCACGGTCGAGAAGGGGTCCGTCGCGATCGGCCTCGGCATCCACGGCGAGCCGGGCATCCGCGACGAGACGGCAATGTCGGCGAAGGCTTTGGCCGACCTCCTCGTCGATCCGCTGCTCGCCGAGCGCCCCGCCGGTGCGAGCGGGCGCGTCGCCGTGCTCCTCAACGGGCTCGGCGCCACGAAATACGAGGAGCTCTTCGTTCTCTGGACCCATATCGCCCGCCGCCTCCGCGACGCCGGCCTGACGCTGGTCCAGCCCGAGGTCGGCGAGTTCGTCACCAGCCTCGACATGGCCGGCTGCTCGCTCACGATCACCTGGCTCGACGGGGAACTGGAGCCGCTCTGGCTGGCGCCCGCCCACGGGGCCGCCTTCCGGCGCGGCAACGTCGAGCCCCGCGCGGCCGCGCCGAAGCCCGTCGAAGGCCATGCGGAAGCCTTGTCGTTCGCAGCGGCCTCAGACGCCTCCCGCCGGGATGCGGCCAAGGCCTGCGCCATCGTCGAGCGGCTTGCCGCCGTGCTGGCGGAGGCGGAGGAGGAACTCGGCCGCATCGATGCGGTGGCCGGCGACGGTGACCACGGGCAGGGCATGCGTCGCGGTTCGGCCGCGGCTGCCGAGGGCGCCCGCAAGGCGCTGGCCGCAGGCGCGGGGGCGGGTTCGCTTCTCGCCCATGCCGGCGACCGCTGGGCCGACATGGCCGGCGGCACGTCCGGCGCGATCTGGGGTCTTCTCCTGCGCGGCTTCGGCACGGCGCTCGGCGACGAC
>NZ_CAJYIU010000018.1 GCF_913775355.1 uncultured Aureimonas sp.
CGCAACACCGAGATGTTCCGCGAGGCGATGGCCGTGTTCAACCCGTTCATGGCCAATGCGCTCGGCACGGCGGCCGAGGCCGTCAAGGGCGCCGCACCCAAGCCGACCGCCCCGCCCGCGCCGACGCAGGACGACCTGACGGCGATGCGCGACCAGCTGGCCGAGATGCAGCGCCGTCTCGAGGCGCTGGACGCCAAGAAGGGCTGAGGCTCTCCGGCCCGGCGCTTACCGTGCGCGTCGGGCCCGCTCCCATGAAAAAAGGCCGGCGCGCGAGGCGACCGGCCCTTTTTCATGTCGGCGGCGCCCGCTCGGGGCGCCGGCCGAAACGGATCAGGCGTTTTCCTTGACCGTCAGGATCTGCTTGCCGCGATACATGCCCGTCTTCAGGTCGATGTGGTGCGGACGGCGCAGCTCACCGGAGTTCTTATCCTCGATGTAGGTCGGCGCGGTGAGCGCGTCGGCCGAACGGCGCATGCCGCGCTTGGAGGGGGAAGTCTTTCGCTTGGGGACGGCCATCGGTCTCTCCGTTCAGGTCGCCGGCGCGAATTCCCGAAGGAGCGTCGCGCCGTTCAAGTGGTTCATCTGTGGCGAGCCGGCGGCGCACCGTGCGCCCGGCCCTTCCCGAACCGACGACCGGCGGCCGACCCTTGACGAGGATCGATCCTGCCCTTCGCACTGACGGGAAATCGAGGGTCGCATAGCAAACCCGGCCCGGTTTGCAAAGGGGAGGCTGCCGAAATCGCGGCTCACACCCCGTCGATGCAGCCGATATAGTCGCCCGACGCGCGCGCCCGCGCCTCGACGGTGCCGGCCAGCCGGCGCAGTCCGGCCGACGGATTGGCGGGATCGCGCGTCAGCGGCGAGGGCAGCGCGACGGCGAGCAGCGCCGCCTGCCGGGCGCTGAGTTCGGAGGCCGGCTTGTTGAAGTAGTAGCGCGAGGCCGCGCCGATTCCGTAGATGCCGTTCCCCCATTCGGCGATGTTGAGATAGAGCTCCATCGTCCGGCTCTTCGACCAGATGAGGTCCGCGTAGAGCGCCAGCGGCAGCTCCAGCCCCTTTCGCAGGTAGGACCGGCCGTTCCAGAGGAACAGGTTCTTCACCGTCTGCATCGGAATCGTCGAGGCGCCGCGACTGGCCTCCCCGTCGCCGATCGCCTGGTCGACGACGCTGCGCATCGCGGTCCAGTCGACCCCGCCGTGGAAGCAGTATTGGCCGTCCTCCGACATCATCACCGAGCGCACGAGGACGGGCGCGATCTTCTCCAGCGGCGTCCACTCCCGCTCGAACGGCTGGAAGCTGAAATGCTCGGCGAGCATCAGCGTCGAGACGGGGCGCACGAACGGCAGGGCGTAGATCGGCACCAGCACCAGCGGAATGGCGGCCAGAAGCACGATCGCGAACGCGGCGGCATGGAGCATGCGTCGGATCATTCGCGTCCTGTCTCGGTGCCGGAGTCGCGATCCCCCCTCGGGCTCGCCTCCCCTCTTAGCAAAGGCTGGGAAAGCGCGGCAACAAGTCCGCTTTCCCCTTGCCGCCGCGGGCGAGGATGGGCACACACGTCCTCGCGAGCGACAGGAGACATGTGGAATGAGCTTGAGCGTCGACCCCGCCTTCGAGGCGCGCCTCGGCCGGGCCGCCGCCCGCACGGAAGACGGCCTGACCACGGCGCTTTCGGGCACCTCCACCCTCCTCGCCGGTGCGCCCGAGCGACTGCTCGCAGCGATGCGGCACGGGTCGCTCGACGGCGGCAAGCGGCTCCGCCCCTTTCTTGTGGAAGAATCGGCCGCGCTGTTCGGCGCGGATGCCGCACAGGCCGCGCCGGTCGCACAGGCGCTGGAATGCATCCACTGCTACTCGCTGATCCATGACGATCTGCCGGCGATGGACGACGACGATCTGCGTCGCGGTCGTCCCACCGTTCACAAGGCCTTCGACGAGGCGACCGCGATTCTTGCCGGCGACGCGCTTCTGACGCTCGCCTTCGGCCTCGTCGCCGAGGGCGACGGCGGGATCGAGCCCGCCGCCCGTCTCGCGCTGATTCACCTTCTGTCGCGCGAGGCGGGCGCCGCCGGCATGGCGGGCGGACAGGCGCTGGATCTTGCCGCCGAGACCACGACCCTCGACGAGGCCGAGATCGCCCGCATGCAGGCGATGAAGACCGGCGCGCTGATCGCATTCGCGACCGAGGCCGGCGCGATCCTCGCCGGTGCCTCGCCCGCCGACCGCCGCGTGCTGCGCCGCTACGGCGAGATCGTCGGCCTCGCGTTCCAGCTCGCCGACGATCTTCTCGACGAGACGGCGGATGCCGCGACGCTCGGCAAGGCGGCGGGCAAGGACGCGGCACGCGGAAAGAAGACCCTGCCTGCGCTCCGCGGCATCGCGTGGACGCGCGCCAAACTCGAACGGCTCGTCGCCGAGGCGGAGGGCCTCCTCGAACCCTTCGGCGAGCGTGCGGAGACGCTGCGGGCCACAGCGCGTTTCGTCGCCCGGCGCAGCAAATGACTCTCGAGGCGCAGTGCGGCGAGGTCGCGGCGGCCCTCACCGAGGTCCTGCCCGTCCTCATCGCCATCGTGCCGTTCGGCATGGTGTTCGGCGCACTGGCGATCGACGCCGGGCTGACGGCCTTCCAGGCGATGGGCTTCTCGGCGGCGATCTATGCCGGCGCCTCGCAGCTCGTCATCCTCCAGCTCGTGGCGCTCGGCACGCCGCTCTGGTCGATCCTCGTCGCCGTCGTCGCGCTCAACTTCCGCCACGTCCTCTATTCGGCTTCGGTCGGCCGCAAGCTCGGCCGCTTCAACGCGGGCGAGAAGGCCCTCGCCTTCTATCTCCTCGTGGACCCGACCTTCGCGGCCGCCGAGGAGCGTGCGGCGCACCGCACGCTCACCAAGCGCTTCTATTTTACCTACGGCGCGACGCTCTACGTCGCCTGGCTCCTGTCGACCTATGCCGGCATCGTCTTCGGCAAGCTGATCGGCGACCAGCGGGCGATCGGGCTCGACGTGCTGCTGCCGATCTACTTCCTCGCCCTGACGCTCGGCTTCCGTCGACGCGACGGCTTCCTCACCGTCTTCGCCGTTTCGGCGATCACCTCGGTCGTGGTCTACCTGACGCTCGGCTCGCCCTGGCACGTCACGCTCGGCGGCCTTGCCGGCATTCTCGCGGCCGTGCTGCGCACCCCGGACGAGCGGCCCGCGCCATGAGCGATATCTGGCTTCTCGCCCTCCTCGCAGCGGTCCTCACCTACGGCACGCGCGTCGCCGGCCATCTCGTGCTGTCGCGCTTCGAGCGCATCCCGCCGCGCGTCGAGGCCGCGCTCGACGCGGTCCCGTCCGCGATGCTGATCACCATCGTCACGCCGGTCTTCGTCGACGGCGGCTGGCTGGAGCGACTGGTGATCGTCGCGGCCGGACTCCTGTCGCTTCGCCTGTCGGTGCTGGCGAGCGTGACCATCGGTGTCGTCGCCATGGCGCTCCTGCGCCATGTCGGGCTTTAGGCGCCGGGCTGCCAGCCGTAGACCACGATCGGATCGCCGAAGCGCGGATGGGTCTCGTGCCGCAGGAGCCGCAAGCCGGCCGCCTCGTAGAAGCGGCAGGCGCGCGGATTGGTCGGCCGGGTGAAGAGCGTGAAGCCCTCCGGCATTTCGCGCTTCACCGCATCGAGCAGGCATCGCCCGACCCCGCCCCCGAGAAGACCGGGACGGACGAACAGCTGATCGAGCACCCGCTCCCCGGGCATCATCGCGGCAAAGCCCACCGCTTCGCCGTCCTGTTCGGCGACGATGATGCGGCAGGCCGGCATGAGTTCGTGCTCGAAGCGCCAACGCATCGCCTCGGGCGCAGGCAGCGTGGCCGGCCCCACGCCGGGAAGGCTGGCGCTCGCGTGCCAGATGACGGCGAGAGCGTCGGTGTCGTCCGGCCGGATGTCGCGAAGACCGATTGCTTCCACGCCGGCTACCGGTTTCGGGTGACGACGCACGAGCCGCCGACGCCGCGATACTTGTTGCAGAAGCTTTCCGCCTCGCGCCGCGAATCGGCGCCGATGCGCACAGCGGTAATCCGGCGCGGGCCGGAGATCGGGCGCGCCCGCATCACGATCGGCTCGACGCCGCCGAGAACGGCGGGATACTGGTCCTGCAGCTTGCGATAGATGCGCACCGCGATCGCCTCGTTGGGATGGCCCGCCACCTGCGCCCCCCAGGGGCGCATCGGCGCGCTTTCGGCCACCGCGAACACGGCACGGGTCGGCAGGATGGGCAGGCGGCGGCAGGCGAGCGCGAACTCGAGATCGGCGACCAGCGGCTTCACCTCCGCCTCGCGCTTCTCCTCGCGGAACCAGGCGGCCGGCTGGGCGGTGATCGACAGAACGTAGTCCTCGGTCTCGTAGGGAAGCCGCCCGCCCGACGCCATCCAGCGCTTCACGCGGTTGATGCCGCCGTTGTAGGCGGCCGCCGCAAGGCCCCAGGAGCCGAGTTCGGCGCGCAGGTCACGCAGATATTCGGCCGAGTGCCGCAGCGCCTGCTCCTTGTCGTAGGGGTCGGAGAGCCCCCGCTCGCGGGCGGTGTAGGGCATGAACTGGGCGATGCCCTGCGCGCCGACGGGCGAGCGCGCGCCCTCGTCGAAGCGCGACTCCTTCCAGATCAGGCGGGCGAAGAAGTCGGGCGCCATGCCGACCGCCGACGCGTTCTCGGCGATGAGATCGCAGATGCGGCCGACGCGTGGGTCCGCCTTCGGCTCGGCCGCCCCGGCCGGGGCAAGAGCGAAGACGACCGCGACGAGAGCGAGAGCGAGGCGTCGGATCATTCCGCCGCGGCGGGCCGACCGAAGCGGCGGTCGATATAGGCGAGCACCATCTCGTGGAAGTCCCGCGCGATGTTGGGCCCGCGCAGCGTCGCGACCTTCTCGCCGTCCATGTAGACCGGCGCCGAGGGGACCTCCGCCGTTCCGGGTAGCGAAATGCCGATGTCGGCGTGCTTGGATTCGCCGGGGCCGTTCACGATGCAGCCCATGACCGCGACCGACAGCGCCTCGACGCCGGGATAACGCTCGCGCCATACCGGCATGTTGACGCGGATATCGGTCTGGATCGTCTCGGCGAGTTCCTGGAACAGCGTCGAGGTCGTGCGCCCGCAGCCGGGACAGGCCGCGACGATCGGGATGAACTGGCGGAAGCCCATGGTCTGCAGGATCTCCTGCGCGACCTGAACTTCCTTCGTGCGGTCGCCGCCGGGCTCGGGCGTCAGCGACACGCGGATCGTGTCGCCGATACCCTCCTGCAGGAGGATGCCGAGCGCGGCCGAGGAGGCCACGATGCCCTTCGAGCCCATGCCCGCCTCGGTCAGGCCGAGATGCAGCGCATGGTCGGTGCGGCGCGACAGGTCGCGATAGACGGCGATGAGGTCCTGCACGTTCGAGACCTTGGCCGAGAGGATGATCTTCTCTTTCGCAAGGCCCGTCTCCTCGGCGAGCGCCGCGGAATGAAGCGCCGACTGGATGATCGATTCGCGCATCACCGCGCGCGCGCCGAGCGGCTGGGCGAGCTTCGAGTTCTCGTCCATCAGCCGCGTCAGGAGCTCCTGGTCGAGCGAGCCCCAGTTGACGCCGATGCGCACCGGCTTGTCGTGCCGGATCGCCGTCTCGATGATTTCGACGAACTGCCGATCCTTCTTGTCCTTGAAGCCGACATTGCCCGGATTGATCCGGTACTTGGCCAGCGCCGCGGCGCAGTCCGGATGGTCGGCGAGGAGCTTGTGGCCGATATAGTGGAAGTCGCCGACGAGCGGCACGTCGATCCCCAGCCGCTCCAGCCGGTCGCGGATGCGCGGCACGGCGGCGGCCGACTCGTTGCGGTCCACCGTGATGCGAACGATCTCGGACCCCGCCTTGGCGAGCTGCGCCACCTGCGCCACGGTCGCGTCGATATCGGCCGTGTCGGTGTTCGTCATCGACTGGACGACGACCGGGGCCGGACCGCCGACCACCACGCCGCCGACGGACACGCCCACGGTGCGGCGGCGCGGCAGGGGATCGGCCAGAACCGGTTCGACGGGGGCTTGGAGCGTCATCGGGGCTCGTCTCGCGGATCGTCAGAGGAGGCCGGGCGGCGTGTCCGCGCCGGCTCGAAGTCGACAGCTATATCGCCGTTCGGCGATGCCATGAAAAGAGGATCATCGTGTCGCGACCGTGACAACCGCATCGCCCCGGCTTGCGAGGGCGGCGGTTCGCCCCTATCCCGGCCGCGAACCCTGCAACCCTTGCCCTGGACCCCTCATGACGCCCGGCGCCGCCCTTGCCCTCTTCGCGCTTCTGATGTTCGCCGCGCTCGTTCCGGTCTGGCCGTGGTCTCGCGGCTGGAGCTGGCGTCCGGCGATCGCCTTCGGCGTCCTCTTCACCGTCGCCGTCATGGCATGGGTCACGGTGCTCATCTGAATCATGACGAACGTGTGACGAAACCTGGGAACGGCTGTGACGATAACGTCGTTGTGATGGCGTCACGTCGCGCGTCAAGGAGTCGCACATGTCTCTCGGCACCATCCTCCTCATCATCCTGGTCCTGCTTCTGATCGGCGCCTTTCCGGGCTGGGGTTACTCCCGCTCCTGGGGATACGGTCCGAGCGGCATCCTCGGCTTCCTGCTGGTGGTCGTCTTGATCCTGTTCCTCCTCGGACGGATCTGACCGACACCGACGACACCCGCCGGCGTCCGTCAGGACGCCGGCGGCCCGTCCGCCCCGCTGGTCAGCGGCGAGAGGGCGAGGATGCCGACGAGGCAAAGGCTAAGGCCGAGAAATACGGCCTGGAAGCCGAAGTGCTCGGCGAGATAGCCGATCGCCGACGGTGCGATCAGGATGCCGGAATAGCCGATGGTGGTGGCCATCGAGATGCCGACGCCAGGCTTCAGGCCCGGCACATTGCCGGCGGCCGAAAAGGCGATCGGGGCGATGTTGGAGAGGCCGATCCCGAGAAGCGCGAAGCCGAGGATCGCAACGCCGAGATTGGGCGCGAAACCGACGATCAGAAGCGCGCCGATGCCGGCAAGCGCCGAGAGCCGCAGGGTGCGCACGGCGCCGAGACGGTCGCGGATGCCATCGCCGAGGAACCGGAACAGCGCCATGACCGCCGAGAACGCGGCAAAGGCGAAGCCCGAGACCGCGACGTCGACTCCCAGTTCGGAGCGCAGGTAGATCGCGCTCCAGTCGATCGTCGCGCCTTCCGGCACCATGCCGAACAGGGCACAGATGCCGATGCCGAGGACGGCAAGACGCGCGGCCGAGGGTGCCGCAGGCCCCGCCCCCGTCTCGCCGGCCGGGGTTGCCGCATCGGCCAGTTCGCGGTCCTCGAACATGGCGCGGCCGATTGGCCAGAGGGCCACCAGCAGCACCGCGGCCACGAAGACGAAGTGCCCGACCGGCCCCAGCGTCACGATCAGGAAGCCCCCGGTCGCGGCCCCGATGAAACCACCGACCGACCAGAACCCGTGGCAGGACGACATGATCGCGCGCGGGCGCTGGCGCTCGACCGACACGGCGTTGGCGTTCATCGCGACGTCCATGCCGCCCATCGACGCCCCGAAGAGGAGGATGGCGAGCGCGGCGACCGGAACGTTCGGGGCGAGCACGAGGAGCGGCAGCGACAGCGCGAGGATCGCGTGCATCACGAGCGTCGCGCGGCGCGAGCCGTAGCGCGCGGTGGCGGCGCCGAGCAGCGGCATCGCCACCACGGCCCCGATGCCGAAGGCAAGGATCATGAGCCCGAGATAGGCCTCCGACAGGCCGAGCCGCTGCTGGAAGAGCGGGATCTGCGGCGTCCAGTTGCCGAGGACGAAGCCGTTGGCGAGAAAGGCGCCGGAGACGGCCAGCCGCTCGCGCGGCCAGGCGTCGCGCCAGGAGGCGGGGCGGCGAAGGAGTTCAGCGGTCATCGGGCCGTCCTCGCCGGCTTGCGCGAGCCGGATGCGGTGGCGGCGCGCGTGATCGGGATGCCCAGCGCCTCGAAGGGGCGAAGGACTTGCGGGGAGCAGTCGTGTTCGACGAAGAGGCGCGCACGCCGGTCGATCGGGGCGACGAAGAAGGACGCGGCGGTGCCGATCTTCTCGCTGGTGGCGGCCAGCACGATCTCGCCCGCCCGCGACGCCAGAAGCGACTTCAGATCGGCCTCCTCCAGATCGTGCGAGGTCACGCCGGCTTCCGCGTCGACGCCACAGACGCCGAGCACCAGAACGGACGGTCGCATCCGCTCGGCCTCGCGCAGCGTCTGGCTCCCGAGGCAGGCGCCGCTGCCGGGGTCCAGCCGTCCGCCGAGAAGCACCACCGACAGGCCGGACTTGTCCTGAAGGGCGCAGGCGATCGACGGGGCGTTGGTGATGACGGTCATGCCGGAATCGGGCGGCAGCGCCTCGGCCACCGCCAGATTGGTCGAGCCGGCGTCGATGAAGACGGACGAACCCGGCAGAAGCGTGCGCGCGATCGCATGACCCAGCATCGCCTTGCGGTCCTGCGCCTGCATCCGCCGCGTGTTCAGCGATCCGTCGAGCGGCGCGGCCGGCAGGGCGCCGCCATAGACGCGACGGCATTCGTCG
>NZ_CAJYIU010000019.1 GCF_913775355.1 uncultured Aureimonas sp.
ATCGCGGCGAGGTGGACGTGACGTCCACCTCGCCGCGATTCGCGGGGATGTCGAGCCGCAGGATCGGAGGCATGGCGACGGGCTTCGTCGCGAGCGCGGCGAAGCCGTCCTCGACGCAGCCGACGGCCGCGAGATCGAGCGGTACGAGCGCGCGCAGGTCGGCTTCGGTCAGGATGCGGATCGTCGGCATCAGACGGCCACCTCCAGCGCGTCCGCGCCGTTCAGGATGCGGAGGTGGAGGGCCGGGTCGATGTTGCGGCCCGTCAGGATGACGACCGTCGGTCCTCGCGGTCGAACGCGGCCGGACAGGATTGCGGAGACGCCGACAGCTGCTGCCCCCTCCACGACCTCGCGCTCCTCCCGGTAGATGTGACGGATGCCGGCGGCGATCTCGGACTCGGTGACCAGCAGCACCTCGTCCACCAGTCGTTTCGCGGCCTCGAAAGTCCAGCGGTTGGCGAGACCGATGCCGCCGCCAAGCGAGTCGGCCAGCGTCGGCCGCTCCTCAACCTCGATCGGACGACCGGCCTCGAGGCTCTTGGCCATCGCGGCTCCGCGCTCCATGGACACGCCGACGATGCGGGCTCGCGGCGAAAGCGCCTTCACCGCCGCGGCCACGCCGGCGATCAGGCCGCCGCCGGACAGAGGGACGATGACGGTTTCGACATCCGGCAGGTCCTCGACGATCTCCAGCCCGATCGTGCCCTGCCCGGCCACGATAGCGGGATGGTCGAAGGGTGGCACCCCGATGAGCCCTTCGTCGGCAGCAAGACGATCCGCCTCGCGCTGCGCGTCGTCCTGGCCGGCGCCTCGGACGTGAACGCGTGCACCGAGCGCTTCGATCGCCGCGATCTTGTTGGCGGGCACGAGGCGGGAGAGGCAGATGGTGCAGGTGAGCCCCGCCTGTCGCGCGGCAAACGCAAGCGCACGGCCATGATTTCCGGTGGAGGCCGCGACCACGCCCCGCGTGCCTGAGGCAAGCGAAAGCACGGCATTCGTGGCGCCCCGCAGCTTGAAGGCGCCGATGCGCTGGCGATGCTCCATCTTCAGATGGACGGGCACGCCCGCCAGCCGCGACAGGCCGGGCGACGGCTCGAGGGCCGTCCGCAGCACTGCCGGACGGATTCTTTCGGCGGCCAGTTGGATCTCGGTGAGGGGCACGACCGACATCGGTTTAGGTCGCCAGTTGGAAGGGCATGTCGAAAAGGCGCCCGGCGTTCAGCCCCGGCTCGGGGGCGACCCCGCAGAGACCGAGGCAGGCCCAGGCGGTCGCCTGGTTGCTGGCAACGACAGGCCGGCCGATCCGCGCCTCGACGTCAGCCACGATGAGAGCCGATCGCAGGGCCGTGCAGGAAACGAAGAGCGCCTCGGCCTCACCGTGCGTCGCCGCGACGGCCGCTTCGATCAGCGAGGCCGTCGAAATGCGGGCCATATCGCGGTCGTCCTCGAGTTCGAGACAGATGACGGACGCGAGATCGAAGCCGCGCGCTTCGAAGTAATCGGCGATACCGGACGTCGTCTCGACGGTGTAGGGCGTCAGGAGGCTGATGCGCCGCGCCCCGAACTGCGAAAGGGCTCGAGCTGCCGCGCCCGGCGGGGTGACGACGGGCACACCGGGCTTGGCGGCTGCGATCGCCGCCTCCACGGCCGCATCGCCGATCGCAACGGAGGCGGAGGTGCAGGAGAAGCAGATCGCATCGAGCGGTTCGTCCGGCAGGAGAAGTGCCGCCGCCGCGCCGAGGCGCGGCTCCATGCGGCGCAGGTTCTCGTGCGTCACGGGATTGGCGTATTCGACGCGCGTCGCGAAAAGGCCGACGCGGGGCCCGGCGACGAGGCGGGCGAAGTCCGCTTCCGTCGAATGGTCGGTCGACAGAAGGATCAGCCCGACCCGCTTTTCGATGGCGCGTGCGTCGAAGGCGAGCGGCAGGGACAGGACGGAGGGCGTCATGACGGCCTCACGGTTTCGGGCCGGGCGGAGCCGAAGCGGCTGAGCCGGCCCCAAGTCGCTGCATCAGGCGGATGGCGACGACGGAGACGAGACTGATGACGAGGAAGAACGCCCCCACCATCGTGATCGGCTCGATGTAGCGGTAGTTGTAGTTGGCGATCGAACGCGCCTGGTTCATCAGCTGGAGGACGGTAATCGCCGACAGGAGTGGCGTCTCCTTGAACATGGCGATGAAGTAGTTGGCGAGCGCCGGCACCATCGGCTTGATCGCCTGCGGCAGGACGATGTGCCGCCACGTCTGCGCCGTCGTGAGATTGCAAGCCTTGGCCGCCTCCCATTGTCCGCGCGCGACATTGTCGATGCCCGCGCGATAGACCTCGGCCGTGTAGGTCCCGTAGTGGACGCCGAGACCGATCACGCCCGCTGTCAGCGGCGAGAGGGTGACCCCTAGGTCGGGCAGGATGTAGAACAGGAAATACAGCTGCACGAGAAGCGGTGTGCCTCGGACGAACTCGGCAAAGGGTCGCCGTCGGCCAGGACAGGACGCGGTTTCTCGATCGCCTGAGAATGGCGATCAGGAGGCCGAACACCGCGGCGAAGGCGAAGACGAGCAGCGTGGCGAGGACCGTGATCCTCGCGCCGTCGATCAGTTGCGGCAGGATCTGCCAGACGAAATCCCAGTCCCACTCCATCAGGCGCGTGTCCCCTCGAAGCCACGAGACATGCGGCGCTCCAGAGTGCGGACGAAGAGCGTGATCGCCGAGGACATCAAGAAATAGAGAACGAGGACCGTCAGAAACGGAAAGGCTGTCGAACCGGTCTGCGACCGGACGACCTGCGCCTGGAAGGTCATGTCTCCCAGCGAGACGAGTGAGACGATCGCCGTCGCCTTCAGGAGTTCGATCGCGTTGTTGCCGAAGGTCGGCAGCATGATCACCAGGGCCTGAGGCAGGATCACGTGACGCAGAGACTGGGCGCGGGTGAGATTGAGCGCGACGCAGGCCTCGCGCTGTTCGCGCCCGATCGCCTGCACGGCGCCGCGCACCACCTCCGCGCCGTAGGCGCCGACATTGAGCCCCAGCGCCAGCGCCCCCGCCTGCAGGGGCGAAAGCTCCAGCCCCATCAGCGGCAGCACGTAATAGGCCCAGAAGAGCTGGACGAAGATCGAGGTGCCACGGAAGAATTCGATATAGGCGACCGACAGCCACTTCACGGGAGGGATGGCGGACGCCCGTCCGAGCCCCGCCAGGAACGCCATCACCAATGCGAAGGCGCAGCCGTAGACGGTGAGCTGCACCGTGACGAGCGCCCCTTGCAGGATGAGCGTGAGATAGCCGAGCCAGATGTCCATGATCGCCTTGCCAGCGGGGACGGCGGGATCGTCGCCCCGCCGCCCGCGCGTTCGTCAGGTCACTACGCGGCGCACAGCTTCTCGCGCGTCGTCGACATCGCGGCGGCGGCCGAGAAGCCGTAGGGCTCGATGATCTGGGCGAACTCGCCCGACGCCTTGATGGCCGCCAGTTCCTTGTCGAAGGCGTCGCGCAGCGCCGTGTCCTGCTTGCGGAAGGCGGCGCCGTCGCAATAGACCGGCGCGCCCTGGACGGGCGCCACGACCTCGATCTGCGGGTCGTTGGCCGTCTTCACGGCCGCGTTGATCGACAGGACGGGCAGCGAATAGACGTCGATGCGACCCTGCTGCAGCATGGTGATGCCGCTCTGCGTGTCCGGCACCACGACGACCCGGTCCCGCGGCACGCCGGCTTCGAGCGCGAGACGCTCCTCCGTACCGCCGCCCGGCGCGCCGATCCTGGCGTTCGGATTGTCCGCGACGTCCTTGTAGCTCTTGAGGTTCAGGGGATTGCCGGCCTTCAGCGCGAAGGCCTCGGCATCGCACAGGATCGGCTCGGAATAGCTCACCGCGCCACAGCGCTCGGGCTTCATGAAGAGACCGGCCGTGACCGCGTCGAAACGGCGTGCCTGCAGGCCTGGGATCATCGCGCCGTATTCGGAGATCGAGGCGACGACGTCCTCGACGCCCAGCCGCTTGAACACGGCGCGCGCGACGTCGGGGGCGGCGCCCGACACGGTGCCGTCGGCCTTCACCGCGGTGAAGGGCGGCTCGTTGCCGATGGCGATGCGGGCGAAGCCCTGCTCCTTCAGGGCCTCCAACTCGGCTGCCGGGACCGAGGCGGTGCCGAGGATCAGACTCAGCGTCGCGCCGAGCAGCAGGGGACGGGTAAGGCGATCGAAGCGCATGGACTGTTCCCTCTTCTGACGTGGATTCAGACGCGATGCCCGGCCGCGACGACCTTTCGGAGAAAGGCCTGGGTGCGCTCCTGCCGGGGACTCTTGAAGATCTCGTCGGGCGGCCCTTCCTCGACGATCCGCCCCCGGTCGAAGAACAGGACGCGGTCGGCGAAGTCGTGAGCGAAGCCCATCTCGTGGGTGACGAGAAGCATGGTCATGTCGGTCTCGCGGGCGAGCATGTGCATGACGTTCAGCACCTCCTCGACCAGTTCGGGGTCGAGCGCCGAGGTGACCTCGTCGAACAGCATGATCCGGGGCTTGAGCGCCAGCGCGCGGGCGATCGCCACGCGCTGCTTCTGGCCGCCGGAGAGCTGAGCCGGCATGGCATCGGCCTTGGTCGACAGGCCCACCATGTCGAGAAGCTCCATCGCGCGGCGCCTGGCCTCCGCCGGCTTCACGCCCTGCGTCAGCACCGGCGCGAGGCAGACGTTCTCGCAGACCGACTTGTGGGGAAACAGGTTGAAGTGCTGGAAGACCATGCCGATCTTCGTGCGCATCCGGTGGAGGTGCCGCTCGTCGGCCCTCACCAGCGCGTCGCCCCGGCGCTGGTGGAACAGCGGCTCGCCGTCCACGAGAACGAGGCCGTCCGTCGGCTCCTCCAGCGTCATCAGGAGGCGCAGGATCGTCGTCTTGCCCGAACCGGACGGGCCGATCAGCGCGAGCTTCTCGCCGGGCGCGACATCGAAGGATAGCTTGTCGAGCACGGTCAGCTCGCCGAAGCGCTTCGATACGTCCTGTAGCTGGATGATCGGTGCGGTCACGGCGTCCCCTTCTTGGGTTCCGTTCGATGCCCCGACGATGATCCTCCACCTAAATCATGTCAATTTGGAACATAATATCATGACAATTATCAGATCATTGCCGGACCTTGCGGCACATCCTGCCTAGATCGCCAGCAGCAGCGGCTCCGGGTCGCTGTGAATGAGGTTGGTCACGATGCGAAGACCCGCGCGCAGTTCCTCCTCGGTGGTGGAGCCGAGCGAGATGCGCACGGCCGGTTGCTCGACGGCGCCGGTCTGGAACGACTTGCCCGGCGCGACGGCGACGCCGCGCAGCCGCGCCTGCGCGACGAAGAGGTCTTCGGCCGCGCGGCTTTCCAGCGGGATCCAGGCATGAAGGGCCTGGGCGTGCGAGCGGTAGGGGACGCCCGCCAGCATCTCGGCCGCCACCGCCTGCCGCCGGCGCAGCGCCCCGCGCTGCCAGCGCACGAGGTCGATGGTCGTGCCGTCCGCGACCCAGCGCGTCGCGATCTCGGCGATCAGCGGCGTCGCGATCCAGTTGGTGACGAGATGGCGGTTGGACACGGCGGCGAGCATCCGGTCGGGCACGGCGAGATAGCCGGTGCGAAGGCCCGGCATCACGATCTTGGTGAAGCTCGTGACGTAGAGGGTGCGCTCGGGCGCGAACGCGGCGAGCGGCGGCGGGCGATCCTCGACCAGAGGCCCGAGGCCGTCGTTCTCGATGATGGCGAGGTCGTGCGCCCGCGCCACCGCCGCGATCGCCTCGCGCCGCCCCGCGCTCATCACGACGGCCGTCGGATTGATGCCCGAGGGCTGGACGAACACGGCGCGCACCCCTTCCGACCGGCACAGCGCGTCGAGGGCCTGCGGAACGATCCCGTCGTCGTCGATCTCGACGGCGGCGAGTTTCAGCCCGAGATAGGCGGCGAGCGGCGTCAGCGTGTGGTGGCCGATCGCCTCCGTCGCGACGACGCCGCCGGTCTGCGCCACGCTCATCAAGGCGATCGTCATGCCGGCCGTCGCCCCGTTCGTGAGGCAGATGTTGTGCGGGGGCACGTCCAGGCCGCACAGGCGCAGCCAGTCCGACGCCACTGCCCGGTGCCGAGGGAAGATCACGTTGGGCCGGAACGACAGGGCGACGCTCGGCGGAAGGTCGGTCGACAGGTCGGCCAGCGCCGCCTTCATCCGGTCGAGGTGCATCGTCTCGCAGACCGGCTTGAGGATCGACAGGTCGATGACCTCGCCGAGCCGCTCGGGGATGTAGGGCAACTGCCCCACCGGCTCCTCGCGCCGCACGAAGGTGCCGCGCCCGGTCTCGCCCGACAGCAGGCCGCGCCGGATCAGTTCCTCGTAGGCCCGGCTGACGGTCTGGACGGAGACCCTCAGGCTGTCGGCCAGCACGCGGTGCGGCGGCAGGCGCGCTCCGTCCGCCAGCCGCCCGTCGGAGATCGCGCGGTTGATCTGGTCGGCCAGCGACAGATAGACGGGACGCTTCAAGGCGTCCTGATCGATGAACCACATTGTCATGAGAGTACGTTTCCTGAAATCATGACACTCGACAAGGGGCTGCCGACCCGTCGGCGGCCGACCGCTCATTCTTTTCGAGACGCCATGCACCCGCTCGACCCGACGGACATCCGGATTCTCGCCGAGATCCAGCGTGAGGGCCGTATCGCCAAGACCGCGCTCGCCGAGCGCGTCGGCCTGTCGGCGACCCCGTGCTGGGTGCGGCTGAAGCGGCTGGAGAAGGCTGGCATCGTCGCCGGCTACCATGCGCGGATCGACTGGCGGCTGGTGGCGCCGGTCACCACGGTCATCGTCGAGGTGACGCTCGGCGGTCACCGCCAGGCGGACTTCGACCGGTTCGAGCGGGCGATGCGGGCGGCGCCCGAGGTCGTGTCCTGCTGGTCGACGGGCGGCGGCATCGACTACGTCGTGAAGGTCGCGGCTCGCGACGTCGAAGCCTACCAGCGGCTGATCGACGGATGGCTGGAGCGTGAGATCGGCATCCATCGCTATTTCACCTACGTCGTCACCAAGGTCGTGAAGGATGCGGTCGACGCGCCGGCCTCCCTCTTCGCACCGGACGGCCCCTGACCGCGCAAGAGGAATCCTCTGCCAATCGAGGGAAAATGAGACCGTCCCTCTCCTTCGCCCGACAAGTTCGGACCGATCCTCCAACCGCAGCGCGTAGCGTCTCGAGGCACCCGACGGAGGTCCGCGATGAACGCCCATCCCGCCCGAACCACGCTGCACGAAGGTCTGGGACGCCTCGCCGACCGAGGGCTCGTCCGTGAGGACGCCTTCGTCGACGGGCGCTGGGTTGCGGGAAAGGCACGCTTTGCCGTGACCGACCCGGCCGACGGACGCGTCCTCGCCCATGTCGCCTCGCTCGGCGCCGATCAGGCGGGAGCGGCGATCGACGCGGCGGCGGCGGCCTTTCCCGCCTGGGCGGCGCTCCTGCCGCAGGAGCGGTCGGCGGCCCTTCTGGGCTGGCACGACGGGATCGTAGCGGCGCGCGAGGACCTGGCCATCCTGATGAGTCTCGAACAGGGCAAGCCGCTGGCCGAGGCGCGCGGCGAGATCGACTACGCCGCCTCGTTCGTCGCCTACTACGCGGAGGAGGCGAAGCGGGTGTGCGTCGAGAGCGTCGCCTCGCATCTTGTGGGCGCCGAGATGCGCCTGACACGGCGCCCCGTCGGCATCGCCGGGCTGGTCACGCCCTGGAACTTCCCGTCGGCCATGCTGACGCGCAAGGCGGCCGCCGCTCTCGCCGCCGGCTGCACGGCCGTCGCCCACCCTTCTTCCGAGACGCCGCTGTCGGCCTTGGCCCTCGCCGAACTGGCGAGCCGCGCCGGACTGCCCGCCGGCGTCCTCAACGTCGTGACCGGAGACGCGGCGACGATCGTCGGGCGCCTGTGCGCCGACGCGCGCGTGCGGGCTATGAGCTTCACGGGCTCCACCGCCGTCGGCCGTCTCGTCGCCGCACAGTGCGCCCCGACCATGAAGCGGCTGGTGATGGAACTCGGCGGGCACGCGCCGCTGATCGTCTTCGCCGACGCCGATCTCGACCGCGCGGTGGAGATCGCGATCGACGCCAAGTTCGCGACCTCCGGCCAGGACTGCCTCGCCGCCAACCGCATCTTCGTGGAACGCCGCGTCTTCGACGCCTTCGCCGAGGCGTTCGCGCGGCGCGCAGGCTCGCTGAAGGTCGCCGCCGGGCTCGTGGACGGTGCCGAAATCGGGCCGCTGATGCACGAGCGCGCCGTCGCCAAATGCGAGGCGCACGTGGCCGACGCGCTGGCCCGGGGCGCCCGCCTCCTGTGCGGCGGCGCCCGTCACCCCGCCGGACCCCTGTTCTACGAACCGACGGTGCTGGCGGATGTCCCGGCGGACGCCGCGATCATGCGCGAGGAGACCTTCGGCCCGGTTGCCGCGCTCGCGGCCTTCGATACGGAAGCGGAAATCCTCACCCGCGCCAACGATACCGAATACGGCCTCGTCGCCTACCTCGTCACGCGCGACGGGCCGCGTGCCGCGCGCATGAGCGCCGCGCTCGACTACGGCATGGTCGCCGTGAACCGCGTGAAGATCACCGGCGCGCCCATCCCGTTCGGGGGGACCAAGCAGTCCGGCCTCGGGCGCGAGGGGGCGCGCCACGGGCTCGAAGCCTTCACCGACCTCCAGTACGTCTGCCTCGATCGCGGCTGACCCATCCCCAGAGAAGGAGAGCCGTCATGCTCGACCCGTCCAACGAACTCACCGCCTACGACCGCGACCACGTCTTCCACCCCTCGACCCACATGGGCATGCACGCGCGTGGCGAGACGCCGACGCGCGTCATCACCGGCGCCAAGGGCTGCACCATCGTCGATCGCAACGGGCGCGAGAGCCTCGACGCCTTCGCCGGCCTCTACTGCGTCAATGTCGGCTACGGGCGCCCCGAGATCGCAGAGGCGATCGCCGAGCAGGCGAAGGCGCTTCCCTACTATCACGCCTATGTCGGGCATGGTTCGGAGCCCTCGATCCGGCTGGCCAAGATGATCATCGACCGGGCACCGGCCGGCATGAGCCGGGTCTATTTCGGCCTGTCGGGCTCCGATGCCAACGAGACCAACATCAAGCTCGTCTGGTACGCCAACAACATCCTCGGCCGCCCCGAGAAGAAGAAGATCATCTCGCGCTGGCGCGGCTATCACGGGTCGGGCGTGATGACCGGATCGCTCACGGGCCTGAAGCTCTTCCACAACGCCTTCGATCTGCCGCGCGCGCCGATCCTGCACACGGAAGCGCCGTACAACTTCCGCCGCCCGGACCGCTCCATGAGCGAGGAACAGTTCTCCCAGTTCTGCGCCGACAGGCTGGAAGAGATGATCCTTGCTGAAGGTCCCGAAACGGTCGCCGCTCTGATCGGCGAGCCGGTACTCGGCACGGGCGGCATCGTGCCCCCGCCCGCTGGGTACTGGGAGAAGGTGCAGGCGGTTCTGGCCCGCTACGACGTCATGCTCATCGCGGACGAGGTCGTGACGGGCTTCGGACGCCTCGGCACGATGTTCGGCTCGGGTCATTACGGCATGAGGCCGGACCTCATCACCATCGCCAAGGGCCTGACCTCCGCCTATGCGCCGCTGTCGGGCACGATCGTCTCGGAGACGCTCTGGAACGTCCTCGTGCAGGGCTCCGACGAACTCGGGCCCATCGGCCACGGCTGGACCTATTCGGCCCATCCGCTCTGCGCCGCCGCCGGGGTTGCCAACCTGAACCTCATCGACGAGTTGGACCTCCTCGCGAACGTCCGCGAGGTCGGCGCTCACTTCCGCTCGGGCCTCGAAGCTGCTCTCGGAAACCACCGCCATGTCGGCGAAGTCCGCGGCGAAGGATTGCTGGCAGCTGTCGAGTTCGTGGCCGACCGCGACGACCGCCGCTTCTTCGATCCGGCCGCGAAGATCGGCCCTCGCATCTCGGCCGCGCTCCTGGAGCGGGGCGTCATCGCCCGCGCCATGCCTGAAGGCGACATCCTCGGCTTCGCGCCGCCCTTCTGCCTGACGCGAGAGGAAGCGGACATGATCGTCGCGAAGACGGCCGATGCGGTCGACGCGGTGGCGGCAGAGTTGTAACCGGCCCTTACGCGACGCAGACAAGAGACGGCACGGCGGCGGCGAACCCGAAACGCTGACCTTCGCAACGGTCGTTCGGAACCAGACACCATGATCGGCATTCATCGGCGGCTAATCAATCGCGCGTGAAGGGGTCGTGATGACGGTAGCTGCCGCAGCGGGGTCTCCGACGGGGAACCCCCGTCTTGTCTCGGATCGATCGCTGGTCGGTCTTGCCGTCCTCAACTTCTTCCTCGCGGATGCGCGCGACGGTCTCGGCCCGTTCCTTGACGCATTCCTCGCATCGCAGGGATGGTCGACGCTCACCCTCGGCTGGATCGCCACGATAGGTGGCCTCATCGGTCTTCTGGCAACCCCGCTGTGCGGGGCGCTTGTCGATGGTTCGACCTGGAAGCGGACGCTCATCGCGGTTCCCGTCGTTTTGGTGACCGCAGCGGCACTTGTGACACTCCTCGTGCCGAGCGCGCCCTTCGTCTGGGGCGGGCAAATTCTTACCGCCGTCGTCGGCGCGGTGGTCGGTCCGGCCCTCGCAGGGCTCACGCTCGGCCTTGTCGGCGAGCGGATGTTCTCGGCTCAGATCGCGCGAAACGAGTTCTGGAACCATGCCGGCAACTTCGCCTCGCTCTTCGGCGTTTTCCTGATCGTTACGGTCTTCGGCCAGCAGGGAATCGTCTGGCTCATGGTGGCGACCGCCTTCGGCGCGCTCGCCGCCGTCGCGTCGATCGATCCCGCTCGTATCGATCACAAGGCGGCCCGTGGCCTCGACGAGAACGCGTCGAAGGAGGATGCGTCGGGTTTCAGCGTTCTTCTGAAGAGCCGGGGGCTGATCCTTCTCGCGGTGATCCTCCTGATCTTCCATTTCGGCAATGCACCGATGGGCCGGCTGATCGCCCAGCAGTTCGCGATCGACCTCGGAACGCCGTTCCGCACGACGGCCATCATCACCGGCGTCGCGCAGCTCGCCATGATCGGAGTCGCGGCGGTCACCCCGTTCCTGATCCGCCGCATCGGCCTCTCGACCGTCTTCCTGATCGGACTTCTCGCCCTACCCCTGCGTGGCTTCATCGCCGGAACGCTGGACGGGTTCTGGACGATCTACCCGATCCAGGCGCTGGACGGCATCGGCGCCGGTCTCCTCGGGATCGTCACGCCGGTTGCCGTCGAGCGTATCCTCAAGGGGAGCGGGCGCTTCAATGTCGGGTTCGCGGCGGTCATGACGGTCCAGGGCATCGGCGCCTCACTGTCCAACGTCGTGGCCGGTTGGCTCGTCGAGAAGGGCGGCTACGGGCTCTCGCATCTTGTCGGCGGCGGCATCGCCTTCATCGCCCTCGCTCTGTTCCTCGCCTTCCGTCACCAGATCGTACCTCCCGACCCCGCGACCTCGCGTTGAGGCGAGAGGTGGAAGGTCATCGAGAAGCCTGACCGGCAGACTGACACGACGGACGATAGGCCGAGGGACTCACGTCCGTCAGTGCGCCCGTGTCGGCCGATGGTCCGGTCAGGCCGCCTCTTCCGAGCGCGGTGCCAATAGTCGGAGCGCCGTCAGCGAAAGACCGACGGCACCGAGGGCAATCGAGCGCTCGTCCGGCTGGTAGTCGGAGTTGTGCAGGCGATCGTCGCGCCCGGGCGTGGCGGAGCCGATCCCGAGCTGGAAAGCAGGCACGCGCTCGCCGATCAAGGCGAAGTCCTCGGCGCCGAGCGAGGCCGGACGGGGTTCGATGGGCCGACCGTAATGGTCACCGATCGCTTCCGCGGCCGCCTCGATCAGTTTTGGATCGTTGGTCAACGACGGCACGCCGCGCGCCATGTCAAACCGGCATGTCACCCTCATCGAACGCTCGACGCCCTCGCAAAGGCGGGCGATGGCGGCTTCGATGAGGTCGCGGTTCTCGCGATGCTGCGTCCGGACCGTTCCAATCAGACGGCAGGAGTCCGGAATGATGTTGTGCGTCTGGCCACCCTCGATCGCACCGACGGTCAGGACGGCCGGGTGCATCGGGTCGACCTCGCGCGAGACGATGGTCTGCAGCTGGAGCACCAGCGTCGCGGCTGCCACGATCGGGTCGCAGGCGGCTTGGGGCCGCGCTGCGTGGCCGGACTGGCCGCGGATCTCGATCTCGAAGTCGTCCGCCGAGCCGTTCGCAAGACCCGGAACGAACGTGAAGCAGCCGACCTCGTCTTCGGGATAGTTGTGAAAGCCGATGGCCATGTCGACGCCGTCGAGAACGCCGTCGGCGATCATCGCCGCCGCACCGCTGTCGGGCGTTTCCTCGGCGGGCTGGAACATCAGCGTGATGGTGCCGGCGAACTCGTCCCGCAGCCGATGAAGTGCTTCGGCCGCGCCGAGAAGGGTCGCGGTGTGGAGGTCGTGCCCGCACGCGTGCATCTTGCCCTCCTCCTCGCTGGCGAACGGAAGGCCTGTCGCCTCGACGATGGGCAGCGCGTCCATGTCGGCGCGAAGGAGAAGATGCGGACCCGGCCGGCCCGTATCGATCCGCGCGGTGACGCCCGTGCGCCCGACGCCCTCGCGCGGCTGGAGGCCGATCGCTCGCAGGCGGTCGGCGACAACGCCTGCGGTCCGCTCGACCTCGAACCCGACCTCAGGATGGGCGTGGAGGTCGCGCCGGATCGCGACGAGTTCGGGCTCCACCGCACGGATGATGGCTTCGATCTTCGCGCCTGGGCTGTTGGGCAGGGTCATGACGGCTCCCGGTGTCTTGCGCCGCTCCTATAGGCCTCATGACGGTACGGGTCGAACATTCTCTCTGCCTCCATCTTCGCCGCGCTGGTGAAACCACGGGCAGGCCGCCAGGCGGCGTCCGTATCGAGCGAGCCGCCTGCCGTTCGAATGGGTCGGTGCCTCGGGAGATAACCGCCCTCGCCTCTTGCGCATCCCGGATCGGAATGGTTTGAGGCGCCATCCCCTTACGCCCGTCTGGAAATTTCGCATGATCCGCCTTGAGAGCATCGGCAAGCAGAACGGCAAGCAGATCGTCTTCATCGAAGCGTCGGCGGCTCTTCAGCGAGGCGAGAAGATCGGCCTCGTCGGACCGAACGGAGCCGGCAAGACGACGCTCTTCCGCATGATCACCGGGCAGGAACTGCCGGACGAGGGGCAGGTCTCGGTCGATCGCGGGGTCACCATCGGCTATTTCAGCCAGGACGTCGGCGACATGGCGGGCCGGAGCGCGGTGGTCGAGGTTATGGACGGCGTCGGGCCGGTCAGCGCGCTCGCCGCCGAGATGGCGGAGCTCGAGGCCGCCATGGCCGATCCCGATCGCGCCGACGAAATGGACGAGATCATCACCCGCTACGGCGAGGTGCAGGGGCGCTACGACGAACTCGACGGCTATGCGCTCGACGGACGCGCCCGCGAGGTGCTCGACGGTCTCGGTTTCAGCCAGTCGATGATGGATGGCGATGTCGGCAAGCTCTCGGGCGGCTGGAAGATGCGCGTGGCGCTCGCCAAGATCCTCTTGATGAAGCCCGACATCATGCTTCTCGACGAGCCGTCGAACCATCTGGATATCGAGAGCCTGATCTGGCTGGAAGGCTTTCTCAAAGGCTTCGACGGCGCGGTCCTGATGACCTCGCACGACCGCGAGTTCATGAACCGCATCGTCAACAAGATCATCGAGATCGACGGCGGCGCGCTGACCTCCTACACCGGCGACTACGAGTTCTACCGCCAGCAGCGCGCGATCGCTGAAGTGCAGCAGCAGGCGCAGTTCGAGCGTCAGCAGGCCATGCTGGCGAAGGAGGTCGCCTTCATCGAGCGCTTCAAGGCGCGCGCCAGTCACGCCGCGCAGGTGCAGAGCCGCGTGAAGAAGCTCGACAAGATCGAGCGCGTCGAGCCGCCCAAGCGCCAGCAGACCGTCCGCTTCGACTTCCTGCCGGCCCCCCGATCCGGCGAGGACGTCGCGACGGTGAAGGGCGTCCACAAGCGCTACGGCGACCGCACGATCTACGAAGCTCTCGACTTCCAGGTGCGCCGGCGCGAGCGCTGGTGCGTCATGGGAGTGAACGGGGCCGGCAAGTCGACGCTTCTGAAGCTCATCGCCGGCGCATCCGAGCCGGACGCGGGATCGGTGACGCGGGGACCGAGCGTGAAGATGGGCTATTTCGCCCAGCATGCGATGGAGGTGCTCGACGGCGATCGCACCGTTCTCCAGTCGCTGGAAGACAACTTCCCGCAGGCCGGACAGGCGCCGCTGCGGGCGCTGGCCGGCTGCTTCGGCTTCACGGGCGACGACGTCGAGAAGCGCTGCCGGGTTCTCTCGGGCGGCGAGAAGGCGCGGCTGGTGATGGCGAAGATGCTCTTCGATCCGCCGAATTTTCTCGTTCTCGACGAGCCTACCAACCACCTTGACATTGCCACCAAGCAGATGCTGGTCGAAGCGCTCTCGCGTTTCGAGGGCGCCATGCTTTTCGTCAGCCACGACCGCCATTTTCTGGCGGCGCTGTCGAACCGCGTGCTCGAACTGACCCCGGAGGGCCCGCATCTCTACGGCGGCGGCTATTCCGAGTATGTCGAGCGAACCGGCCAGGAAGCGCCGGGCCTGCGGAACTGATCCCGCCGCGCGGCGGGGGATCGGCGGAAACCTGAAATACCGACAGGCAGGCCCGACGGCCGCGAAGGCGTCGGTCGGACCGTCGCGATCTTGAGTCTCGATTCTAACAGACGGCGGAAGCGAAGTGCTTCGTGCGGTAGCGATGGCCTGCGCCGTCGCAACTCGTGGTTAGGCCGTAAACGCAGAGGCACGCCCAGGCGGTTTGGAAAGGTGCTCCACAACGTATCGATCACGGACCTGTGCGCTCCGAATTGACATTCGCCACTTGCTGGTGACAGATGTCAAACAACGGAATGCGGAGGAGACCGACTCGTCATCGAGCGGAGCGCGTTCTGACTTGCGATCGTACGGGAGGTGCGATTTGTTTCTCGGGCTTGACCGGCAGAGCGTCTTTCTCGGCCTGCTGAACGTCGTTCTGCTGACGGCTGGTGCCGTCTTGGCGGGCGCAGCTTTCGTCGACAGCTACAATCTTCAGTCGATGGCCGCCCAGGTGCCGGAACTCGGCCTCCTCGCCTTCGGCGTGATGCTCGCGATGACCTCGGGCAATGGCGGCATCGACCTGTCCGGAATCGCCCTCGCCAACCTTTCCGGCATCGGCGGACTGATGCTCGCGAAGCTCCTGTTGCTGCCGGACGAGGCGCCCGAGCTGTTCTCTTGGACCTTCACCGGCTTCGCGCTGGCGATCGGGCTCGTGGGCGGGCTCGCCAATGGTCTCGTCATCGCCTACGGCCGGCTGACGCCGCTGATCGCAACGCTCGGGACCCAGCTCCTGTTCACCGGCATCGCGGTGTACCTCACCAATGGCTCGGCGCTCAGCCTCGGCTACATCCCGCCGCTCGACGACTTCGGCAACTCGCCGATCCTCGGCATTCCAATCTGCTTCGCGCTCTTTCTCGTCGTCGCCGCGATCATCGCCTTCGTGTTGCGGTTCACGCCGTTCGGCGTCCGGCTGATGCTTCTGGGAAGCAACCCGAAGGCCGCGCGGTACGGCGGCATCGCCGAGCGCCGGATGATCGTCCTGACCTACACGGCGAGCGGCGTACTGTCGGCCATCGCGGGCGTCGTGATTGCCGCCCGCAACGCCTCGGTGAAATGGGACTACGGCGGCTCCTACGTGTTGATCGCGATCCTGATCGCGGTCATGGGCGGGGTGAAGCCCGAGGGTGGCTACGGCAAGGTCGGCTGCGTGCTGCTCGCGGCGACGGCGCTGCAGATCCTCTCAAGCCTCTTCAATTTCATGGACATCTCGAACTTCTTTCGAGACCTCGCCTGGGGCGTCCTGCTCCTCGCTCTTCTGGCCTTCGCCAGATTCGACTTCGGCACCTGGCTGCGGCCTAGCCGCTGACCAGCCGGAAGCGTGCGTCGCTCCGGCGGGAGATGGTCCGGGGCCCGCGCTGAGTTCACATCCCATGGGAGGATCTGCATGACCACTCTATCGAAACTCGCCGCCTGCACGGCACTCGGCCTGACCCTCTGCGCCGGCGCGGCCGGGGCGCAGGACAAGCCGTCCATCGTCACCGTCGTGAAGGTGACGGGCGAGAACTGGTTCACCCGCATGAACCAGGGCGTCGACGCCTACGGCGCCGAGCACCCGAACGTTGCCGCCAGCCAGGTCGGTCCGGCAAAGGCCGACGCCGCCCTGCAAGGCCGCATCATCGAGGATCTCGTCGCCAAGAAGGTGGCCGCGATCGCCGTCGTCCCGATGGACCCGTCGGCGCTGGAAGGCGTTCTGCGCCGCGCCGAACAGCGCGGCATCAAGGTCATTACCCACGAGGGCGACAGCCTCGTGAACACGGCGGTGGACATCGAGGCCTTCGACAACAAGGCGTTCGGTGAGCGCATCAACGAGAAGCTCGCGACTTGCATGGGCCAGTCCGGCAAGTGGACGAGCTTCGTCGGCTCGCTCGGCAGCCTGACGCATAACCAGTGGGTCGATGCCGGCGCGGAGAACGCCAAGAAATACCCGGGCATGGAGCTCGTCGCGGCGAAGAACGAGTCGTTCAACGACGCCAACAAGGCTTACGAGAAGGCCAAGGAAATCCTGCGCCGCTACCCCGACATCAAGGGGTTCCAGGGCTCGTCCGCGATCGACGTCATCGGCATCGGCCGCGCGGTCGAGGAAGCCGGCCTTCAGGACAAGACCTGCGTCTACGGTCTCGGCCTGCCGAAGGACACCGGCCCCTATCTCGACACCGGCGCCGTCGACCAGATCTTCTTCTGGGACCCGAAGGACGCGGGCTACGTGATGAACGTCGTCGCCAACATGGTGCTCGACGGCAAGGAGGTCACCGACGGGATGGATCTCGGCGTGCCGGGATACAACAAGGTGTCGGTCAAGAAGGGCCCCGGCAAGGGCGTGATCGTCGAGGGCGAAGCCTGGGTCGACGTCGATAAGGCGTCCTACAAGAACTACCCGTTCTAAGCCGCGCGTCCGCCATATTCGACCGCTCCGGGGTTCGACGACCCCGGAGCCAGCCCATCCGCATCGGGATCTCCTCATGTCCGTCGCATCAGCGCAGCCGGTGGCCGACGCCGCCCCGCCCCTCCTGCAAATCCGGGGCGTGCGCAAATCGTTCGGCGGCGTCCATGCGCTGAAGGCAGTCGATCTCGTGATCGAGGCCGGGCGCGTCTATCACCTGATGGGCGAGAACGGCTGCGGCAAGTCCACGCTGATCAAGATCATCTCCGGCGCCCAGGCCGCCGACGAGGGACAGATCCTCGTGGACGGCCAGCCGACCGGTGAACGGGCGGGCGACATCGGGCCGATCGGTGCGCTTCGGGCTGGAATCGAGACCGTCTATCAGGACCTGTCCCTCCTTCCCAATCTCTCCGTCGCCGAGAACGTCGCCTTCACGGGCCAGCTCGTGGCCGCAAACGGTCACCTCGCCCGCCGCCTCGACATGGGTGCCCTGCGCGAGACCGCGCGCGCCGCCCTCGCCAAGGTGCAGTTGCCCACCGACAGGGACTTCCTGTCCCGTCGCACCGACACCCTGCCGCTCGCCATCCGCCAGCTCGTCGCCATCGCGCGTGCGATGGCCGCGGACGCGCGCCTCGTTATCATGGACGAGCCGACCACGGCGCTCACGCGCCAGGAGGTGGACAATCTCCTGCGCGTCGTCGAGCGACTGCGCGCAGGCGGCGTCGCCGTCCTCTTCGTCACGCACAAGCTGGAGGAGTGCAAGGCGATCGGCGGGCGTGCCATCATCATGCGTGATGGCCGCAAGGTGGCCGAGCTCGACGTCGCCACCCATTCCAAGGCCGAATTCACGCACTGGATGACCGGCCGCGAGATCAGCGAAGCGCGCTATCGTGCCGAGCCGAAGCTCGGGGAAACGTTGCTGGAGGTCGAAGCTCTCGGCGCCGATGCCTTCCGGGATGTCGGCTTCTCGCTCCTTAGGGGCGAAATCCTCGGTTTCACCGGCCTGACCGATTCCGGCCGCAACGAACTCGCCCTCGCGCTAGCCGGCGTGCGTCCCGCCGAGAGCGGACGGATTCGCCTCGGCGGCGAGGTCATCGAACTGCGCACGCCCGCCGGGGCGATCGAGGCCGGGATCGGCTACGTGCCCGAGGACCGGCTGACGGAGGGCCTGTTCCTCGAAAAGTCGATCGAGGACAACATCACCCTCCCCGTGCTCGATCGGCTGCGGGGTGCGCTCGGCATCATCAGCGGACGCCGCGCACGCAAGCTCGCGGAGGCGACGGTCGCCGACCTGCAGGTCGCCACGCCCCACGTCGGCCTTCCCGTGCAGTCGCTTTCAGGCGGCAACCAGCAGCGCGTCCTGATCGGCCGCTGGCTGACGATCGAGCCGCGCCTCCTGATCCTGCACGGACCGACCGTCGGCGTCGACGTCGGATCGAAGGACACGATCTTCCGCATCATCCAGTCTCTCGCCGACCGCGGCATGGCCGTCATCATCATCAGCGACGACCTGCCGGAACTCCTGCAGAACTGCGACCGGATCGCCGTGATGCGGCAGGGCGCCATCGTGGCCGAGCGCCCCGTCGATGCCTGGACGGAGGACACGATCTACCGCTCGCTCGCCTCGGCCGAAGAAGGCATCCGCCCATGACCGACATCGCATCGAGCCCGCCCGTGAACGGGGCGGCATGGCATTCGCGCGTCTGGGAGCGCATGGTGCGCCGCCCGGAGCTGTTCACGCTCGTCCTCGTGATCCTCACCTGCATCGCGGTGACGATCGCGAACCCCGACTTCCTCCAGGTCAACAACCTGTTCGATGTGCTGCGTGCGTCGGTCGTCCGCGGTCTTTTCGCGATGGGCGTGCTGGTCGTGCTGGCGGCGGGCGGCATCGACGTCTCCTTCACCGCGATCGCCGCGCTCATGATGTACGCGCTGACGATGCTGGCGACGAACCATTTTCCGGGCATGCCGCTCGCCCTCTTCTTCGTCCTGGCGGCGGCCGGCGGCGCGCTGCTGGGCGCGGCCAACGGCGTTCTCGTCCATACGCTTCGGGCCCCCTCGCTGATCGTGACGATCGGCACGCAGTACATCGTCCGCAGCTTCCTCCTGACCTTCGTCGGCACGGCGCTCTTCATGAACATACCGACGGCGATGGACGCCTTCGGCCGCGCGTCGCTCTACACCCACACGGCGCCCGGCGGGGCGATCTCGATCCTGCCGGCAACCGTCCTCGTGCTTCTCGCGGCGGCGGTCGTCACATGGCTCGTCCTCGAGCGGACGCTGATGGGCCGCGCGATCTTCGCGGTCGGCGGCAATCCGGCCATCGCGGAACGGCTCGGCATCAGCCTGTTCCGGGTCCGCGTCTTCGTCTTTGCTTATGCCGGATTGCTGGCGGGCATTGCCGGCGTCGTCCATGTCGCGTCGAACCGGCTGGCCAACCCCTTCGATCTCGCGGGAATGGAGATCGACGTGATCGCAGCCGTCGTGCTCGGCGGGGCGCGCATCACGGGCGGATCGGGCAGCGTCGTCGGCACCCTCCTCGGCGTGTTGCTAATCACGCTCGTCAGCAACGTCCTGATCTTCGTCGGCATTCCCAGCACGCTGCAACTCGCCATCGTCGGCGGCTTCATCCTCCTCGCCGGCACGATCTTCGCGCTCGGCCAGCGCGGCTGAACCGCCCCGTCACCTTCTGTCCTTCTCTCAAGGCTCCTTCATGTCGCACGACGTCTCCGTGATCGGTCTCTACATCCTCGACGTTCTCGGGCGCCCGGTCGACGCGATCCCGCCCGGTGGGCAGGTGGACTTCATCGATGAGATCAGGCTGACGGTCGCCGGTACGGCGGGAGGGACGGTCGTCGACCTCGCCAAGCTCGGCCTGAACTGCCTGGCAGTCGGCGCGGTCGGGGATGACGAGAAAGCCGATTTCGTGCTGGCGAAGCTGCGGCGTTTCGGCGTCGACACAGCCGCGATGCAGCAGTTGTCCGGCGTCCCGACATCGGCGACGATCCTGAACATCCGCCGCGACGGAAGCCGTCCGGCGCTTCACGCGCGCGGCGCGTCGGACCATTTCGAGGTGACGGACGCCGCGCTCGACACGGTGCTGGCGCCGCCGATCATCCATCTCGGCGGCACCGGCCTTCTCGCCAAGCTCGATGGCGAACCGAGCCGCCGGCTTCTGGCCGAGGCGAAGCGCCGTGGTCGCACGGTGACCTTCGACTTGCTTGGCGCCGGGCCCCAGACGCTCGGGCTGATCGAGCCGCTTCTGCCGCATATCGATTACTTCATGCCCTCGATCGAGGAAGCCCGCGAAATCTCCGGCTCGACGGAGGTGCGGGATGCCGCCGCCTTCTTCCTCGACCGAGGCGTGCAACAGTGCGTGTTCACGCTCGGCGGCGAAGGGGCTTGCTTCGTCTCGGCATCGGGCGAGACGGTTCACCAGCCGGCCTACGCGATCGACGTCGTCGACACGACCGGCTGCGGCGACGCCTTCGACGCAGGGTTCATCACCGCGCTTCACCACCGGATGGACGTCCCCACCGCCCTCGCCTTCGCGCAGGCCTCCGCGGCCCTCGTCGCGACCGGTCTCGGGTCGGATGCCGGCATCCGCTCATTCGACGACACACTGGCCTTCATGAACGGAACGGCCCGTCGAAACTGACGCGCAAGAGAACGCTCCGCCCCGCCCTCAGCGCGCCGCGCGGATCATCTCGCTGGCCTTCTCGGCGATCATGACAGCCGGGGCGTGAGTGTTGCCGGAGACGATGGTCGGCATGATCGAGCAGTCGGCGACGCGCAGGCCCTCGATGCCGCGCAGGCGCAGCTGCGGGTCGACGACCGCCTCGGCGTCGATGCCCATGCGAGCGGTGCCGACAGGGTGGAAGATCGTCGTGGCGATGTCGCCGGCGGCCTGCGCCAGATCCGCGTCGGTCTGGAGATGCGCGCCCGGCTTGAACTCCTCCGGCCGATGGTGCTCCAGACGCCTTGTCGCCATCAGGCGGCGGGCGGCACGGATCGAGGCGGCCGCCACCTCCCGGTCGCCTGCGGTCGACAGGTAGTTCGGCGCGATCGCCGGATGGGCGCTCGGGTCCGCGCTCGTGATGCGGACGTGCCCGCGCGACTCCGGGCGGAGGTTGCACACCGAGACCGTGATCGCCGGAAACGAATGCAGCGGCTCGCCGAAGCGGTCGAGCGAGAGCGGCTGGACGTGGAACTCGATGTTGGCGGTCTCGAACCGCGGATCGGACTTCATGAAGATGCCGAGCTGGCTCGGCGCCATCGCCATCGGTCCCGAGCGCTTCAGCGCATATTGCAGCCCGATCTGCGCCTTGCCCAGAAGCGTCGCCTGCCATTCGTTCAGCGTGCGGGCGCCCTCGATGCGGAAGGCGGTGCGGATCTGGAGATGGTCCTGCAGATTGGCGCCGACGCCCGGCCGGTCGAGGACGACGTCGATCCCATGTCGGCGCAGAAGCTCACCCGGACCGATGCCGGACAGCTGCAGGAGTTGCGGCGTGCCGATCGCGCCCGCCGAGAGGACGACCTCGCCATGCGCGATCGCCGGGCGCCCGTCCAGCCGCAGGTCGAGGCCGACCGCCCGCCCCGCCTCGATGCGGATGCGCTCGGCTTGCGCCCCCGTCAGGATGCGCAGGTTCTTGCGGTGCCGGATCGGCCCGAGAAAGGCGCGCACGGCATTGAAGCGCAGGCCCGCCTTCTGCGT
>NZ_CAJYIU010000020.1 GCF_913775355.1 uncultured Aureimonas sp.
TCCAAGCATGCCAAAAGCAAACTCGAAAAAACTCGTCCGACACTCTCAGAAGGCGCAAAACCGAGCCAGTCAGCCATACCCCCCAGATACCCGAGGAACACAACCGCTAGCCCAACTTCCCGGCAGATCATCCAGTGTGCGTCTGCACCCCGTCCAACCCGCCCCGGCGCCACCGCCGTCGTCGATGAACGCCTTATAGGGGGAGCCACCGACGAAGGTCAACAGGGAAATGCGAGGGGGAAGGAAAAAGTGTCTGGCGCCTCTCAGCGAGGCTTCCTGGCCTCGCGCGGGGCCTTCAGTTGCGAGGTGCTCCCCTCGCCTCCTCGCCCTTCGCCCATCCTTCGGTGGTTTCGGCGACAAAGTCAGCGAAACGTCCAGCCTCGATAGCCCGCCGAGCGGCGGCCATCAGCGTCTGATAGTAGGCAAGATTATTCCAGGTCAGCAGCATTGCGCCGAGAGTCTCCTCCGTGCGGACGAGATGGTGGAGGTAAGCCCGCGCGTAATCGCGGGAGGCCGGGCAGTCAGAATGTTCATCGAGCGGCTGGGCATCTTCGGCGTGTCGCGCATTTCTAAGATTGATGCGCCCGAAGCGTGTGAAGGCAAGTCCGTGTCGTCCGGCTCGGGTTGGCATCACGCAGTCGAACATATCGATGCCGCGGGCGATCGACTGAAGAAGATCGTCCGGCGTGCCGACACCCATCAGGTAGCGCGGCTTCTCCGCCGGCATCACCGGAATGGTCTCTTCGAGAATGCGCAACATCACGTCCTGCGGCTCGCCGACGGCGAGGCCTCCGACGGCATAACCTTTCAGGTTCATGGCGCGCAGGCGTTCCGCCGAACGGACCCGGAGATCCACGACATCTCCGCCCTGCACGATGCCGAACATCGCCTTGCCCGGTTGGTCACCGAAGGCGATCGCGCAGCGTTCGGCCCAACGCAGTGAGAGTTCCATCGCCCGCTCGACCTCCGGGCGTTCGGCGGGCAGTCGGATGCACTCGTCGAGCTGCATCTGGATATCGCTGTCGAGAAGCCCCTGGATCTCGATCGAACGCTCGGGCGTCAGTTCGTGCACCGAACCGTCGACGTGGGATCGGAACGTGACCCCCTTTTCGGACATCTTCCGCAGGCTGGCGAGCGACATCACCTGAAACCCGCCGGAGTCCGTGAGGATCGGATAGGGCCAGCGGGCAAACTCATGCAACCCACCCAAGCGTGCGACGCGCTCGGCACCCGGACGCAGCATCAGGTGATAGGTATTGCCGAGGATGATATCCGATCCGAGATCCCGAACCTGATCGAGATACATTGCCTTGACCGTCGCGGCCGTCCCCACCGGCATGAAGGCGGGCGTGCGGATTTCCCCGCGCGGCATTTTGATGGCCCCGCGACGGGCCAGACCATCGGTCGCGGATACGTTGAACTGGAATTCGGTCAAGCGCTGCGCTCCAGGAGACAGGCATCTCCGTAGGAATAGAAACGATAACCGCCGGTGATCGCGTGATCGTAGGCGGCGCGCATCCGGTCGAGCCCGCTGAACGCCGATACCAGCATGAACAGCGTCGAACGCGGCAGGTGAAAGTTCGTCATGAGCGCGTCGACGGCGCGGAACTGGAAGCCAGGGGTGATGAAGATGTCGGTCGCATCCGAGAACGGTTCGATCCGTCCCGTCGCCCGCGCTGCGCTTTCCAGGAGGCGAAGCGACGTCGTGCCCACGGCGACGATCCGGCGTCCCTCGTCCCTTGCAGCCTGCAGTCGCTCGGCCACGTTTCTCGTCACGACACCGATCTCACTGTGCATCCGGTGCTCGGTCGTGTCGTCCGCCTTGACCGGCAGGAACGTGCCGGCGCCGACATGCAGCGTGACGTACTCCTGCGCCACGCCGTACTGATCGAGCCTTTCCAGAAGCTCCGGCGTGAAATGGAGGCCCGCCGTCGGTGCGGCGACCGCCCCTTCCTCGCGAGCGAACACCGTCTGGTAGTCGCGCAGGTCGGCGTCATCGACGGCACGCTTCGAAGCGATGTAGGGCGGAAGCGGTAAGTGTCCGACCGTCGCGATGGCGGCGTCGAGTTCGGGACCCGCCAGAGCGAACAGGAGGTCGATCTCGCCACCTTCCCCTTTGTCGAGGACGACGGCTTCGAGGCGGGCACCCGCCGCCGTGCCGGACGAAAATTCGATGAGATCGCCGACCTTGATCCGCTTGCCCGGCCGCATGAAGGCCTTCCAGCGATCGAGCGCGACGCGCATGTGCAGCGTCGCATCGACAGGCACGCGGGACGATCCATCCGGGCCGACCCGGACGCGCTCGCCGGTCAACTGGGCCGGGATGACCTTGGTGTCGTTGAAGACGAGGACGTCGCCGTCGCGCAGGAGATCCGGCAGATCGCCGACGCGACGATCCGTGAGAGGACCCAACGCGGGGACATGAAGAAGCCTGGCGGATTCGCGCGGAAGAGCGGGTCGCAAGGCGATCCGCTCCTCCGGCAGTTCGAAGTCGAAGAGATCGACTTGCACGGTAGCCTTGTCAGATGTCCGCGGCGACGCGCATGGTGGTGATCGAGTCGGGATCGCGGACCGGCTCGCCACGCTTGATCTTGTCGACGGCGTCCATGCCCTCGACGACCTCGCCCCAGACCGAATACTGGCGATCCAGCCAAGGCGCGCGCTCGAAGCAGATGAAGAACTGCGAGTTGGCGCTGTTCGGGTTGGCCGTGCGCGCGGCCGACACCGTTCCGCGCTTGTGCGGCTCGGCCGAGAATTCCGCCTTCAGGTCGGGCTTGTCAGAACCACCGGTGCCGGTGCCTGTCGGATCGCCCGTCTGGGCCATGAAGCCATCGATCACGCGATGGAACACGACGCCGTCGTAGAACCCCTCGCGAGCGAGCTCCTTCACGCGGGCGACGTGGCCCGGCGCGAGATCGGGCCGCAGCTTGATGACGACCTGCCCCTTCGTCGTTTCCAGAACCAGCGTGTTCTCAGGATCTTCGAACGCCATTGTGCGTCTCCTATCAATGACGGAGGGCGATCCGACAGACTCGGATCGCCCAGATGCTTGCGTGAATGGATGAAGCGCCTTGCGGTTGCAAGGCCGATATCAGCGGGTCTCGACCTTCACCATCTTGTCGGGGTTCTCGACGGTGCCGTTGTTCGCCTCGTCGCCCTTCTTGATCTTGTCGACGACGTCCATGCCCTTGGTCACTTCGCCGACCACCGTGTACTGGCCGTTCAGGAAGTCGCCGTCGGCGAGCATGATGAAGAACTGGGAGTTGGCGGAGTTCGGGTCCTGCGCGCGCGCCATGCCGACCGTGCCGCGCTTGAACGGCGTGTCGGAGAACTCGGCCTTGAGGTCCGGCTTGTCCGAGCCGCCCATGCCGGTGCCGGTCGGGTCGCCGGTCTGGGCCATGAAGCCGTCGATCACGCGATGGAAGACGACGCCGTTGTAGAAGCCTTCCTTGGCCAGCGCCTTGATCTGCTCGACATGCTTGGGCGCCAGATCGGGGCGAAGCTTGACGTCGATCTCGCCCTTGTTGGTCTCGATGACGAGCGTGTCGCCGGCGACGGTCTGGGCGTGCGCCGGAGCGATCGCGGACATCGCAACGGCCGCGAGAAGACCAAGGGTCGGAAGAAGTTTCATCGTCGAACTCCAGGCAGCCCTCAGGGAGAGAAGAGCTTGCGTTTCAGGGCGGCGGCGACGTGCTCCGGTACGAAGGAGGTTACGTCCCCGCCCATTTTGGCGATCTGGCGGACTAATGTGGCCGTAATGGGCCTCGTCGCAGGCGAAGCGGGCAGGAAGAGCGTCGTCAGTTCAGGCATCAGGCTGCGGTTCATCCCGGCCATCTGCATCTCGTAGTCGAAGTCCGTCGCATCCCGCAGACCGCGCACGAGGGCAGTCGCCTTCTGTCGGCGCGCCTCTTCCACCACGAGATCGTCGAAGAACGAAACGCGGACCTGCGCAGCGTCCGGTCGACCAGCGAGACTACCGATCACCAGATCGGCTCTCTCCTGCGCCGAAAACAACGGTGTCTTGCCAGGGTGGACGCCGATCGCGACGACCACCTCTTCGAAGAGCCGCGCTGCCGTCTGCAGGACGTCGACGTGCCCGAGTGTCGGCGGATCGAAGCTTCCAGCGTAGAGAGCGATCCGCGTCATGACGACTTGATAACCATAGGACACGATCGCTGAAGTGGGTTGAAACGGCACGGGGCGCGATACCAGATTGAGAAGGATTCACACCGCAAGATACCCACGAACGTTCGCGCGGCGTGAGCGCGAATCGGAGCGATCCAGCGATGGAACGATTCGTCAACCATTCACGTTATGGCGTTGTATTTCGGAGGGAAATCCATGCTGTTCCTCGCCCTGTCGCTCGCGATGGTCGCTTCTCTGTCCACCACTACCGTGATCGCGATGCACAATGAAGCGAGCAAGCAGCGCGCTCGCGCCTTCGCCCGCAAGCCGAAGATCCTCGGGTGATCGCAGTCTGCGGCAGGACGGCACCGAGCCGCCGCCGCAGTCGACCTTCATCCTCACTCGCCGGACGGTTCCGATGTCTCGCCCGAAGCCTCGGCCAGAGCCGGCTCTTCGGTCCCCTGGTCGGGGATGCGCTCGACAGAGACGACCCGCTCGTTGTCCGCCGTATTGAAAATCGTCACGCCCTTGGTCGCACGACCAGCGATGCGAATGCCCTCGACGGGAACGCGGATCATCTGACCTCGGTCCGAGATCATCAGAACCTGATCGCCGGATTCGACAGGGAACCCAGCCACAAGACGTCCGATATCACCGACCCGTCCAAGATCCGTCGCGCGAATGCCCTTGCCGCCCCGCCCGCTGGTGCGGAAGTCGTACGATGACGAGCGTTTGCCGAAGCCTAACTCGCTGAGCGTGAGGACGAACTCTTCGCGTGCGCCGAGATCGGCATAACGTTCCGCGGAAATCGACACGCTCTCCGCGGCTTCCTCGTCCGCCACGTCCTCGGCGACATCGCCTTCGACTGCGCGCCGCTTGCGCAGATAGTCTGCGCGCTCTGCCGGGGTCGCCTCGACGTGACGCAGGATCGCCATCGAGATCAGACGATCGCTTTCACCGAGCGCCATGCCGCGCACGCCGATCGAGTTCCGGCCGGTAAAGACGCGCACGTCCGTGACCGGGAAGCGGATGCAGAGCCCCGCCGACGAAACGAGGAGCACGTCGTCGTCTTCGCCGCAGACGGCGACGGCGAGGATTTCGTCTTCTGCCTCTTCCAGCTTCATCGCGATCTTGCCGTTGCGGTTCACCTGGGTGAAGTCCGACAGCTTGTTGCGACGGACCGTTCCCTTGGTCGTCGCGAACATCACGTTCAGCCGCTCGGCCGCCTCCTCCTCGTTCGGAAGCGGCAGGATCGAGGTGATGCGCTCGCCCTTCTCGAGGGGCAGCATGTTCACGAGCGCCTTGCCCCGCGACTGCGGCGTGGCCAGCGGCAGGCGCCAGACCTTCTCCTTGTAGACGATGCCACGAGAGGAGAAGAACAGAACCGGCGTGTGCGTGTTGGCGACGAAGAGCCGGGTGACCGAATCCTCCTCGTCCTTCAGCGACATGCCCGAGCGTCCCTTGCCGCCGCGCCGCTGGGCTCGATAGATGCTCAGCGGCACGCGCTTGATGTAGCCGCCATGGCTGACGGTCACGACCATGTCCTCGCGCGGGATCAGGTCCTCGTCGTCGAGGTCGGCTGCGCCTTCGAGGAGCTGCGTGCGGCGAGGCGTCGCGAACTCCTCGCGCACGGCCGTCAGTTCGTCCTTGATGATCTCGCGCACGCGCACCCGCGAGGAGAGGATCTCGAGGTAGTCGCGGATCTCGTTGCCGATCGTGTTCAGCTCGTCGCCGATCTCGTCGCGTCCGAGCGCCGTGAGGCGCTGGAGGCGGAGGTCGAGGATCGCGCGGGCCTGTGTCTCAGAAAGCCTGTAGGTGCCAGCGTCGCTGATACGATGGCGGGGGTCGTCGATGAGGCGGATCAGCGGCGCGACGTCCTTCGCCTCCCACTCCCGCTCCATCAGCTGCTCGCGGGCCGTCGTCGGGTCGGGCGCGTGGCGGATCAGCTTGATGATCTCGTCGATGTTGGCGACCGCGATCGCGAGGCCGACCAAGACGTGCGCCCGCTCGCGGGCCTTACGCAGGAGATATTTTGTGCGGCGCTGTACCACCTCTTCGCGGAACGCCACGAAGGCGGACAGCATGTCGAGCAGGTTCATCTGCTCCGGCTTGCCGCCGTTCAGCGCCACCATGTTGGCGCCGAACGTCGTCTGCAGGGGCGTGAACCGGTAGAGCTGGTTGAGGATCACGTCGGACGAGGCATCGCGCTTGCACTCGATGACGACGCGGTAACCCTCGCGATCGCTCTCGTCGCGGATGTCGGAGATGCCCTCGACGCGCTTTTCGCGCACCAGGTCGGCCATCTTCTCGATCATCGACGCCTTGTTCACCTGATACGGGATCTCGGTGATGACGATCGCCTCGCGGTCCCCGCGCATCTCTTCAATGTGCACCTTGCCGCGCATCAGGATCGAGCCGCGCCCCGTGGCGTAGGCGCTCTGGATGCCCGCGCGACCGAGCACGATGGCGCCGGTCGGGAAGTCGGGGCCCGGGATGATGTCCATCAGGTCCGGGAGCTGCAGCGCGGGGTTGTCGATCAGCGCAATGCAGCCGTCGATCAGTTCGCCGAGATTGTGCGGCGGGATGTTCGTCGCCATGCCGACGGCGATGCCGCCCGAACCGTTGAGGAGGAGGTTCGGAACGCGGGCCGGAAGCACGACCGGCTCCTGCTCGCGGCCGTCGTAGTTGTCCTGAAAGTCGACCGTTTCCTTGTCGATGTCGGCCAGGATCGCATCGGACACCTTCTCCAGCCGGCATTCGGTGTATCGCATGGCCGCCGGTGGATCGCCGTCGATCGAACCGAAGTTGCCCTGTCCGTCGATCAGCGGCGCACGCAGCGAAAAGTCCTGCGCCATGCGGACGAGCGCGTCGTAGATCGAGGCGTCGCCATGCGGATGATACTTACCCATCACCTCGCCGACGACACCCGCCGACTTGCGGTAGGACTTGTTCCAGACGAGACCCATCTCGCTCATCGCGTAGAGCACGCGCCGATGCACCGGCTTCAAACCGTCGCGTACGTCGGGAAGCGCGCGGCTCACGATCACGCTCATCGCGTAGTCGAGATAGGAGCGCTGCATCTCCTCGATGATGGAGACCGGCTCGATCCCCGTCGAACGCTCGGGCTGGATGGAATCGGGAGGAAGATCGGACAAGATGAAATCCTGGGCAGAATGTACTGCCCTTATATAAGGAACCGGCACATCGACGCAAATCGACGCGCTCGCAATTCGGCCTAAAGATCAATAAGTTGGCAGGTAGCCCGCAAATAATGGTCGCAGGTTCCGTACAATCCGCCGCCCGCCCGTCGCACCGGCATCCCTACGACGCTATGAGAGGAGGATTTTCAGAGACGCGCGGAGCCCGCCAATGATCGAGACGCTGCTCAACGGCTTCGCCACGCTGTTCGTCATCATCGACCCGATCGGGCTCGCCCCGATCTTCCTCGGGCTGACGGCGGGGCTTTCGCGGACCGAGCGTGCGCGCATCGCGCGCAACGGCTGTCTCATCGCTTTCGCGATCCTGGCCGTCTTCGGTCTCGCGGGCTTGAGCGTTCTGACGGCGCTTGGCATTTCGCTCGGCGCCTTCCGTGTCGCCGGTGGCTTGTTCCTGTTCTGGATCGCGTTCGAACTGGTGTTCGAAAAGCGGAAGACGCGCAAGGAGAAGGATGCGCAGACGGCCATGACCGAGCACGAAGCCGGAGAGATCGCGGCCGTACCGCTTGCGATCCCGCTGATGGCCGGACCCGGCGCGATCTCTGCCGTGATCCTTCTGTCCGGTGAGCTGCCCTCGGCCGCGGGACAGGGAAGCGTGCTGGCCGTCGTCGCCATCACGATCTTCGTCGCCTACCTGTTCCTGCGCGCGGCCGACCGGCTGGAGCGCCTGATGGGACATACGGGGCGAGCCGTGGTGACGCGCCTCCTCGGCGTTCTACTGGCGGCCCTTGCGGTTCAGTTCGTCAGCGACGGGGTCAAAGCGCTGTTTCTCGTCCCCGCCGCCTGAAAGAGCATCCGGCGATCAGAACGGGATTTCGTCGTCCATGTCGTCGGACGGGCGACCACCGCCGCCGCCGCCGCCATATCCACCGCCGCCGCCGCCCGAGCTGCGACCGCCGCCGCCACCGCCGCGGCCGTAGTCACCGCCGCCGCCGGAGCGTCCGCCCGAGCGCTCGCCGCCGCCATCGTAGGACGGGCCGCCGCCCTCGCCGCCGCGGCCACCGAGCATCTGAAGCTCGCCGCGGAAACGCTGCAGCACCACTTCGGTCGTGTACCGCTTCTGGCCCTGCTGGTCCTCCCAGGAACGGGTCTGCAGCTGACCCTCGATGTAGACCGTCGAGCCTTTCTTTAGGTACTGCTCGGCGACCTTCACCAGGTTCTCGTTGAAGATCACAACGCTGTGCCACTCCGTGCGCTCCTTGCGCTCGCCGGAGGCCTTGTCGCGCCACGTCTCGGAGGTCGCGATCCGCAGGTTCGCGATTGCATCGCCGGAGTTCAGGCGCTTGATTTCGGGATCGGCGCCGAGATTTCCGACGAGGATGACCTTGTTGACGCTACCCGCCATTCTTCTTCTCCGTATGAACGCTCGTCGCGCGGACACTAGTGGCATTGCATCCGGCACGATACCGCCGGAAACGTCGATCCCCAGCCTTCTTCGGGACTGGGTACGGTGACATGGATTGCCGCCCCGCCCGATTCTGTCTAGAACAAAATGGGAACTTGGCGGAGCCGGTGCCAGTCCGATGAGACCGGGTCTTTGATTCTTCGCGTGCCTTGCCGATATGGGCTCTGGGCTGGAACGGAAAACCGGCGGGGCGGGCGAACCCAATCCGCCGGTTTTCCATTCAAGCCCTCGTATTCGACACAGTGCGGCGAACTCCATGAAGAACGTCATCTCCATTCGCGGCGCTCGCGAGCACAATCTTAAGAACGTCGACCTCGACCTGCCGCGCGACAAGCTGATCGTGATGACGGGCCTGTCCGGATCGGGCAAGTCGTCGCTCGCCTTCGACACGATCTATGCCGAAGGGCAACGTCGCTACGTCGAAAGCCTTTCGGCCTATGCCCGCCAGTTTCTGGAGATGATGCAGAAGCCGGATGTCGATCAGATCGACGGTCTTTCGCCCGCCATCTCGATCGAGCAGAAGACGACCTCGAAGAACCCGCGCTCGACGGTCGGCACGGTCACCGAAATCTACGACTATCTGCGATTGCTCTTCGCCCGCGTCGGCGTGCCCTACTCGCCGGCCACCGGCTTGCCGATCGAGAGCCAGACGGTCAGCCAGATGGTCGACCGCATCATGGTGCTCGAAGAAGGAACGCGGCTCTATCTGCTGGCCCCGATGATCCGCGGCCGCAAGGGCGAGTACAAGAAGGAGCTGGCCGAACTTCAGAAGAAGGGCTTCCAGCGCGTTCGCATCGACGGCGAGTTCCACGACATCGCCGATGCCCCGACCCTCGACAAGAAATTCAAGCACGACATCGACGTCGTCGTGGATCGCATCGTCGTGCGTGGGGACATCAAGTCGCGTCTCGCCGACAGCCTGGAGACGGCACTTCGGCTTGCGGACGGTCTGGCGGTCGCGGAGTATGCCGACGGCCTTGGCGACGACGGCAAGCCGCGCCAGATCCTGTTCTCCGAGAAGTTCGCCTGCCCCGTCTCGGGCTTCACGATCCCCGAGATCGAACCGCGCCTGTTCTCCTTCAACAATCCGTTCGGCGCCTGCCCGCGCTGCGACGGTCTCGGCTCGCAACAGCAGATCGACCCGAAGCTCATCGTTCCGGACGAGAACTTGACGCTGAAGGGCGGCGCCATCGCGCCTTGGGCGAAGTCGACATCTCCTTATTACGGCCAGACGCTTGAGGCGCTCGGCCGCGAATACGGGTTCAAGCAGACCGAGCGCTGGTCGGCGCTGTCCGAGACCGCGCGCAACGCCATCCTCAACGGGACCGGCAAGACCAAGATCGAGTTCCGCTACAACGACGGCATGCGGTCATACTCCACCACAAAGACCTTCGAGGGCATCGTTCCCAATCTAGAGCGGCGCTGGAAGGAGACCGACTCGGCATGGTCGCGCGAGGAGATCGAGCGCTACATGTCGGCAACCCCCTGCCCCGCCTGTGCCGGTTACCGGCTGAAGCCGGAAGCGCTGGCGGTCAAGGTCGCTGGGCTTCACATCGGCGAGGTCAGCGAGCAGTCGATCCGAAACGCGCGCGACTGGTTCGAAGCGCTGCCCGAGAAGCTGACGCAGAAGCAGAACGAAATCGCGGTCCGGATCCTCAAGGAAATCCGTGAACGCCTGCGCTTCCTGAACGACGTGGGCCTCGAGTACCTGACGCTTTCGCGCGCATCCGGCACGCTGTCCGGCGGCGAGTCGCAGCGGATCCGGCTTGCCTCGCAGATCGGCTCGGGCCTGACGGGCGTCCTCTACGTTCTGGACGAGCCCTCCATCGGCCTGCATCAGCGCGACAACGAGCGGCTTTTGGCCACGCTCAAGCATCTGCGCGACATCGGGAATACGGTGATCGTCGTCGAGCATGACGAGGACGCGATCCTGATGGCCGACCACGTCGTCGACATCGGTCCGGCGGCCGGCGTCCACGGCGGTCAGATCATCGCCTCGGGCACGCCCGCCGAGGTGATGGCGCATCCCAACTCGCTGACAGGCGCCTATCTCTCCGGCGCCAAGGGCGTGCCGGTGCCGGCCAAGCGGCGCAAGTCGCAGAAGGGCAAGGCGATCAAGGTCGTCGGCGCGCGCGGCAACAATCTGAAGAACGTCACCGCCGAAGTGCCGATGGGTGTCTTCACCTGCGTCACCGGCGTGTCGGGCGGCGGCAAGTCGACCTTTCTCATCGAAACGCTGTTCAAGGCTGCCGCGCGTCGCATCTCCGGTGCGCGCGACGTGCCGGCCGACCACGACCGCGTCGACGGGCTGGAACTTCTCGACAAGGTGATCGACATCGACCAGTCGCCGATCGGCCGCACGCCGCGCTCGAATCCGGCGACCTACACCGGTGCCTTCACGCCGATCCGCGACTGGTTCGCTGGCCTGCCGGAGGCGAAGGCGCGCGGCTACCAACCGGGTCGATTCTCGTTCAACGTGAAGGGCGGCCGCTGCGAGGCCTGCCAGGGTGACGGCGTCATCAAGATCGAGATGCACTTCCTGCCCGACGTCTACGTTACCTGTGACGTTTGCCATGGCAAGCGATACAATCGCGAGACGCTGGAGGTGACCTTCAAGGAAAAGTCGATCGCCGACGTCCTCGACATGACCGTCGAGGAAGGCGTCGAGTTCTTCTCCGCCGTCCCGGCCGTCCGCGACAAGCTGGTGACGCTCAACGAGGTCGGCCTCGGATATATCAAGGTCGGACAGCAGGCGAACACCCTGTCCGGCGGCGAAGCGCAGCGCGTGAAGCTGGCGAAGGAGCTGTCGCGCCGGGCGACCGGCCGCACGCTCTATATCCTCGACGAACCGACGACCGGACTGCACTTCCACGACGTCGCCAAGCTCTTGGAAGTGCTTCACGAGTTGGTGGAGCAGGGCAACACGGTCGTCGTCATCGAGCACAATCTCGAGGTCATCAAGACCGCGGACTGGGTAATCGACATCGGCCCCGAAGGCGGCGACGGGGGCGGCGAGATCGTCGCGACGGGCACGCCGGAAGCCTTGGTGAAGGTGCCCCGCTCTTACACCGGCCGTTTCCTGAAGGACCTCCTAGAGCGCCGTCCGATCGCGAAGGCTGAAGCCGCCGAGTGACGTCAGCCGCCCCGCAATGCGCCGAGTTCGGCGTGAACGCGGGGCAGCATCTGCGGCAAATCCTCGGAGATGAGGCCCGGCCCGAAAAGTTCAGCCGCACGTCCGTGCATCCAGACCCCGGCGCAGGCCGATTCGAAGGTCGGCGTTCCCTGCGCCAATTGGGCCGCGACGATGCCGGCGAGTACGTCGCCCGTCCCGGCCGTCGCGAGCCATGGTGTCCCGGTCGCGTTGATCGCGGCCCGGCCGTCTGGCGCGGCGATCACGGTGTCGGCGCCTTTCGACACGATGACGGCTCCGGACACAAGCGATGCGGCTTGCGCGGCATCGAGCTTCGAGAGCGACGGATCGGCTGCGATCTCTGGAAAGAGACGCTTGAATTCTCCGGCGTGCGGGGTGAGCACGATGTCTGCTTCGCTCGCTTTGGAGTGGGTGAAGAGCCGGTCGGGCTCCTCGGCGAACGCTGAAATCCCATCCGCATCGAGGACGAGATGGCGGCCGGCCTGCAGGACCATCGTCGCGAAGGCTCGTGCCCGCCCGGCGTCGCCGAATCCCGGACCGAGGACGAAGGCGTTGAAGCGCGTGTCCTCCAATAGCGTGGCGAGATCGCCCTCCCCGTCGCAGCCGCGCAGCATGATGGCGGTGACCTGAGCTGACAGACCCGCAAGCGCATCTCGCTGACCAAGAAGCGTCACGAGCCCGGCACCGCCGCGTAGCGCGGCCGCTGCCGCCAGGCGCGCCGCGCCGCTCTTCTCCAGCGGTCCGGCGAACACCACCGCATGGCCTCGGTCGTACTTGTGCCCTGCCGACGACGGATGGCGCAGCCGGTCGAGCCATAGCATGGGTTCGTTCGCATCGGCTGGCGTCGGCACCTCAACCCAGACGCGGTCCGGTATACCGATCTCCGCGACGATCAGTTCTCCCACATGAAGGCGGCCGGGCATCAGGAGGTGACCGAGGCGCCGCCTTTGGAAGGTGACGGTCCGACGAGCCTTGACGGCCGCGCCGAGGACCGCCCCCGTTCTCGCATCGATGCCGCTTGGAATGTCGATCGAAAGAACAGGCGATCCGCTTTCTGCAAGACGCCGAACGGCTTCGCAGCAGACCGCGTCCAGCGGGCGACGGAGACCCGTTCCGAAAAGTCCGTCGATCACGAGGTCGCAAGGCTCCCCGCTGAAGGACTGCAGCGGCAGATGTGCGCCTTCGCTGGCTGTAACGCCATAGGCGTAGACAATCACCGCGAACCGCTCGGAAAGGAGTTCTGCCGCCTTGCGAGCATCGGCTCCGTTCATGCCGGGCCCCGCCCAGACGGCGATCCGGGCACCATCCTGGAGGCCGGTCGCCGCGACCTCGGCGACCCGAGCTCCCGCATCCGCCACAAGTGTCTCGATCGAGACACCCGCCTGCGCTGCGAGGGCGTCCGCCCGCTTGACGCCCCTGTCGTCGAGAAGAGCGGTCGGCGATCCCGATAGAAGCATGTTGCTGAAACTCTCGTCAGATGCCCATCAATTAAGCGGAACCTGCCGCAAGGATGCCCGGGCGACGAGGACTGTTCGCTGGTTTTCGCGCCAGTCATCCGATACACATCGCTCAGGCATTTGCCGCATCGACTCGGCCGGGCTATCGGTCTACACGCTGCCTGGCCGGGAGCAGACGGTCATCCGTCCGAGGGCGGGTACGTAGGGGGAGACGGACTTCGGTGAAGAAGGTCGAAGCGATCATTAAACCCTTCAAGCTAGATGAAGTGAAGGAAGCCCTTCAGGACGTCGGCCTCCAGGGGATCACCGTTATCGAAGCCAAGGGCTTCGGGCGGCAGAAGGGCCACACGGAGCTCTATCGCGGCGCCGAGTACGTGGTCGACTTTCTCCCCAAGGTGAAGATCGAGATCGTTCTCGCCGACGAGGCGGTTGAAGGCGCGGTCGAGGCGATCCGCAAGGCGGCGCAGACCGGTCGCATCGGCGACGGCAAGATCTTCGTTTCGCATGTCGAGGAAGCCGTGCGCATCCGCACCGGCGAGAGCGGCGTCGACGCCATCTGATTTCCGGCGATCATCCGGACAGCCACACGAGCACAGTCGTCCATTCGGAAAGGACTCTCATGACTTCGGGCAACGATATTCTGAAGCAGATCAAGGACAACGACGTCAAGTTCGTCGACCTTCGCTTCACGGACCCCAAGGGCAAGCTCCAGCACGTCACGATGGACCAGACCATCGTCGACGAGGACATGTTCTCGGAAGGCACGATGTTCGACGGTTCGTCGATCGCCGGCTGGAAGGCGATCAACGAGTCCGACATGACCCTGATGCCGGACCCCGAGACGGCGCACATGGACCCGTTCTTCGCCCAGTCGACGATGGTCCTCTACTGCGACATCCTCGATCCGGTTTCGGGCGAGAGCTACAACCGCGATCCGCGCGGGACCGCCAAGAAGGCCGAGGCCTACCTCAACCAGTCCGGTATCGGCGACACCGCCTATTTCGGGCCGGAAGCCGAGTTCTTCATCTTCGACGACGTCCGCTATAAGGCCGACCCGTACAACACCGGCTTCAAGCTGGACTCCACCGAGCTGCCGTCGAACGACGACTCGGAGTACGAGACGGGCAACCTCGGCCACCGGCCGCGCGTGAAGGGCGGCTACTTCCCCGTCCCGCCAATCGACAGCTGCCAGGACATGCGTTCCGAGATGCTGACGGTCATGGCCGAGATGGGCGTGGCGGTCGAGAAGCACCACCACGAGGTGGCGGCCGCACAGCACGAGCTCGGCATCAAGTTCGACACGCTGGTCCGCAACGCGGACAAGATGCAGATCTACAAGTACGTGATCCATCAGGTCGCCAACGCCTATGGCAAGACGGCGACCTTCATGCCTAAGCCGATCTTCGGCGACAACGGCTCAGGCATGCACGTGCACCAGTCGATCTGGAAGGGCGGCAAGCCGACCTTCGCGGGCAACGAGTACGCCGGCCTGTCCGAGAACGCGCTGTTCTACATCGGCGGCATCATCAAGCACGCCAAGTCGCTGAACGCCTTCACCAACCCGTCGACGAACGCCTTCAAGCGTCTGGTGCCGGGCTACGAAGCGCCGGTGCTTCTCGCCTACTCCGCGCGTAACCGCTCGGCGTCGTGCCGTATTCCGTTCGGCCAGTCGCCGAAGTCCAAGCGCGTCGAGGTCCGCTTCCCGGATCCGACGGCGAACCCCTACCTCGCCTTCGCCGCCATGCTGATGGCCGGTCTCGACGGCATCAAGAACAAGATCCATCCGGGCGCCGCCATGGACAAGGATCTCTACGATCTGCCGCCCGAGGAGCTGAAGGAAATCCCGACGGTCTGCCGCTCGCTCCGCGAAGCGATGGAGAGCCTGGATTCTGACCGCGACTACCTGAAGGCCGGTGGCGTGTTCGACGACGACCAGATCGACGCCTTCATCGACCTGAAGATGGCCGAGGTCCTGCGCTTCGAGATGACGCCGCACCCGGTCGAGTTCGACATGTACTACTCGGTCTGATCGGTTCCGATCAGCAACGAACTGAAGGCCCCGGTGCGGATCGCGCCCGGGCTTTTTCATAGGGGCTCGGCAGCAAGCGCAGCGGGGCGACAGTGGCGACTTGGGAGGGCGAGCGCGACTGCCGTCGCCAATGCGATCTCGATCCGTTCGTCGCAAACTCACCTCGGGCTGGACCTTGCGAGGAAGAGCGCCGCGCGCGATCGTCGCCGGCTCTTCAACCGCATCGACCAAGCTTCACGAACGCATCGAATACTCGCTGCGAAGATCCAGGGGGCGTTGACCCGTCTCTCTCGGTGCGCCCCATCCTTGAAGCCGCCCCTGGAAAAAGAAAGGCCCGGCGGATCACTCCGCCGGGCCTTTCCCGAGTCCGTTGTCCCGAAGGCTCAGGCCGCCGCAGAAACCTGGGCGCCGAGCGGCACCTCGGAGATCGTCTTCAGAACCTGGCTGGCGATCTGGTAGGGGCAGCCCTGCGAGTTGGGGCGGCGATCCTCGAGATAGCCCTTGTAGCCGTTGTTGACGAACGAGTGCGGCACGCGGATCGAAGCACCGCGATCGGCCACGCCGTAGGAGAACTTGTTCCAGGGCGCGGTCTCGTGCTTGCCGGTAAGGCGAAGATGGTTGTCCGGGCCGTAGACGGCGATGTGCGCGTCGAGGTTCTTCTCGAAGGCGGCCATCAGCTGCTCGAAATACTCCTTGCCGCCGACCTCACGCATGTAGGCCGTCGAGAAGTTGCAGTGCATGCCCGAGCCGTTCCAGTCGGTATCGCCGAGCGGCTTGCAGTGCCACTCGATGTCGATCTCGTACTTCTCGCAGAGACGCTGCAGCAGGTAGCGGGCCATCCAGATCTGGTCGGCGGCTTTCTTGGAGCCCTTGCCGAAGATCTGGAATTCCCACTGACCTTTCGCCACTTCGGCGTTGATGCCCTCGTGGTTGATGCCGGCGGCGAGGCAGAGGTCGAGATGCTCCTCGACGATCTGGCGCGCGATCGAGCCAACGTTCGAATAGCCCACGCCCGTATAATAAGGGCCCTGCGGCGCGGGATAGCCGCTCTCCGGGAAGCCGAGCGGGCGGCCGTTCTTGTAGAAGAAGTATTCCTGCTCGAAGCCGAACCAGGCGTTCTCGTCATCGAGGATCGTCGCGCGGGCGTTCGAGGCGTGCGGCGTGACGCCATCCGGCATCATGACTTCGCACATGACCAGCACGCCGTTGGTGCGGGCCGGATCGGGATAGACGGCGACCGGCTTGAGGACGCAATCAGAGCTGCGACCCTCGGCCTGCATGGTCGACGAGCCGTCGAAGCCCCAGAGCGGCAGCTCTTCCAGCTTCGGGAACTCCGAGAATTCCTTGATTTGCGTCTTGCCACGAAGATTCGGCACCGGGGTGTAGCCGTCGAGCCAAATGTATTCGAGCTTGTACTTCGTCATCCCACTTCTCCAAAGCGCTGGCCGGTTCCCGAGCGCATCGCATGGCGCACGGCCAGTCCCAGCCTGCCAACCATCATGCATATCCCGTGCCAGTTTGCCCGTGTCGTGCCGAGGGCGGGTAGAAAAGTCGTCGAAACACTCTAGGCCGACGCGTCTCTCCCGCTCGTCTCGACGTTTCAGATCTGATCGAGCGGACGATGTCGGATGAAAGATGATCTTCAGCCCTTCGCCGCATCATGACGGTTTCGTGTCGACTGCGGTCGGCGGCCCTTCCATCTGATGAAAATGAGTGCATATTGCATATGGAATGAGCAGGCCGCGATGCTGAAGAACGCGGCGCTCCGATAGGAGGAGATCGCAATGGAACGCAATCCGCTCTCTCCAACCGCAACCATTCTCGCATTTCCCGTGGGCGGCCGACGGGAGGCACGGCTCTGGGGCGCCGCCCCCCAGGATAGGGCCGCAGTTCGCGAGGTCATCGTGGACTGCGATGCGTGGTATCATCAGGCGGCGATGGATGAGACGGAGCCACGCGGCAACGCCTGACGCCTGTCAGGCGCCGAAGATCGAGACGCCCGAACGCTTGGCGAATGTCTCGAGCGCGATCCGCCCGAGATGGGAGTTGCCCGCGGCGTCGAGACCCGGCGACCACACCGCGATCGATGCCTGCCCAGGGACGATCGCCAGAATGCCGCCGCCGACGCCGCTCTTTCCCGGCAATCCGACCCGATAGGCAAATTCGCCCGATCCGTCGTAGTGGCCGCACGTGAGCATGATCGCGTTGATGCGCCGGGCCCGTTCGGCCTGGATCACCGAGAGGCCGGTGCCGGGATGGCGTCCGGAATGGGCGAGAAACCGGCCTGCGAGTGCGAGCTGCCGGCAGGACATGGCGATGGCGCAGTGGTGGAAGTAGACGCCGAGCGTGAACTCCACCGTGTTTTCGATCACGCCGAACGACTTCATGTAGTTGGCGAGCGCCATGTTGCGGAACCCCGTCCGCTGCTCGGAATCGGCCACTGCCTTGTCGATGGTGATGGACGGGTCGTCCGACAGGAAGCGCATGAAGCGCAGGATCTCGCCCAACGCCTCGCGCGGCTTGTGACCCGACAGGATCACGTCGGTCACCGCGATCGCACCCGCATTGATGAAGGGATTACGCGGCACGCCCTTCTCGTTTTCCAACTGCACAATCGAGTTGAAGGCGCTGCCAGACGGCTCTCGTCCGACCTTTTTCCACAAGCGATCGCCGGCAATGCCGAGGGCGAGCGTCAGCGTGAAAACCTTCGAGATGCTCTGGATCGAGAACGCTGTGTCGGCATCGCCGGCTGAGGCCACCGTGCCGTCCGGCAGCGCGACCGCCATTCCGAAGTAGCCGGGGTCGACCGCGCCGAGTTCGGGGATGTAGTCCGCTACACGACCGCGATCGGGTCTTGCGCGCATGTCGGCGGCAATCTCCGACACAAGCGACTGTAGCTCTGGTCCTGCGATCAAGGGCTGCTCCCGCTAGGAACGACGTTTCGCGCGGCGTTAGCGCGCAGCGACAGGGCTAGCGCTGGCTGCGATCCAGTTCAACGTGTCGCGCCAGTCGACCATGCGGATCGGGGTGCCGTGATTGCCGTCGTCGAAACCGATGAAGCGGATGGGATCTGTCGGCCAGCGCTTGCGGACAGCTTCATAAGCGGCAAGCTGCCGGTCGAACGCGTAGACCTTATCCCGCGTCCCATGCGCCATGAAGATCGGCAGCGAGCCTCCTCTTGCGCGGCGCGTGGCCTCGAAGCGTTGCGGGTTTGAGTCCGACCCGAGGAGAATCATGGCATCGATGCTGGCGACTGCCGGGCCGGTTGCGACCGTCCAACAGATCTGCCCGCCCATCGAGGCGCAGGCGAGGATCAGTTCGGGCGAATCCGCCTCACTTTTCAGCTGCGCGAGAAGAGCACCGATCCTCTGGGCATCGTCGTCGCCGAGTCGCCCTGCATCGACCGTGACGTAGCTGCCGCCACTTCGAACCAAGAGGTTCTTCAGCCGATTGAAGTTGCCCCCGAACGTCCAGTCGTTGAGCCCCAGCCGCCGGTCCCCGTTCCGGCCATGGACGAACACCAGCGTCGGCCGGCCCTTGGATGACGAGCCGACCTGCGCGTAGCGCAACGGTCCCTTCGGCGTCGTTAGATGCTTCTCCACCGCCTCAACGTCGCGGCCGAGTTCGACGTACTGGCGACGGACGCGTCGTTCGGGCACCTCGTCGCGGCGGTCGATATCCCGGGCCTCGTTGTAGGGCACATCGAGACGACGTCCGCCGTCGAGCGAAGCGACCGGCTCGGGGTAGCCGAACAGATCGTCCTTGAACGGCGGGAGTGGTGCCGCCACGGCGGAGCCGGCGAGCGCCAGTCCCAGGCAGGAACCGATGATCCGGATAGGCTGGCGCATGGATGTCTCCACTCATTGCCGTTGAGCGCAGTGTAATCGTAACCGGCCGTCGCGAGACGTTGCGGCGATGCGTCATGTGCGGGATAAACGCGCGTCGGTTCTGGCATCCGGCGGCGCTGAGCGGTGAGAATACTTGCAGAACATCGATCGAAAGGCTACCTCGACAGCATGCTGACACACGCCCGCGCGTGGCCTGTCGAAGGCCGGATGACCCTATGAGCCAGGATCTTTTCGCCGGGGCGCGTGCCGCGTCCCGCCCCGTTTCCGACCGCTCCGTACGGGCGCCGAAGGCGACACCGCCGGTCGTCGTCCCTGCCCCTTCGACGGACTACACGGCGGCCGACATCGAGGTGCTGGAAGGCCTTGAGCCCGTGCGCCGTCGCCCCGGCATGTATATCGGCGGCACCGACGAGAAGGCGCTGCACCACCTCTTCGCCGAGGTCATCGACAACTCGATGGACGAGGCCGTCGCGGGACATGCCAACTTCATTGAGGTGGCGCTGGAGGAGGACGGATCGCTTTCGGTGACCGACAACGGTCGCGGCATCCCGATCGATCCGCATCCGAAGTACCGCGACAAGTCCGCGCTCGAAGTCATCATGACGACGTTGCACGCGGGCGGTAAGTTCGACTCGAAGGTCTACGAGACCTCGGGCGGCCTTCACGGCGTCGGTATCTCGGTCGTCAACGCCCTTTCGGATGTGCTCGAGGTCGAGGTCGCGCGCAACCGCAAGCTCTATCGACAGACCTTCTCGCGCGGCCTGCCGACCAGCCCGCTGGCCGAGGTCGGCGAGGTCCAGAACCGGCGGGGCACGCGCGTTCGCTTTCATCCCGACGCGCAGATTTTCGGGGTCGGCGCGAAGTTCGAGCCCGCGCGCCTCTTCGCGATGGCCCGGTCGAAAGCCTATCTCTTCGGCGGCGTCGAAATCCGTTGGTCCTGCGCGCCATCGCTCTTGCCGGCGGACGGCAAGGTTCCCGCGCGCGCCAGTTTCCACTTCCCCGGCGGGCTCAAGGACTATCTGGAAGCCTCGCTCGAGGGGCAGACGCGGGTCACCGCTCAGAGTTTTGCGGGTCGCTCGGAAAAGGTATCCGGCCACGGCGCGGTCGAATGGGCCGTCTCGTGGACGCAGGAGGACGGTGCCGTCCGCTCCTACGTCAACACCATCCCGACGCCCGAAGGCGGAACGCACGAAGCGGGTCTCCGCGCCGTCCTGCTGCGCGGCCTGAAGGCCTTTGCCGAACTGTCCGGGAACCGGCGGGCGGCGAGCATCACCGCCGAGGACGTGATGATCACGGCATCAGCGATGCTCTCGGTCTTCATCCGCGAGCCCGAGTTCGTCGGCCAGACGAAGGACCGTCTCGCCACGGCTGAAGCTCAGCGCATCGTGGAAAATTCGATCCGCGATTCCTTCGACATCTGGTTGGCGTCGTCGCCGCAGGACGCTGCGCGTCTGATCGACTGGGTGGTCGAGCGGGCCGACGAGCGGCTTCGGCGCAAGCAGGAGAAGGAGGTCAGCCGCAAGACGGCAACGCGCAAGCTGCGCCTGCCCGGCAAGCTCGCCGACTGCTCGCAGACGGGCGCCGCTGGTGCGGAACTCTTCATCGTCGAGGGCGACTCGGCCGGTGGCTCCGCCAAGCAGGCGCGCGACCGGGCCCGCCAGGCGATCCTCCCCTTGCGCGGCAAGATCCTGAATGTGGCGTCCGCCGGACGCG